>DGSV01000094.1 GCA_002394025.1 Bacteroidales bacterium UBA4353
TCGTCCATATAGTGTGTGGTGACAAACACTGTTATGCCGCGCTTTGCTGCTCCTAGTATCAGTTCCCAGAACTGACGTCGGGTCGCGGGGTCAACACCTCCCGTGGGTTCATCAAGAAATACTATTTGAGGCTCATGGAATATGGATACTGAAAATGCCAGTTTTTGCTTCCAACCGAGTGGAATGCTACCAACTAAATCATCAGCGTGGTCTGCGAATTGCAGTTGTTCCAGTAACTCTTTGCTCTTTCGCTCAATCTCTGATGAACACATTCCGTATATGCCACCGAAGAGACGTAGATTCTCCCTGACAGTGAGATCATCGTAGAGCGAAAAACGCTGGCTCATATATCCGATGTTTTTCTTGATGTCTTCATATTGGGTACTTACGTCATAGCCTGCAACAGTACCTTTGCCCGATGTAGGTTGGCTCAAGCCTGTGAGCATACGCATGGCGGTGGTCTTACCGGCGCCATTGGCGCCAAGAAAACCGAATATCTCACCGCGATGCACTGAGAAACTAATGTCATCAACAGCATGAAAATCACCAAATGCCTTCACCAGATGCTCAACTTTAATCACTTCGTCATCGTTTTGGCTTTGACGTGTATCGCTGCCGAGGGCTGGCGGATTGAAAATGTCGGCAAATCGATTGAGAATGTCGTCCGGTGTACCGATACCGCGCACCGTGCCATGGTCGAGAAATGCTACGCGTTCGCAGCGACGTACCTCATCAAGATATGGTGTTGAGGCAATGATGGTTATCCCTGACGCCTTAAGCTCACCAAGCATATCCCACAATTCCTTGCGGCTCACTGGATCAACGCCCGTGGTGGGCTCATCGAGGACGAGTAGGGAAGGCTTGTGGACGAGTGCGCAACTCAATGCCAATTTCTGTTTCATACCACCTGATAGCGCTCCGGCACGCCGATCGCTGAAAGGCTCTATCTGCCGGTAGATAGCTTTGATGGTGTCATATCCATCTGCGACAGTTGTATTGAATAATGCTGCGAAAAAATCAAGGTTTTCACGAACCGTTAAATCTTGGTAGAGCGAGAATTTTCCGGGCATATAGCCTATCTGACTTCGGATGGCTTTCATGTCTTTGATGACATCAAGACCATTGACACGCACCGAGCCTCTATCAGCGAGTAATAAGGTGCAGATTATGCGCATCATGGTCGTTTTGCCACTGCCATCAGGACCTATCAATCCGAATATCTCACCCGATTTTACACTGAATGAAACATCTTTGAGAGCCACGACATTACCATAGGACTTTTCGATATTTTCTATTTCAAGAAAGTTCATGACTTTATTGTTCGATGATTAGTAGTGTAACATCAAAATTTTACCTCGCCATACATACCGAGTTTTATGTAACCATCGTTCTCTACTGCTATCTTCACGGCATAGACTAAGTCCGCCCGTTCGTCTTTGGTGAGGATAGTCTTGGGAGTGAATTCAGCGGTAGATGATATCCATGTCACTATGCCATTGTATTCTCTTCGCTTGTCGGTGCCAAAGTCAGCAAATACCGTTACCCGTTGCCCAAGTTTGATGTCATATAATTGAGACGATGTTATGTAAGCACGAATGAAAACATGCTGCATATCAGCAATTTTTAGAATTGGTTTGCCGACAACAGCCAACTCGCCGCATTCAGCGTATTTCTCTATCACTATGCCGTCAATCGGTGAGCAAATATGGCATTGCTTCAGACTGTTAAGCAGGATATTAATCTGCGCATCTGTGGTACTTTGTTGAGCAGTGAGTGTACTTACTTGTTTGTTGAGTGCTGACTGTTGAGCTTCAAGTTGTTTCTGCAGCAGAACCGCTTGACTGCGGGCATCGTCAAGACTTTTGGCAGGAGCGGCACCATCGTCCACAAGGCGTTGAAAACGTTGTACTTCCTGTTGCGCCTTATTGAGCTGCTGGCGAGTGACAGCTATTTGCTTTTCAAGATCGGGTTTCTGATTTTGAATAACTGTTTTACCCGATTGTGCCTGAAGAATCTGCAGCATGATGGTGGTGGTGTCAATCAAGGCTAACTGCTCTCCGGTGCTAACGCTGTCACCGAGTTCCGTGTCAAGGAGTTGGATAGTACCGTTTTGTTGTGCGAAGAGTGTTGTTTCTGTCGCCTCAAAAGTTCCTGTAGCATCGAAATCATCGTGCTTGCCGGAGCAGGATAACAGAGCACTAAAGATAAAAATAATAATTGTAAAACGAATGTACTGCATATTACTTACTGTTTTGATTATTTTATTTACTGTGGGTTGTGGGTATTAACTTATTCACCTTTAGTGAGTTTAAGGTCATAGATTTCCTTGAACATAAGAATTTGATGTGTGGCACGTTGCTGACGAGCTGCGGTTTCATTGCTGATTTCGCGTAGCAAATCAGTAATATCTATCACTCCATTGTCAAGTTTCGACTCTGTGGCTTTACGTATTGAACTGCGTAGTTCGATAATTTCATCATCAGAACTGATCATTGCTTTATAGCGCTCTATTGATTCGTTATGACGTGTTTGCTCTATGTCGTTATTGAACATAAATATAGCTCTGTTGTTTTCTGCTTTTTGCTTTTGCAAATCTATCAGGTTGAGTTCCAATTTCCTGTTATACAGAGCACCGATATTCCATGTCAGGCGGGCTCCTACAATACCGTTCAGTGACCATTTACGACTCATCATATCCTCAAAGAGATTATAGCCGGGGTAGCCGTAAAATCCTGTGGCGAATAGCGAGATACGTGGTGTTATTTCTGTGCCGACAAGTTTGCGTTTTGTTTCCAAAAGTCTTAATTGTGCATCTATGGCTTTGAGTTCGGGACGCAAACCATCGTTATTTATCATTGTTGATAACGAAGACTTGTCAAGTTGTTTGATGTCACTGCCGCAGAGTACGCTTATTATGGAGTAGAGGGTATTGAGCGCTGAGCGGTCAGCATTGAGACGTTGCATGGTTGTAAGACGCTCTACACGGATGTTATCGAGGTCGCTTTGCGAGGCTGTTCCATTTCGAACCATGCTCTCAAGTTTTCGCTCGTTAGTAAGTAGCGTTTCCGACAAATCTTCTTCAAGAATGATTTGTTCCTCTGTGAGCAGTATGCTGAAATACAGCTCGTTGACACGCTGCTTGATAGCATATAAACTAACGTCATCAGCACTTTTCTCAACATCGTATTCCGCCTTGGCAACTTCCTTACTGCGTTTCATAACACCTCCGTCATATAAAACCTGATTGACGTCAAGGGCTATACGGTATTGATCCTTGCGAAGACCTTGCATATCTATACCAAGCTGCTGATACACAGATTGTATTGCTTCAGGAAATGCCGTGACATCGCTTTGATACGAGGCTTGTGCCGAAAAATTGACTTGGGGAAGCCAACCTCGTTTTATCTTCGAGAGTGTCAGTTCTGAAGTCTTGTCGAGCAACGAGTATTGACGTATCAATGGATAGTTTTCGACAGCTAGACGTTGACACTCCTCGATAGTCTGGGCATTGATATGGACCGCGAGAATCGTAATAATAACAACTAATAATGTTTTATTCATATTTCTTCTTTTTATTTTCTACCGCAAAGTTATGTAAGTATTTTGAAACAACTATTTGGTATTCGGTGGAAAAAACTATCAAAATGTACTAAAATCACTTGTAATATCAATAATAATTGCTATTTTTGTATCAAATTGCAAAATTATCATGGTTAGGACTTTCTCTCTGGGTACTGTAAAATCAATACTAAACGAAGTGGACGAGTTGACTAATAATTTTATTTCCCGTCACTGCGTGATTATTCGTCAAACCATCCCTCATTTATCGCATGTTTATTTTTCGCAGCCTATTGCCTTTAATACCATTCGTCTGTATCTTATAGAATGTGGTTGGTCACAGATTACTGTAAATCTTGTAAAGAAGCGCATTGAGGCAGGCGATTTCGTGTATATTGGTAGTGGTGTATTGACGGCCATAGAAGATTTTTCAGACGATGTAAAGCTATGTGCTATAACTATTTCTGATGAATTGTTGGATATGGCGCTTAGTGGTGGCATGCCGGCAATTTTGGACGGACACGTACCGTATGCGATTTTTAAACCTGATGCTGTGCAACAAAAGTATTATTTAGACCTTATAGACCTTATTGAAAGAAATATCGCTTTTGCAGAAAGTAATGGATTAGTAACTCTGCAGTTGGTGAGAGCTTTGCTCTGGTATGTAGATAGTGTGTGGAAACCATTTGAAGCAAGCAATGCCGAGGCTATATCAAGAAATAAGAAACTCTTTGCTGACTTTATGGCTCTTATTGTAAAACATGTTGATACATACAGAACGATGGAGTATTATGCAGGGAAATTATGCCTCTCGCCGAGATATTTCAGCACTATAGTAAAACAGGTGAGCGGAAAATCGGCAAAAGAATGGATAGATAGAACTGTCGTGACAAAAATTAAAATCATGCTCAAGAATTCTGACAAGACATTACAAGAAATTGCTGATAGTATGCATTTTGAGGATACAGCGCGTTTGTGTACGTTTTTCAAACGGCATACTTCACTTTCGCCTATACAGTTCAAAAAAAAGGATGTCTCATGGGCGGAATAAAGTGTGTCAGATACAGAACAATAAAGACAGAAGACATTTAACCTTATGTGGTAAAATGCCTTCTGCGTATAATATTTAACGACTGGTTAGCTGCCGACCCCGTTTCCGGCGCTCAAGCGGTTGAGCTCTTCCATATCACCTACGCGGCGATGACGCTGGCTCTGTTGTGAACCGAACATCCATATAACAGATAGCATAATACGTTGGTTACGAGATGACAGACGGTAACTGCTTGATACGCCATCTCCCTGAGCAAGATTATGGCTGCTGTAAACAGTGGAGCGCAGCACATCCTGAAAGTTAAGATTAAATATCAGTCCTTTTTTCATATACATCTTTCTAACGCCGAAATTCATAAAGTAGCTGGCCTCATTTCGCGAATAGCCTATTGTCATCGGTGATGACCAGTTGCAGTCGGCAGTCAGAATCCAATCTTTGGGTAGCATGGCGGTCAGAGTGCCGCCTAAAGAACCGTATTGGCTTGTCATCTTATATTCTGGAGTACCATCGGGTAATTTCGCGTTAGATTTGCTTACAGACCTATACCATCCGCCGTTGACAGTAAGGCTGAGCCAAGCGCCCTG
>DGSV01000114.1 GCA_002394025.1 Bacteroidales bacterium UBA4353
GTACTCGGCTACCAATTGTCGTGACACTGATACGACAATTTGTTTTCCGTACTCTGCACGGCTGCCTTGCAGCACAAACGTATTGAAGGCATTACCCACATTCCAATATAGTTGCGTCGTCTCATCGCTTACCACCGACGCAACGCGCTTGCGGGTGTTCTCTATGGCTCCCGTAACTGCTGCATCAGCGGTTCCGCAATAACCGCTATCTGCGAGGAGTGGCTCTGTAGGTTTTTCTCTATATCTGCCATAAATCTTTGTCTTTTCCTTCGACGTTGTTTCTCTCTGCCGGATTTTTGTGTCTCGCACGACACTTAACACTTTCACTGCTTAGCAGTTAGACGATATTTGATGCTTTTTGACTCAAGGCTTGACACTTTTTCGTGGGATCAAACACGTTTTGAGTGTTGTTTCTCCATGGCAACTATTAGCCATTGTACAATTTAAGCCACAAAGTTACGTAAAATTATCTATCTATGCAAATAAATTTGCATATTGCAATCTGCAAGCCTTATTTTTGCAGATCCTTTATACAATCATGATGCACGACTTTTTCCGCATATTAAAATATCATACTTATAAGCGCACCTAACTCACTATCTCACATTCACTATCTATTCTATTTACGGTTTACCAACCACATACTAACTCAGTATCTCGTCTAAATAACAGGCATTGACGTAGCACTATGTTACGTCAATGCCTGTTAAACCACCTCTGTTCATTTTTAAGCATGACAATTCAAGGGCAGCCTTTGATTGCCACATTCTTTACTTCCTAATCGCGTGAGTTCCAATACTCATCATTGTTAGGATTTAACTGATTACTGTGATTGTCGTAATCAGCATCTTGATGTTCTCGTTCTGAATGCCAAGACATAATTATTATTTTTTATAGTTATACACAGATGTTTCCATATATGGTAAACATCAGACTTCTTTTGAAATCCATTGCAAAGGTACAACCAAAAAGTGTTGGCAGCAAGTTTCGGAAAAAGGGTTCATTTTTTGCGATGTTTTTTCTTGGTCTCAAAAAAGCAAGTTTTCTTGGGTCCTTTTGTGCATATATGATTTATAAATTTTATTTTACGAACAGCATCTTTTGTGAGGTATAATCTCACTCCATTAGGTAAAACATATTCATTGCCTATCATTTTAGCGTATTTCGCATATATACGTGGCGAACCAATTTGATTTAATCCTGATAGGCAAGAAAGTGGATTTTGGTTAAGTTTCTTGTAAATAACCTTGACTGAATAATGGTCTTCAGTTAGGTATGGGATATCTCTACCTTTGACAAAGATTAAAGCTCCTCCGCGAGAACAATGATACTTACTTTCCACCGAAGAATCTTTTGTGGTAATGGCTAAAATATCTTCGTATTTAAAAGATTTTATTTTTGTTTTGTAATGAACATCTGGAGGTGCATCAAAAAAAACCTTTTCCGGATACTTTTCATCGTCATAAACAGGTATTTCTATTTTCTCTTCATATGTTTCATTAATGTATTCCATAAATAGCAATGATTTAAATGATTTTTGATTTTTATGCAATGCAGAACGAAATCTCCAATGACAATTTTATGAACGTGTTAATAGTCTCCACTAAAACAACTTACTCGTAAAATTATTAGTCTATCTGTGGGTCGTATTCTTCCTCTCTTATTTATAACTTCAAGCACTTGATGGCTTTGGTGTAGAATTCTTGCTGCTCGGTGTGTGTGGCGGGAGTGGTGTTTTGCAGTTGGCGGAGTAAGGTGTTGATTTGGCGGTTGTTATGCTGACCGACACGCTGACGCTGTGCTATCACTTGGTCTAACTCATATCGCGCATATTGCGGTCGCTTTTCGGCAAGCAACAGGGCAAGCCGTAGGCGGTCTTTCTGACGAAAAGCCTCACTGCGCTGCAACTGCACAGCTCTGACTGTCAGCGCAATCTGCTCAATTGTATCGTCAGTCAGTTCGGCTAACTCGCTGAAGATATATGCCTCTTTGCCATATCTTGCAAGACGACGGTATTCGTTTATTGCCTGCTGCTTATCACCCGTCTGGGCGAGTAACATAGCCTTAGCGCGCTGCAGGTTACGATTACGAGGGAGGTGTTGCAACGCCTTTTCGATGAAAGTCAGTACCTTTTTCTTCGTCTCATCAGAGTCCGAGCGCCGCGCTTCGTGAAAGAGCAAGGTGGCTATCTTCTGACCGCGGGCAGGCAGCGGATGACCATTGCTCTCGCCTGCTTTCCAATCGTCATCGGTCAGGTTATCAACTCCCCATCAATCCATAAATTGGACGAAAGAGAAATGCTCCGTCTCGGTCTTAGCCAACTCAATAGCAAGATTAAGCAATGCCTGATGCGCCGAGCGGTCTTTGTCGTCCAATGACGGATAGAGGCGTTGCAGACTCGCTATAATGCGCGCTGCCTGTTGTGGTTCTTTGCGTTCGAGGTGCAGTTTCGCCATATCCGCTCCGCACCAAAACATACAGATGGTGGTGTAGTGCCCGTGGTGCACTTTGTACATCGGCAGGATGGTTTGATAAGCCTCTTCCACCCTACCCTGCTTGCGCAACTCAAAGACTTCTTTTACAGTCATGTGGTATATGATTCAGATTAACACCGCAAAGATACTGCTTTTTTCGCTTTTCTGCAAATAGATACAAAACTTTGCATTAGGCTTGTGATTCCGCTGACGAGTGATTTTTCGGTGTTTTTCGGGTGAGAGGGGGAAATATGAGGGCGGAATAAAACTGAGGTCGGCATTGAATGCCGACCGATATAATGACGAGAAGGTCGGCAGAGATGATATTGGCATTGAATGCCGACGCAATGGACGGAGAAAGGGGCAGATGGTATGCGACGTTGGAAGAGGAAAGGGGCGGATGGTATTTTGTTAATTGGGAAGATTGTTGTACCTTTGCGATTGGAATAATGTGATTGTTATATGTATTTTCAAATCATACAGCCGACGGAGGCACTAAGGCGATATGTTTATCGCTATGTGTTCGTGCGGGCGGAGGGTTCGACGGATACGATGCAGCCGCCGGAGGATGACCCGCGTTTTGTTAATGGCAAGCACGTGCAGCCGCTGCTGCCGAATTATGGCAGTCTGATATTTGTGCGCAATGCCGTGATAGAGATTGGGGGCAAGACTTGCGACGGGCTGATACTGCTCGGTGCCAACCAGACGACGCTTGGTCTGAAGACTGTAAGCGGCTGGTTTGAGGGTATGATGGTGGACTTCGAGCCCGGGGCGATGCACGCGCTGTTGGGAGTGGATATGCAACGGCTTGCAGGGCAAATATTGTCAGCTCAGGAGTATGCCGACAAGGGATTGCAGAACTGCGACCGTATCTTTAAGAACACCCTGAAAGCGGAGGATATCGCGCAGCTGTTGGATGCGTTTTTTCTCGGTCGGCTGCCACATACGGAAGACTTGAACTACAAGCGAATATGTGATGTGGTGAGTGTATGCGACGAGGCGAGAGGTGCTGTTACTGCGGCTCAGATGGCAGGTGCGGCTTGTCTTGGCGAGCGGCAGTTCCTGAGGGTATTCCGCAGGTATGTTGGTATCCCGCCTAAGCAATTTCTAAGGCTTCGGCGTTTTCACAGAACGATACAGGACATGCAACTTCAGGCAGGGCAGGGTAGGGTAATCGACTTGCTCGCCACCGTACTCCGTCACGGCTATTACGACCTGAGCCATGCGGCATTGGAGTTTCAGCAGATGGGGTGCGTCTCGCCGGGGCAGTTCCGTATGCTTGGCATTCCGCTGACGGGTGATTTCTCGGTGTTTTTCGGGTGAGAAAGTCAAATGTCCGATTTTTCATATTGCAGGTGAGCGAGGGGCTGTAATTTTGCAGCGGAATTGGGAAATGGCATAAAGCCTTCCAAAAGTATAGTATTATTCCAAAATTTAGTATAACTCTAAAAATTTATGCGTTATGAAACTTAAAACGATTATCGGTGCTATATTGGCCATTGCGGCAGTGTTCAGATTGCTGTACTTGACAGGTATTATTCCTCTGAATTTTATGTCGGAGCAGTGGGAAAATGTGTACGAACCATATTTTGCGGCTTGCATCATCCTTATTGTGGGGATTTATGTTTGCTGCGATGGAATCAAAAGCATGTGCCATAAGGAATAAATAAGAGTAGAGTAATTCTGTTTTATACTAAAGATAAGGTGATTATGAAAGGCAGATATGTTTTGTTGAGCTTTATTATGCTCACTATTGGTGTTGTTGGCACTTTTGCTGAGACGATTACTGGTAAGGTTACGAATCGGAAGGGTGAGGCGATGCCGTTTGTTACTATCTCGGTGCTTGGTCGAGATTCGGTGCTCGTGACAGGTGCGATAACCGATGAGAATGGGAGATATAGTGTGGAAGTCAAAAATAGTAAGGCGCAAGACATAAATAATAAATCCGGTGACGCGAAACCAAAGGCTCAAGACGCGAGTCAACAAATGCAAGACCAAAGCGGTTATATCCTTCAGGCGTCGTTTGTGGGCTATAAGACGGCTTTCGGCGGACCGGATTTTGTGTTAGAGGATGAGACCGAGCAGTTGGCAGAAGTGGAGGTAAAAGCCAAACGACCGCTGATAGAGCGACAGATGGATAAGTTGGTCATGAACGTGAGCCAGTCGCCACTCGCTGCCGGCAGTAATGGTAATGATATTCTCCGTCGTGCCCCGGGCGTGCGCATTGACAAGGACGGTAATATAACCGTCAACGGCAAATCAGTTGAGATTTATATCGATGGCAAACCTTCATACCTAAGCGGCCAACAACTCAAAGCCATGCTCGACGGCACCGACGGGAATACGATTGAGAAGATTGAGATAATATCCAATCCGTCAGCCAAATATGACGCTTCAGGGCAAGGCGGTATTATCAACATAAAGACCAAACGCAACATGATGCG
>DGSV01000030.1 GCA_002394025.1 Bacteroidales bacterium UBA4353
ACTAAATAAATTGTCAAATAGTAAATTGTCAAATAGTAAATTGGTATTACCCCTCCGCCCTTCGGGCACCTCCCATTACGATATTTAAGAAGTTGAGAAGTTTAAGAAGTTGAGAAGTTGAGACATTAGATTTGACACGGATTGAATGTAAATGGAGCGCGGTAGCCGCCCCGCCCCCCAAAAAAACTATGAAACCCGAACAACTAGAAAGCTAGAAGAACTAGAAAAACTAGAAAAGCTAGAAAGTTTCTACCCCTCCGCCCTGCGGGCACCTCCCCTTCCAAAGGTAGGGGAGGAGCTTTTGACACCACAAATACTAGAAATACTAGAAATACTAGAACAACTAGAAATACTAGAACAACCAGAAATACTAGAATAACTAGAATCCCTAGAAAAGCATAGGAAGCATAGAAAGCTAGAAAACTACCGGAATTCTGTTTGGAGTTGCTCGGTGGTTGTGGGCCGCAGTACGCCATTGCGCAAGAGCACTACTCGTGTGCATATCGCACTTATTTCCTGCATGATATGCGTAGAAAGCAGTATAGCTCGCTGAGGGGCTATACTTTTGATAAGTTGGTGCAGGTCAGCGAGTTGTCGTGGGTCAAGTCCCGTGGTAGGTTCATCAAGTATTAGCAATGCCGGGTCGTGAATCATCGCCGCGGCGAGCCCCACGCGTTGGCGCGTACCTTTTGATAGTGTGCCTAATGTTTGTCGTGTATATTGTTCGAGTGACAGATGTTCTATAAGTTCCTTCGCACGCTTGTCGGCGAGGTGTGAGTCAAGGTGGTAGTAAGCCGCCACATCACGCAGGTATTCAGCGATATACAGTTCATTATATAGCGGATTATTTTCGGGCAAGTAACCTACCATGCTCATTGCCTGATGGTGGTTTGATGTGACGTCATAGCCTCCAATGGTGATAGAGCCTGTACCGCGTAGCACTCCCGTGATGAGTTTCATGAGTGTTGACTTGCCGGCTCCATTTTCGCCAACGAGTCCGAGCACTTCACCGCGAGCAAGCGTGAGTTCAACACCACGCAACACTTCATGGTTACCGAAAGATTTACGTAAATCACGTATTTCAAGTATATTTTCCATCGCTAAATACTATTACCTGTTATCAAGTACACAAAATTACGTTTTTTTTTGCAAAATAATGGTGCTACAGCCTTGTTTTTTGTCAATTAATTAGTAACTTTGCCATACGACAAATGTCTATTTAAGGAATTTAGTAAAAAATAATATATTATGAAAAGCAACCTGAAATATCTTGGTGTATTGTTATCGTTGATAGGTGTGGTAATTCTTGCCGTGTATCATTTTTCCGGTTCTACGAGTAATGCCATGCTTATTTGTGCGGCGATATGCGTAATTTTTGGTCCTGTGGTGTACGGTCTGTTGGCTAAATACGCCAAGGATTAATTTTTTAGCATTTTCTTCTCTTGTTCTCTAATATTTATCAGGAGCCTGTTGGTTTCTGATAAATGTTGTTGTATGTCGTTTTCGATATTGATAATGGCCTGCTTGAGCATTATTTTTTCGGCTTGTGAGGCATAGTGATATCTTTCTCTCATGTCTTCTATTCGTTTGCGCAGAGTACGCAATTCCTCTTGCCTGTCAACGAGTATGAGGTAGTTATGTCTTGCGCTGTCAGAACGGAAGTCGCTCAGGTGGTGATAGACTATGTTATCAGCCATTTCTATCATTATGCTGTCTTTGTGGTTTTGATGTTCTTTGTTATCGTTTTTTATCCGCGTAGTCATGTCTTGTCGCCATATTCGTGGTGCTGTAAGGCTGGCGCGCTGTATCATACTGTCGGGGGAGCATGGTCCTACAAGTTGTGTCTCGGCATTGGGCACAAAGGTGTAAATCATTAGTTTGCCCGCGGGTTGACGGCGGTCAGTACACCAATAGCCGATGCCTTTGTTTTCATCGATGGCAAGCATAAAGTCGTTATCCGGTGAGTTATAGGGAAATCCTATGTTTTCGGGTGTCAGATAGCGGTCGGTGGCATTATTATAACTTGTGACAAATATGTCGTAGCCTCCCATGCTTTTTTCGCCCTGTGCCGCGAAGTACAGCGTAGCTCCATCGGGCATAAGGAATGGGTAGTTGACGCTTGGCATAGTGTCAATGGGTAGTGATTGTGGTGCTTCCCAACCATCAATGAGTCTGTCGCTACGCCATAGTATGCCATCTCGTGCTTCTATGCGTTGATCGCCGCGCTGGTTGGTATATGAGGCTGTATTGCCGCTGACGGCGAGTGTTCCGGCGTCAGCGCTCAGGCGGTAGCAGTTAAGGAATGTTTCCCGGCTGACCTGCTGACTATCGATGATGGCTATATCGGCTATGCGGCGCATATAGTGACGCGCAATGGTGCACTCGCGGCGCATGGTTTCCGCATGGCTTATACGGTTTTCTTCTGTTGGCTCTGTGGCGAGGTATTCCTCGATGGCTGTGAGCGCCTGCTCGAAGCGGTAGCAGTTGCGATAGCATATTGCTAAGTAGTAATAAGCAAGGGTATATCGCGCCGCTGATTTTTCGAAAAGGGGTATTGCCGCGGCATAGCGCCCGGTCTGCTGCATACAGCGTGCCGTACGATACTGATACAGAGTGTTATTGGGGGCTGTGCGCAGCAATTGCTCATATTGCTCAAGAGCCTTGTCATAGGTTCCTGCGGTGAAGAGTTTTTCGGCATTACGCGCGTCCTGAGCATTGAGCGTCAGGCACATAGCTATAGCCATTATTAATACTGTCAGGCGTGTCATCATTTGCTCATAGTGCCGAAGAGGTTGCGTATTATGCCGTTACCGACTTCTCGGAGCACCGTTGAGAGGATACTGGTTCCGGCTTGTTGGGCTATGGATTTTGCGGATTTGGTCTTTCCGCCTGTCAGCGAGCGCACTATATTGCCGCTGACCTGTCGTGTGACGCTGCTCATGCCGCTATTGAGGCCTTTTTCTATTGCCGATTTCTTCTGCCGTCCGGTGCCTGAACTTGTCGTTTTTTTGTTCTCGACTTGTTGCTGCTCGTCTTGTTGTTCCTGTTCTTTGGCAGCCATAATGTCTTCGTATGCTGACTGTCGGTCTATGGCGTTTTCATATTTTCCATAGAGATCCGAGGCTTGTATTTCGGCTCGGCGGCGGTCATCGTTGATGGCTCCCATGGAACTTTGCGGACACATGATTTTACAGCGTTGCACCATGGTTGGTACGCCATCATTATCGAGCAGCGAAACAAGTGCCTCTCCCACCGCGAGGTCCGTGATGACGTCTTCGGTACTGAAATCGGGATTTTGGCGGAAGCTCTGTGCCGCGGCACGCACCGCTTTCTGCTCTGCGGGAGTGTAGGCGCGCAAGGCATGCTGTATGCGATTGCCAAGTTGGGCGAGAACACTATTGGGAATATCACTGGGGTTCTGGGTCACGAAATAGACACCGACACCTTTTGAGCGAATGAGTTTCACCACTTGCTCCACTTTGGTTATCAACGCTTTTGGTGCATCCTTAAAAAGCAGGTGCGCTTCGTCGAAGAAGAATACCATACGCGGTTTCTCGACATCGCCGAGTTCCGGCAGGCTCTCGAACAGTTCGCTTAGCATCCATAGCAGGAATGTGGAATAGAGCATCGGGTGCTGAAAGAGTTTCACGCAATGGAGGATATTGACATATCCTTTGCCAGAGTCGTCGGTGCGCATCCAGTCGTTGATATCCAGCGCCGGTTCTCCGAAAAATATGTCGCCTCCTTCGTCCTCAAGCTGCAGCAGGTTGCGCTGTATGGCTCCCAGACTCTGTTTGCTGACATTGCCGTAGGATGTTGTATATTCCGCGGCGTGTTCGCCGACGTAGTTAAGCATGGCTCGGAGGTCTTTGAGGTCAATGAGCAACAAACCGTTATCGTCAGCGATACGGAATATGATACTCAACACACCTTCCTGCACCTCTGTCAGTCCCAGCAGTCGGGAGAGCAGTATGGGACCCATTTCAGAAATAGTGGTGCGTACGGGGTGCCCTCCTTCGCCATAGACATCGAAGAAACGTACCGGGAAACGGCTAAATTCAAAGTCGTTGATGCCGAACTTATCGAGACGCTTACGGATATTTTCGTTCATCTGCCCGGGTCGGCACAAACCGGCAATGTCGCCCTTGACATCGGCGAGAAACACCGGCACTCCCATCTGACTGAAAGACTCGGCAAGGACTTCGAGAGTGATGGTCTTGCCCGTACCGGTAGCTCCGGCTATCAAGCCATGCCGGTTTGCCATACGAGGATAGAGATAAACATTGTCGGTTCCGCGACCAACAAAAATCTTATTATCGCAAATCATTGTAGTAAAGGAGGGGATTATCTTTGTTCTTCAAATTAGTAGCACACGCCTGATAAAACATTGTCGGCATAGAAACAAAAACATCAACGTCACTATTGTCATTATGCCCGCCTCGAGCCACTGAGCCAAACAATGCCAATGCTGTCATACCGTATTCTTTACTAAGTATATATATCAGCATGCTCACGCAAGATGTCAATATATTCTTGTGCTTTCTTCATAATATCATCTTTACGATGCAAAGTTACGATTTTTTATTGAATATGCGTCGATAAGTATTCAGAGAATACATCAGTGCCATGATTAACCACGGCAAACTTCCCGTTAGCGGTATCGGCGGTCCTACAGGTCCTCCCGGAGGTGCTACTGTGTTCTGTCTGACCGGTGTTTCATCCTCAAAATCCATAGCCACTTGTTCCGCTGTACGCCCTCCCGAGACTTTGGCTGCGGCAAAGGGCACGTTGAACGCCGGGAAACGCACGTTGCTGTATCCCGCCTCAAGTCCTGACCGGCGCCCGGCACGCGCGGCTCCGCTCTGCGGCATGGCGATGACGGGCATGGCGTGAACCGCGGGCGAAAAATCCTGATGCGTACGGGGAGAGACAACGAGGTAGTTGACCGACGAGCCGGGGGCCTGAAAGACTTTGTAGTTGACGTTTTCGGCACGCTGACGAGGAACATCACGATAGGCGGACGTACTGCGCATCGAGGTATTTTGAACTCCCCAAACTAATGATGAGAGGGATAGTATAGACAGTAACAAAATAGTTTTTTTCATGCAAATCACCAAATATTACAATAATTTGTCAAATAGTACATTGTCAAATAGTAAATCTACTTGACAATTTTGTGCGTGGTATTGTTAACACGCAACAGATATACACCTTGTTGCGGCAATTCAATGTTAACTTCCGACTCATTACTCTTATTAAATATCAGTCTGCCTGTAGCGTCATAGAGTCTAATCGTGTCATTGGCATTGGCTTTGACGAAGAGAATACCATGATCTATCGTATAATACGTTGTCTGTTGTAAGTCGTCGAGTCCTGTGGGATTTGACGGGGCTGCAGCTTTGACTCGTGAGAGGCGGAAACGCGATACTATGTCGTCGGTATTATCGGCATAGAAGCTATACGAGCCTCCTGCTGTGACTTCTGTCTCGATATTATTTTGCAGGTCGGTGATATATAGTGTGCCGTCGTTATTACCAAATGTCAGGGTATAGTTTTGGTCTGCCGTACCTGCCCGGAATCCGAGAGTGGTACCCTCTATGTCCGGCGTGGCGAGGATTGCCATATCGCCAAAAGATGTCTGTGCGAAGAGTTGCGGAGATGTCATTGCTCCGAGCACCTTTTTGCCGTCAGAGCCGTTGTCATAGCCTGTCGTGAATTGCTCACCCTCGAAGATATGCAGCACATCGCCGTATCGTTCGCCGCGCACAGTGATGGTGATATGTGTCAACTCGTTCACGCCAGAAGCTTGCGCAGTATTGCGGCGTGGGGTTCGCAGACTGCCTGTTGAGCTGTGAGAATTGGCGGTGCCGAGGACGTTAGCTTCGTAGTTGAGCTCTATTTTTGCTCCTGCTCCTGTGGCCTCTACGAAGAATGCCTGTACCGGCGGCAGCACATAGCCCGTGGTGCTCGCCAACAGGGCATTGATGGTGGAGTACTGACCGGCGACATCCACGAGGTCACTGGCGGCTGCCTGACCGTCATTCTCCCACTCGCTGAAAGAGCCGGTATTGAAGACATATATCGAAGCGTTGGCGTTAGTGAAGTTGGTGTTAGTGAATGTTGCTACGTCTATCGGAGCGAGCCATGAGTTGGCGACGAGGTTCCAGTTGTCATTGTCGCTACCCACGTAGGTGAGGTCCTTGGTAACACCTTCATTGCTGTTGAGTATGCCGTCCCATGTGAAGTCCTTCTCGGCAGCCTGCGTGAGGGCATAGCCTTGGAAAGGTGTCAGCCCGTCACCGTTACGGAGATAATCCCATTGCTGCTCTGATGCCGGGTTATGGCTCATGAGCCAAGAGCCGCTGAAAGGCCAGTGCACGTCCGCGAGCGCCGTGAAGGGCCAACCGATATACTGCCAGCGGTAGTTGCCATCGACAACTTTCGCCACGCTATGGAAATTGACACGTGCGGCGACATTATCACGCGTTGCCGCGGCAATACCTCCGGGAACGTTGACTATGAGCTTGTTATGAGTAGTATTGGTCAGCGTACCATGAGCCGTAACAAGACCTGTGGTAGCCACTTCGAGGCTGCCGGTACCAATCGTGAGGTTATTGATTTCCACATCGGGAGTGTTGATGGTAGCCGCGGCATTGATAGTGGCGTTATCAACCTCTGACGGCACTACTCCGAAGTTCCAACTTGCTGCGGTGTTCCAGTTTCCGTCTGCCTCAAAGATAAATTCCTCCGGCTCCTTATAGAGAACGCAGATACGATAGATAGCGGCTGAACCACTAAATGTTATCCAAAGATATTTATCTTTAGGTAAAACACCATGGTTTGCTGCTGTTATCGTCAGTGTTTGGTAAGAACCTTCTTTTACACTATTGAGAGTCAAAGCAGAAGTGATGTCAGTGTAGGAAGCTTGTTCAGCAGTTTCCGACAGTTGAACTTTGCTTATCGATCTTGGATTAGTATTCCAACCATAAAGCAATATCTTACTTATAGGTTTATTTAATTTAATAATAAAGCAGGAATTATTACTATTTATGACTTGTGTGCTTGTACCATTAATACTAGCGTTACTGCATAAAGTAGCACCTGTTTGAATAATACCACTGCCATTTACAGCATATAGAGTAAAATCTTCAGCAACATGACTGTATCCAGATGCCCCTTCGAAGGTCTCGCAGAAATCATGTAGTTTTACCGTCACGGTGATTTCGTTAGACTTGGCGGCGAAGAGGTCGGTATAAGCCTCAAAATGATATTTCGCAGACTCTTCAGTAGCAGTAATGGTAAGCGTAAGGTCTGTTTCACCGGCTATTACCACATTGTCCTTATACCATTTGCCTGATGTTATTGACGGGTCTGACACTGTCGCGGTAAATGTCACTGTTGAGCCCTCTTTGATGTTTTCGTATGCATCTGTAGTGCTGATTGTTGCTGTCGGTGCTGTCTTGTTTTCGCAGTTGGGACGAGAGATGGTGACAGACACCAAGGTGGGATTCTGGAAATATGTGTCGTCGCGGTAAAGTCCTATGCCATTTATGCCGCTCGGGAAATCTGACGGCAGTGTATAGCTATTGTCTCCCACAGTATTAGCCTCGAATGTGGTATAATAAGCATGATTGTCTTTGTCTCCGGTAAAGAGCACCAATTTGCCGGCATAGGTGTCGTCGTCATTGACGGCAGTGGCGACGACAGACAGGTTGAAGGTTATCACGTCGCCGGATTTGAGTTCTCCGTTGGCGAGTTTTACGAAATAATAACAACCCTTGGACGATATTTTTGTGCTACTGCTTTGCAGCTTACCTTGATACGTGCCGCCGATTGAGCCATCGGCAACACCACTTGTGGTGCCTTTTGCTGCCGTTGCGACAAGGATATCCACCGTGGCGCATGTTACCGTGATTGTTTTGCTGTAAGAGCATCCGTCGGCGGAGAACTGCACGGTAACATCACCCAGAGCTACACCCGTGAGTGTGACCGTTTCGCCCGCTGTGGCGGATAGTGTGGCATATTGGCTGCCGGCTGTTATGGCCCATGTGCCGGACTTGCTGCCTGTGAGCGTTATCGGGCTACCCAGCTGCACGGTGTTGGCACTGGTGAAGTTGACATTGACGGGCGTTATAGTGATGTTACCGCTCTTGACACGATATAGGTCGGTATATGCTACGCAATAATATGTAGTAGCTTCCGTAGGTGCTACCACGAGTGCCTTGGCGGAGCCTGTGAGTTTGGTATTGTCGGCTGTGTACCACTCATAGCTTGTTATGTCAGCCTCGGCGGCAGAGGTTGCCGTGATGGTAACATCTGTTCCGGGGCATGGCACTGTGCCGCCGTCGCTCAGGGTAACGCTCGGCGCTGTTTTGTCGTCGCAGTTGGGGCGAGAGATGGTGATGCCGTTGACGTAGGGGTTGGCGTTGTAGGTATTACCTTCTGCGTCAGTGCTGCGGTAGAGACCGATGCCCGTTATGCCAGTGGGGAAGTCAGACGGCAGGGTATAAGCAGTAACGCCGGTGCCGGGCGTGCTGACGGTGGCATAGAAGGTGTGGGAATCCTTGTCACCGGTGAAAAGTTGTACAACAGCTTCATTATCCTGCGTATCAGACAGTTGGGCAAGGTCTATCTTAATCACATCACCGGACTTTAACTCACCATTGGCGAGTTTGAGGAAAGTGTAGCGGCCTTTGTCCATTTTCTTGCCAGTTGCCAGATAATACTGCCCTGAACCTCCTATCGTGCCCGTAGCCACGAGGGCATTATTTGTCCCTTCTTCAAAAGTGCCGCTGACGATATCCACCGTGGCGCAGATTTTCTGCCATTGCGCCGTGAGCGTGATGTCGCCGGTGATGTTTTGCAGCGTGGCGCCGTCGTCTATGAGCGTGCCGGCGGAAACAGAAGCACCGCCTATGGTAACAGCGACGTTGGCTGACCAGCCCGAGAAGGTAAAACCGTCCTTGGCGAAAGCGTTGGCGGTGAGTGTGAGGCTCTTGCCGCACATCACGTCCTCAGCCGTCATAGTGCCCGAGGTCTCGTCATTGCCGTCATAGGTTACGGAATATGACGTGAAGTCGTTCCAGCTGTCAGCGCCGTAGTATTGTCCGCCGTTTTCTGCAGCCACGATAATATCGCTGCTTTGAGCGGAGGCGTCAGAGTTGCGGAATATGACACGGTCATAACCTGACATCTTGGGCATATACCAATACGTGGCGCCGCATATCGTCGTAGAAGACATGGCGGGACTATCATTCCAATCTACAAAATTACCGTCTCCGTCTTTCCACCAATGAGCTTTTACTTCTGTCCATCCGTTGGGATTACTATAATAGACATATCCGGCATCGGGGTGCTCAACATCAGGATATTCGACACTGACAGTAACATATTGTCCTCCGGTATCGAAAGCGTGCTCGACATCGATGGTGAATGTATAGTCTCCTTCAGGACCCGTGAATAGCCTCATATTTCCGCCATCGGTTCCGAAGTTCCAGTTGCTGAAACCATATAGCGTGTACCAACCGTCCCATGCGGGGTCGCTGCCGCCATTGCCATACCAATGTCCGTAGTTGCTGTTGACCTTGAATTTGTATAGTTTGCCGGCTTGCAGGTGCACCGTGGCGGTGCCTGATGTGCCTGCGGTGAACACGATGTCGTTGGCTGTCCATGCCTCAGAATCATAACCACCGTTGAGCGAGAAGACGTGAACTCCGTAAAGGTCGGACGTTTTGGAACATCCCTCGCCAGTCGTTACCACGCAGCGGTATGAGCCGCTGTCGCCGTAGCCGCAGTTGGTCTTGCTATAAGTGGCAGACGTGGCACCGGCGATGTTTTCCCACACATCGGTCGAGGTTTCTTTCTGCCACTGATACTTTGGCGTTCCTGTGTGTCCTGACGGCGTTGCCGTGAGCGACAACGTCTGTCCGCCGAGGTACCAGTAGCTGCCGGAGATCACCACCGACGTCGGAGCGGCACACACCAAAGCATTGAAAGTGTTAGCTCCGGAAACGGCAGTTTGAGCGGAACATGACAGACTCTTGACAACGCAGTAAAAGAAATACATACCCACGTCCGTTGTCGGCGCATATGTGCCATCATTGGCTATGGTGATGGAGTTGGTGGTTGTCGTAGCAATTTTATGATATTCGGTAGTGGTGTTACCCATATAGTACCACCACTCATATTTCAGTTCGTTGGCGTCATTGGCTGTCGCATTGACAGACAAGGTAAACGAATTGCCATAATCCACTATGCCATCATGCCCCGTAAAGGAATTGATAGTAGGAGCCGTGCAAGGCAGAGCTTCAAGCACTAACTGAAGGTCGGCAATATACCAGTCTCCTTCAAAACCACCGCAGAGATAGTAATCTCCTGACGGCAAGTCACATACATAGTCACGAGCAGTTATTTTATTAGCTGACACGGACAAAAGAGTTTCGATTACATCAGTTGCGCTGGCACTTGTCACAAGACTGCTCGCTAAACATATTGTTCTGTTACCACTTCCTGAACCGGCAATAGACACTTTTACGAGTTTGTAACCTTCAGGAACAGTAAATTTCAAAGATCTGTTAATATCTGTAGCTCCGTTTGTTTTGCTAACTTTTATTGCTTTTTCATAGTCACGAGAATTAGCATTATTAGTATAAGCGCTGACATCTATCATTGTCGCTTCGGTAGTAATTTCATAACTTACCGTAGCGCCGCTATATGTCACCTCACCGGTATTGAAACTTGTGTCGAACGTTCCGTCGAATATCACCCAGCCTTTGGCACGACCTTTTGCAACAGTGATTATGCCGGAAAGGTTGGATTCCGTAGTGGTGCTGCAGCCCGATTCCGTTACCACGCACCAATAGAAGTGGGTATGAGCATAATCCGTTGTGGGATGATAAGTAGCCAAATTATTGGTACCTTCAGCCTCCATAACATTGGCGCCCAACTTACTACCCTCGGTATTCTGATACCACTTATAAGACAGCGTACCACCATTTTGCGGTGATGCTGTCACGCTCATTTCCACAGGGTCGTCAAACATCTTCAGTCCTGCATTTCCAGGCAGGTTTTGCGCAGTAATAACAGGTCCATCGCAAGGTGCTCCCCATTGTGCGTAGAGTGTTACGTCTTCATCGCCCATTGTCAGTTTATCGCCGGCAGCATAGGAATCGCCTGTGCCATCAGCCTTGGTATTCCAACCGGCAAACACCAGCCCTGTCTTTTCAAGATTTCCTGTATTGCCGAGTACAGTTGCTTCGTCGCCAGGATAATACTTAGTGTTTTCTGTAGGCACAGTACCGGTAGCGCCATTGGCATCATACGTTACAGAATATTTTTCAGCTGAACAAACCTTGAGATACCAAATATTGCGATTACCATTATTTTGTGTAGTTGCAGTAGTTGCAAAATCACTAAAATTTCGGGCAATGGCGAAAGATTTCGCTCCATCTGGTGCATTAATTGAGACTATTGATTTATTCGCTCCATTTTCTATAGCATCACCGGCAAATAACTGATCTGTAACGCTTGTGAAGTTTATTATTTTATCAGCACTGAATGTTGGAGTGCTTGCGAAAGCTACAAAGAAACGCGTTTTTCCACTTGACGTTGTTGTAATTCCGACCTCTAAAGAAGCTATGTTTTTCCCATTCAGTGACCCTAATATATTCTTCCCGCTGCCACCCGACTGTAACACATTCTGCGAACCACTTCCTGAATACACAGTGGCAGTGGTTGCAGAAGCTCCGGAATTTGATACAATAAAATCATTATAAATAGTAACACTATTTCCATTAGCAGGTGCAGTAGTTTGTGAAGTTCCAACTCCCCACTCGTAAGCGCATGATCCATCGGGGATATCTGCCTCATTTACGGTATAAGTACCAACATTGAGGCGAGCTTCATTTGTGCAGCCGGCTTCTTTCACGATACATATATAGTGGCGCACAGAGGCAGTTGTTACATCAGGGGTGAAAGAATTTGTTGTGGCGTCCGTGCCCACAGCTTTTATCTTTGTCGCTTCAGTACCGTGTTCAGCATCGCCGTCAACCCATTGGTACCATTGATATGACAGCTCTCCTCCGTTAACAGCTGTTGCGGAGAATGTCAGCGGCGACGGCGTAGACCACTGGTCAACAGTATATGCCCCTAGTGCTGCAGGAATCAGCGTAGCCGCCGCACCACATTCAACAGCGGAAGTTGTAGCCTTCAATTCAACTTTCACTCCCCAGATTCTAATGGTTTGGTCAGAATAGTTTGGAACTACTTCATCACCTACTGTTATTTTACCATCTTTTGTTCCTTTATAGATTCTAACTATAGACAAATCTTCTGCACTAACATCATATTCAAACCACTGAGCAGAAGCATATGAATTTGAAGAGATGGTAATGTCTTTAGTACAATCATAGTAGTCCGCCGATGTTGTTCCTTCAATTTCAGTTTCCCACCCCAATAAAGCAGGTTTCAGTCGTTTGTTACTTCCATTCCCAGACATCAAAAATGCTACTTTACTAATCTTTGACGACCCAGCATTTACTTCAAAATAATTTTGGTTTGTATTGTTAGTCGCACTGCCTAACTGATAAGTTCCACTTGAAAAACTTACACTAGAAGCAAAACTAACAGAAGTTGTCCCTATTGTTACAGGTGATGTAACAGAACTAGCTTGTGATGTGCCACCAAAAAGTGCAGTATAATCAGCCAAAGCGGTGGTTGAGCATAGGATTAGGCAAATTAATGTAATAGGTAGCCGCAAGGACATGCGTAATGACCTTGTAAACAAAAAGGTAAGGATATTTTTCATAATTACGTGTTTTTACAAAAGAGCTTAGAAAATAAATTTTCACGGTATTACTGCAAATTTAGTGAAAATAAATCACATGGCAAAATAGTAAATTGTCAAATTTGCTAAATGACAAAATAAATTGTCAAATAGTAAATGAGTAAATAGTAAATGAGTAAATAGTAAATGGTTGTTACCCCTCCGCCCTTCGGGCACCTCCCCTTCCTTCGGCAGGGGAGGAGTGGC
>DGSV01000075.1 GCA_002394025.1 Bacteroidales bacterium UBA4353
ATCCTCGTCAACAACGCCGGAATCATCAAACGCATACCTATGCATGAGATGAAAGTCGAAGATTTCCGTCAAGTGATAGACATAGACCTCAATGGACCTTTTATCGTATCAAAAGCTGTGCTGCCGTCAATGATGGAACGCCGTCACGGCAAAATAATCAATATCTGCTCCATGATGTCAGAACTTGGACGCGAAACGGTATCGGCTTACGCTGCCGCTAAAGGAGGACTGAAAATGCTCACGAGAAATATATGCTCAGAATACGGATCTTATAACATCCAGTGCAACGGCATAGGACCCGGATACATAGCAACACCGCAGACAGCACCGCTGCGAGAACTGCAACCCGACGGAAGCAGACATCCTTTCGATAAATTTATCTGCGCTAAAACACCGGCAGGACGCTGGCTCGACCCGCAAGAACTCACAGGACCGGCGGTATTCCTGGCATCAGAAGCCTCTAACGCTGTCAACGGACACATACTGTACGTTGACGGAGGTATATTGGCATACATAGGAAAACAACCAGAATAACATCTTTTTTTTACAGACAAGAATAGTAATTATAGCAAGCGATAATAAGCGCTTGCTATAATTACTATAAACTATAATAAAACATTAACATGAAGAAAACGCTATTTCTGCTCTTTGCCCTGCTTTTTACACTCACGGCATGCCACAAACCTAAAACAATCACTATATCCAATCACTCGAACTTTGATCGTAATGGAGAACTTGTGGAACTCAACATCACGCAATTAGGACTTGACGCAATGGGAGTGCTCGCCGATATCGATGACAATATTGTGCCTTGCCAGTACGACATCGCTACAGGCATACTGCTATTCCAAACCTCTATACCGGCAAACAGCACTGTGCAATACTATTGGCGCGAACTAAAAGACGGTGAACAGCGTATAGTACCGCAAAATAAGGTGTCGGCACGATTTGTTCCGGAGCGCAAAGACGATTTCGCATGGGAAAACGACCAAGCGGCATACCGTATGTACGGACCGGCATTGGCAAATGAAAACCCGTCAAACGGTGTGGATCTCTGGCTCAAACAAACCGAAGAACTCATCGTGGATACTTTTTACTATAATGAACACCAGAAAGGTCAAAGCTACCATATCAACTGGGGGAAAGGTCTCGACTGCTATAAAGTCGGGCATACGCTCGGATGCGGAGGTGTAGCGCCTTACTATCAGGACAGCCTGCTTGTTCAAGGTCATTATGACCATTATCAGGTTCTTGAGCAGGGTCCGCTGCGCACAGTATTCCAACTCGACTATGACACAATACACATCAATGGCAAGTCTTACCAGCAATCTCTTAAAATCACGGTATGCGCCGGAGCTCTGCTTAATAAAGCCGAGGTAACACTCAAAGGTGAAGACATCGCAGAACTTAAACTCGCTGCAGGAATATTCCTGCATGACAGTATCGATAACTACCGCGTTGACCTATCTGACGGTACACTGGCATATGCCGAGAACGCTTTTAACGAGTTGGACCGCAGCCCCGTGGGACGCAACTACTCAGCTGTGGTGATGCCTAAAGCCAGCCGGGAGGTGATGACGCAAGGCAGCTATTGCCTGCTTACCGAATATAAAGTATCAGACACCATGACCTACTACTTTGGCGGAGGATGGAACGGATGGCGCTATCCAACAGACGCTGATTGGTTCAAAGCCGTTTCGGAATTCAAATCAGCTATTGACCACCCGTTCGTAGTGAGCGTAAAATAAAGAGTATTATTCAATGTTAAGTTCACTGAAAGATACTGATGATAGGGGATATTATTGTTCTATAACCAATGACAGTGCTGTTCGCTTGGTTCAAACAGCCAAATAAATATCTGATAATATATTAATTTGATTAACAAGTACGGACACGCCAAAGCGTGTCCGTACTTGTTTTAGTCTCAGTTCTATTCAGGTACTGACACGTCGTGTCATATATCCCATAATTGTTAAAAAAAGTTTTGTCTTCCTCTTCCTCCTTCCTCCTTACTCTTAACTCCTCCGTGCTCTGTGTTTCGTTTTTTTTACCCTGTGTCGCTCTCTTGATTTATGTGTGTAGCAAATCCGCAACGCTTATGTTGCAAAATTCCAAATAATTTGCTAATTGAAAAATAATCAATAACTTTGCAAAGTTATAGGCTAAAGAAGCCTGTATATGTGTACTTGTTTTATTAAAGCCTGATACTTTATGATTGATATCGGAGCACAAATTAAAAAAGAGATGCAGCGTCAAGGACGCGGCGTAACATGGCTGGCTAACCAGATTGGTCGTGACAGAACTCTAATCTATCGCATTTTTAACAACAGAAGCATAGATTCAGAGAACTTACTGAGAATTTCTGTGGCGCTTAATCACAACTTCTTTGAGGACTATATCAAAGAATTTGAGGAGTTGCGGTCAAAATGACATGACCTTATCGGCTTTCATAGTGCATTAATGTTGCTCAAGCCGTTGTGGTGACGCATAGTCACCACATGGTCAACATTAGTAACTGTTGTAAATTTATAACAAAAACGTTTCGGGGTAACACATCTTCGAAACGTTTTTATTATAGTGATTATTGATTAGTAAACAAAGATAATGGGTTATACTTATTTTTTAGTTCTCTGTAAGGTAATAATTTATCTCACGATAATTTTAGCCTGCAGAGTACTGTGACCACCATAAGCGTTGATGATATGAATGCCTTGAGGCAGTCCACTGGTTGGTATTATCAACTCATCACTATCGATTGGCATATTCACCTCAAGCACTCCCGTTACACTATATATTCTCAAATAACCTTTTGTGGCTCCGCGTAGAATATAATTACCACCCTCCACCGTCAGTTCTATGGGAATAGACGCTTCAGGACTGTCAAAGGATGTGCGGTTGTTGGCATGATAGTCTCCTAGCTTTATTCCTACGAGTATCGGATCATGGTCCGAACAACGGAATTTGCTGTTGTCAGCAGCGGAATAGCGGTAACTTTTGTTGTATGGTTCGTCGGAATTGATATGCCATGCCGCGGCACCACACACCTGCGCAGCCATACTCGAATTGGCAAGGGCGTGATCAAGATAACCGGCGGTGTATTCGCCATAGGTATATACGTAGCTATATGCCGTAT
This sequence comes from Bacteroidales bacterium UBA4353, assembly GCA_002394025.1. GTDB lineage: Bacteria > Bacteroidota > Bacteroidia > Bacteroidales > Paludibacteraceae > UBA3747. The sequence continues at coordinate 3,134 of DGSV01000075.1, forward strand.
CAGCGTGAAACATCTCGTGCAGGTCACGATAGCCTGCATCAGTAAATACTCGTATAGGATCCTCTTTGGCGTATGCGTTCAGGTCACCCATGAGTAGTATATCGGGATCGGAAAGAGTGGAGAGATTAGTATTTATAGAACTCAAGACAGCCTGCGCCTCAACCTTACGGGCATTGTTATATGCTCCCTGACCATCACCTTGATCGGCGTCAATACCGCTACTCGGACCATTGACTTTGGCCTTGAAATGATTTATTCCCAACACAAAACTCTCTCCGCTCGCCTTATCGCGGAATGTCTGTAACTTCTTGCGGTTTTTTACGCCGGTATTTACGTTTACCATGCTACCCACGCGTTCTATGCGGTCGGTGCAATATACATAGCCCGCCTTGGTCCATGTCCCGCTTGCCGACAAACCATCGTTGATATATGAGAATTGGCGACCAAGAGCATGCGTCAGCCCTTGCGCTAATTTCTGCAGGGCACCCTGACCTTGCTCGATCTCTACAAATCCATAAATATCCGCGTCAATGGCCGTCAAGGCATCGATTATCTTGGAATATTGCAATGTCTGCTGACTCGAACTCGTGGGACCCTGACTGCCGCTGCCAAGGTTTTCAACAAGAAAATAACACAAATTCATGCAGCAGACCAATACTATCTCGTCGCGTTTGCCTACATTAGGAGGAGTATTCAGCTCGCTGTAAGTAAAATGACGTTGCGGACTGCCAACAACAGTCACAGAGGTCGTACTGTTAACGGTTACGACAAGGTTGGTGAGCATCTCACCCATACGGGGAGTAAAACCAAGACCGCTCATGCGTACCAAACCTGAATTGTTAACGTAGCAGATACGATCGTAGTCACTGCTTCCGGGCAAGGCTATGTTGGTAGGCGAAAAACTACGACGAGGACCGCCATAGACACTGCCTGACTGAACACTGTTTATATGCCAAGGCTGTGACAGACGTATCGTCTGACCTACGTATGGTGCCAACTCCGAGGGAGTCCAATAACGAAGATTGCTGAAGGTAACAACAGGTTGAGCTATTGCCGTAATAGCAAAAATGCTAATTATTATTAATAGTAGTGTTTTTCTCATGATAAACGCAAATTTACGCTTTTTCCGCCAATTAGCAAAATTATTTTTTATGTTTGAGTAAGGAGCAAGGAGCAAGGAGCAAGGAGCAATGAGTAGGGAGTAAGAAGTTGAGAAGTTGAGAAGTTGAGGAGTTGAGAAGTTAAGAAGTTGAGAAATTGAGAAGTTGAGAAGTTAAGGAGTTGAGAAGTTGAGAAATTGAGAAGTTGAGGAGTTGAGTCATTAGATTTGATGCAGAAGAGTTTGAGCGCGTCAGCCACTCCTCCCCTGCCTTTGGAAGGGGTGAAGAAAAATTTGCAATATTTCCGCAAATTTTTCGATGAAAAGCACAGTGTGCTTTTTAGAATACCTTAGTCCGGTGCCCGAAGGGCGGAGGGGTAACAAACATTTACTATTTTGTTATTTTGATATTTAACTGTTTATTTAGTATAGTCTGATTTGTAGGGACACGCCGTGGCGTGTCCCGTTGCCGAGTCAAGTTATTTAATCATTTTCTATTTGATAATTTACTATTTGGAGTGAAAAAAACTTTGACACCTGTTTTTGATATTCCAAAATAAAATAGTAACTTTGCAAAATGTTGCGCAGATGTCCCTCAACGAAATTATTGCGTAGCATAACTAACTGATTTATAAATAACAAAACATACACAATGTCAAAGAAGAATCAACAAAACAACAGCGATCAACAACTCGCTAATGTAGAAGAGTCTCTTGTTCAGTCCGAAATGTGGCTCGAAAAAAATCGCAACACCCTGTTAATCAGCCTTGGCGTTATCGTCGTTGTGGCACTCGCCATATTCGCCATCAAACATTACTGGTACGAAAAACGCGTCAGTGATGCGGCTCAGGCTATGGTCACATGCCAAGACTACTTTGCGGTGGACTCTTTCCAAGTCGCTCTTGATGGTGATAATGTGGACTGCGAAGGTTTTCTCGCCATTATTGACAACTATAGTATGACTCCGTCAGCCAAACTCGCCAAAGCCTATGCCGGAATATGCTATTATCATCTCGGTCAGTATCAGGAAGCCGTAGAAATGCTCGAAAAAGCTTCTGTCAAGGACATCAACTTCGCACCGGCGGTCAAACAACTGCTTGGAGACTGCTACGTGGAAATGCAGCAGTACGACAATGCCATTGACGCTTACAACAAAGCCGTTAAGATGGATAACGATATGATTGCTCCAATGAGCCTCAATAAAATAGGTCGTGTGTACGAAGCGCAGGGCAATAAGGACAAGGCTATCGAAGTGTATAAGCAAATCAAAGACAATTATCCGGCAAGTATGCAGGCGCAGGAGGCTGATAAAAGAATAGCAGCTCTACAATAAACAATTATGACCCAAGACTTGTCAAGTTATAATCCCGACGAGCTGCCGTCGAGCGATGAGTTGCGTAGCCAACGCTTCGGAATTGTTGTCTCGGACTGGAATAGCGATGTGACTTTTGCTATGTTACAAGGTGCCGTTGACACGCTAACGCAGGCGGGAGTGGCACATGATAATATAGAGGTATATCACGTACCAGGGGCGTTTGAACTTACCTATGGAGCCCGAAAACTCGTCGATAGCGATATGTTTAACGCAGTGATTGTCATCGGATGCGTCATAAAAGGCGATACTCCACATTTCGATTACATCTGCCAAGGAGTAACGAACGGCATCACGGCTATCAATAATGACGGGACAACACCGGTAATTTTTAGCGTGCTAACGACTTTTGATAAACAACAGGCGCTTGACCGCGCAGGAGGTAAACTTGGCAACAAAGGAATAGAAGGTGCTGTGACAGCAATGAAAATGGCTAACGGCTTCTAACCGATAATGAACTCAGTTCATAAAATAAGCCGCCCTCGTTAGATTAATACGAGGGCGGCTGCTGCATATATTCAGGTTGTATTCGTTTGGAACTTCTTGATAATGCAAAATTACCATAAAATAGTAGCATGTGATTATCATTTTTTTTAATTTTATTGTCAATTTCTTAAAAAATGATAATTATTTTGAAAAGTCAAAAAAAAATAATAATTTTGTGGAGTAATGCTTAGAAAGATAAGAATAATATTCGCGCTAATCTGTTTCAGTGCGTTGACGCTCTTGCTGTTGGGTATCACGTGGCATGGTTATGTCTATATGACTTTTGTGGCAAAAATTCAGTTCATACCGGCAGTGTTAGCACTCAATGTTACCGCTATTGTTGGTCTGATATTGATGACATTGCTATTCGGCAGAATCTATTGCAGCGTGATATGTCCGCTTGGCGTTATGCAAGACGTGTTCTCGTGGATAGGAGGCAAGATAAAGCGTAATAGATTTAACTATTCTGCCGAGAAACGCGCGTTGCGCTATGTGATACTCATGATTTTTATTATAGCTCTCATCATGGGTTTTGCGCCGCTGACTACGATTCTTGAACCCTATGCTGCCTATGGTAGGATTGTCAATACCTTGCTCAAACCACTTGTCGATACCCTTAATAACTATATCGCTGACATCGCATGGGAACACGGCAGTTACGCGTTTACTCCTGTCGAAGTTTGGTTGCGGGGTGTTACAGTACCGATTGTTGCCGCGCTCACATTGATATGTATTGTGGCATTGGCACTCAAATCAGGCAGAACATATTGCAACACAATATGCCCTGTAGGTTCTATGCTGAGCTTACTCGCCCGTTTTTCACTTGTCAAGGTCCGGTTCGACAAAGATAAGTGCCGCAACTGCTCTTTATGTGAGAAAAATTGTAAAGCTTCGGCAATTGACTTCCGCAATGGTACTATTGATTATTCGCGTTGCGTCGTATGTGGCGATTGTATTGATAAGTGCCGTTTCGATGCTTTGCACTATACCTTAGATCGTAAAAACCAGCAACACGAAGTGCAAATAGATACCTCGCGACGCGCGATGATAGTGGCTACGACATCCGCCACGGTCGCGGCAACAACAGCAAAGGCTATGGCAGCCGTCAATAGTGGCGTAGCAACCGTGTCAGATAAAGCAATACTGCACCGCCAACACCATATACTGCCCCCGGGAGCGGTGACACACGATAGATTTGCAAAAAAATGCATAGCATGTCAGCTCTGCGTGAGTGCCTGTCCTAATAATGTTCTCAGACCGGCTGCCGACGCAGGCAGATTTATGCAACCCGAAATGTCTTATGAACGTGGATATTGCCGGCCTGAATGTAACCAATGTGGACAAGTGTGCCCAACATCTGCGATAAAGGAATTCGAGGTGTGGGAAAAAACTGATATACATATCGGACATGCAGTGTGGATAAAAGAAAACTGCGTGGTACTTAACGATAATGTGTCGTGCGGCAACTGCGCAAGGCATTGCCCTGTAGAAGCGATAAATATGGTGCCGTATAAAGATAAACCGTTCCAGAAAATTCCGGCTGTGGACGTAACAAAATGTATTGGCTGCGGAGCCTGCGAAAACCTATGTCCGGCACGACCTTTCAGCGCAATATACATCGAAGGTCATCAGCAACATGTCTATGCATGATTAATGATTCTTGTCCTTTTAAGGAATATGACGTTAGTTTTGACGCTACGACAGGGTTCGATATAATGGATAAATGAACAAAACAACAAAATAAATGGTCAAATAGTAAATACTCCTTGTTCCTTGTTCAATAAAATATGAATCGTCGTGATTTTATAAAACTTATGACAGGCGCCGCAGTAGTGGGTGCCACTACCGCTGTGGGCTGTGATAAGATATCGCGCCATGGTGATGCCACGCAGAACGTTATTGATGGTACAGGAACCATGACCTATCGAGTCAATCCTAATACTGGAGACAAAGTTTCTCTGCTGGGCTATGGCATGATGAGGTTACCGGTAGAGGGAGGTGGTGCGGCGCGCGAAAATCCTGACTCGCCGATAGACCAAGAATTGGTTAACAAGCAGGTGGATTACGCTCTCGAACATGGGGTCAACTACTTCGATACATCACCGGTTTACTGCAAGGGGCTTTCGGAACGCTCTACAGGAATAGCGTTGAGCAGACACCCCAGAGATGCCTACTTCATAGCAACAAAAATGTCGAACTTCGGACCCGAAACATGGCCGGCAAAAGCCTCGAAGCTAATCTTTGAAAACTCCCTCAAGGAGCTCCAAACCGACTATGTCGACTACCTGCTGCTGCATGGCGTGGGAATGCCCGGAGGAGGCAAAAACGGCATGGAAGCATTCTACGGACGGTTTGTAGATAACGGCATACTTGACTGGCTCGTGGAACAAAAAAACAACGGCAGAATACGCAACCTCGGTTTTTCATATCATGGCGATGTGGCGGTGTTCGACATGCTCCTGCGCTGGCACAACGAAGGAAAGTACCACTGGGACTTCGCCCAGATAGAACTCAACTACCTCGACTGGGAATACGCTAACGAGATTAACCCGCGCAATACTGACGCCGTCTACCTCTACGAGGAACTGCACAAGCGAGGCATCATGGCGGTCATCATGGAACCGCTGCTCGGCGGAAGACTGGCATCGCTATCGCCATCAATCATGGCACGGCTGCAAACGCGTGAACCGCAGTCCAGCGCGGCGCGATGGGCTTTCAGATATGCCGGAACACCACAAGGCGTGCTCACGGTGCTAAGCGGTATGACGTATATGGAACATCTCATCGAAAATGTCAACACCTACTCGCCGCTCAGACCGCTCTCCGACGACGAAAACCGACTCATGATGCTCATAGCGAAAGATGTCTATGAACTCAAAGCAGTGCCATGCACGGCATGCAACTACTGCATGCCATGCCCCTACGGAATCGACATACCAGGCAACTTCCAGCATTATAACAAAAGTATCTCTGACGACACCATGCCGCCACATGACTGCAATGCTGAGCAGTACAAGGCGTTAAGGAAAAAATTCCTCGCGGACTATGACAGACGTGTCCCAAAACTAAGGCAGGCGAACCACTGCATTGGATGTAACCACTGCGTTCAGCACTGCCCGCAAAGCATCAACATTCCCGCTGAACTGCAACGCATTGACAACTTCGTCGAATACCTCAAACAACATCCCGCATGACTCCGCAAGAAGAAATAATAGAGCTCCGCCAACAACTCGAACAACACAACTATAACTACTACGTCCTCTCGCAGCCTACCATCTCTGACTTCGAGTTTGATGCCATGCTTCGCCGTTTGCAGGACCTTGAGAAACAGTATCCCGAGATGTATGACCCTAACTCCCCGACAATGCGCGTAGGCTCAGACATCAACCAAAAGTTTGTACAGGTCAATCACCGCTACCCCATGCTCTCATTGGCAAACACTTACAACGAGGCTGAGATACGGGAGTGGTATGACCGTGTGGTCAAAGGACTTGACGGAGAAAAACCGCAGATTGTCTGCGAGCTAAAGTTCGACGGCGTGAGCATAAGTCTCTGGTATGACGATGGAATGCTCACAAGAGCCGTCACACGGGGCGACGGAATACAAGGCGATGACGTTACTGCCAATGTACGCACAATAAGATCTATACCTCTCAAACTGCAGGGCGATTTCCCAAAAATACTCGAAATGAGAGGTGAGGTACTCATGCCTTGGAAAGTATTCGACCAACTCAACCACGAACGAGAATTGCAGGAAGAACAACTTTTTGCCAACCCGCGAAATGCGACTTCAGGAACTATCAAACAACAGAACTCGGCAATCGTGGCACAACGACACCTCGACGCTTATCTGTATTATGTGCTCGGAGAACAACTGCCGGCCACTACGCACTACGAAAACCTCATGGCTGCAAAACATTGGGGCTTTAAAATCTCTGAACACATAAAGCTCGCCAACAGCATTGATGACATCATGGCATTCATAACCTATTGGGACGAACAACGTCACCAACTGCCTTTTGCCACTGATGGAGTAGTACTCAAAGTCAATGATATACATCAGCAGCAGGAACTGGGACTAACGGCAAAATCTCCGCGGTGGGCCATAGCATTCAAGTTCCAAGCCGAAAAAGCATGCACAAGACTCAATAGCATCTCATATCAGGTGGGAAGAACGGGAGCAATAACACCCGTTGCAAACCTTGACCCGGTATTGTTAGCGGGAACCATTGTCAAAAGAGCATCACTGCATAATGCGGATATCATAAAACAACTCGACCTGCATATCGGAGATATGGTATTCGTGGAAAAAGGTGGGGAGATAATACCAAAAATAACAGGTGTGGACATAAGCCAACGCTCGTTCATGGCAGGACCTGAGGTTGAATTCATCACACGATGCCCCGAATGTGGTACACCACTCGTCAAAGACCCCGCAGAGGCAGCACACTACTGCCCAAATGACCAGTGCCCACCACAGAGGATAGGGAAAATCATACATTTCGTGAGCCGGAAAGCCATGGATATCGACGGACTGGGAGAAGAAACAATACAACTCATGTATCAGCAAAAACTACTCACTAACATTGCTGACATATACCAACTGACCGCACCGCAGATTGCCAACCTCGAACGTATGGGAACAAAGTCTGCGCACAATATCATACAGGCCATCAACGACAGTAAAAAAGTCCCATTCACAAGAGTGTTATTCGCTATCGGAATACGTTTTGTAGGACAAACAGTGGCAAAACAAGTAGCTATGGCAATGCGCAATATTGACAATATCATAGCAGCTGACAAAACTACGCTTATGGCTATTGACGGAGTAGGGGAGAAAATAGCCAACAGCATAATCCATTACTGCGCGGACCCGCAAAACATAGAAATCATTAACAGGCTACGCCAATACGGACTGCAAATGCAAATCTCTGAAAATGAACAGCAACAACAGTCAAACAAACTATCAGGCATGACGTTCGTTATCAGCGGTGTGTTCAGCAAACACAGCAGAGAACAATATAAGGCAATGATAGAAAACAACGGTGGAAAAAATGTAGCATCAGTATCAGCCAAAACAACTTATATACTTGCCGGAGACAATATGGGACCGGCAAAACTCCAAAAAGCACAGCAATTAGGCGTCAAAATAATATCAGAGGACGACTTCCTGACAATGATAGATAATAACGACAACGATGAATAAAATCATTGAATATATAAGAACCTTGGCATTTGACTTCATGGCAAAAGGCAGAAAACATCCGGCACGACGCTATGTGGATTATCAACATGCAAACTCAATACTGCTTCTCTTCGAGAGCGATATCATGGAGAAAAACCTGGCAGTGAGGCAAATCATAAGCAATATCAACGCTGACGGAAAATATGTCGCGGTATGCGGATATGTCGATAAAAAACAGGTGCAGCAAGCAGTACTGCCACAATTCAGAATAATAGGAGCAGATGATATCGATTGGCTGCAAAGACCTCATGCAGAAATTATTGATGACCTGCTCGAACAACATTTCGATATCATGCTTGACCTGACCACAAAACCTATCAGACCACTCAAATACGTCGCGCTAATGGTTGACGCGGACCTTAAAGTAGGAAGAACTGAAGACTTCCAACTCAACATCGTAATTCCTGACAGCATGATAAAAGAAGACAAAGAAACAATAGACCTCGGAACATTCGACATGCCCATAACAACAATATATAACGAATATCACCGCTACCTGACATCCATACAAAGCTCATAACAAATAATGTCATAATAGACACAAATGCTGACATAAAAGTGAGTGCTCTCACAATATAAATCTTACATTTATTCTAATATTCGGATACGCCGAATAGCTGCTAATAGCCTAAAGGGCACTTCTAAAAATTGCTTTATTTTGATTTCTAATTTTATCTTGAGCAGATTGATGACTTGAAGGAAGGAGCAATGCGGGCATTGTGACTGAATGAAAGTAAGCAAGATGCCAAGATAAAATAGAAAGCAGAATAAAAGTGTCCATGTTAAATTATTATTC
>DGSV01000092.1 GCA_002394025.1 Bacteroidales bacterium UBA4353
TGAAGCAGATAGTCAACAACTTTTGAGGTTGCTGCTTCTACATTATGCGTAATGTATGCGGACACAAGGACATTTGTGTCAATTACAGCGTAAATAATAATTATGCAGTTTCCAGTTGTTTTTGTTTTTCACGGGCAATGCGTTCGCGACGTTCTTGACGAGCTTTCCGAATTTCTTCATCAATTTCTTCCATCGTTAAATCAGGTCTGTTGCTGCGATCAGTAGTATATAGCATATCCAATAAAGCCTGACTTGTCTTATCCTCGTCTGCGCTGATAGTGAAAGGAATAGAGCGAGTGCGAACCACTGCATTGATAAAAACGTTTACAGCCGCATTAACGCTCATGCCGAATTGTTCGCAGAGTGCGTCAAATTGCCTCTTTACGTTATTGTCCACACGGATTGTCATTGCTGTTTGTGCCATAATTATGCCTCCTGTTTGTTGTTAATAGATTTCAATAAGATTTCAATAAGATTTCATTTCGCCTGCAAAGTTATGTCAAATGTTTGAGATATGCAAGCTTTCGGGCAAAAAAACCTTTTTTTTGTGGGGTATGCCAATTTTCATACCGACAAAAGCACACAACTCTCTGCATGGTTCCATACGCGTGTTGCATGAATGATGTTTGATTGCTTTGCTTGCCGGAATCTATTGGCTGCTTATTAGTCTTTGCCGGCTACTATAATTACGAATTCTCCTTTGGGTTGCGTTGTTGTGAAGTGTTCTATCATTTCGCCCAATGTGCCTCGCAGTGTCTGTTCGTGTATCTTGCTGATTTCTCGGCTTACTGCCGCGTGGCGTTCTGCGCCCAGTGTTTCGGCGAGTTGCGTGAGCGTCTTCAATACTCTGAACGGCGATTCGTAGAATATTATTGTCCTTGTTTCTTCCGCCAGCGCGTTGAGTCGTGTCTGGCGTCCTTTTTTCTGCGGCAGGAAGCCTTCGAAGCAGAATCGGTCATTGGGCAGCGCTGAGTTGACGAGCGCCGGTATGCATGCCGTAGCTCCCGGCAGGGTCTGTATCTCCACGCCTATCAGCGCGCACTGCCTGACGAGCAGATAGCCGGGGTCGCTGATTGCAGGTGTGCCGGCATCGGAAATAAGAGCTACGTTGAGCCCGCCGGCGATGCGCTCGGCAAGGGTTTCAACGGTCTGATGCTCGTTGAACTTGTGGTGGCTCTGCATGGGAGTGTGTATGTCGTAGTGGTGAAGCAGCACGCTGCTCGTGCGGGTGTCCTCGGCGAGTATCAAATCCGCCTCTTTGAGAACACGAAGGGCGCGCAGTGTGATGTCCTCAAGATTTCCTACTGGTGTGGGTACTACGTAAAGCATAGAATTTCAGAATCGCTGTGCGGATAACATGCGGTGGGAATTACGAAAACAGACGAGCTACTATGGCGAGGAAGTTCTGCTGGTCTTCGCTCTCAAAGTCCCAGTGCAGAGTGTCAGCCAGATAGCGCTGCGCCTCTTCCAGCGACTTGGTGCCGTTGAGCGCGAGGATGGTCTTGGTCATCAGCTCGCCCTTGCCGCTGAATAATGTTCTTTGGTAATAGAACCTGTCACCCAAAGTCATGCCCTGATTGATGTCCACGATATGAGCTTTGTTGAGTTGGTCATTGCGTGTTGTGGCAGCCTGTTGAGGTGCGCTGAAGAGGTCAAAGCCTTCGCCGGAAACGTCGCTGTCTAACGAAAGCTCATCATGTTGACTATCAGAGTTATTAGCCTCGACAGTCGGTTTTTTGCTGCTATCATCTTGTATGTTTTCATGAGTGATAGCAGTCTGCTCGATGTGGTCACTATGAGTTTCTGCTTGATTTATCGCCTCTTTACCGTTCTGATTATTATCGTTTTCCGTCGATTCGGTGGCTAATTGCTGTTGTTTGTCATCTTGTGGGGCGTTATCGTGTCGGAAAGCTTGTGCGGCATGCAGTACTCGACTAATCCAACTCATTCCGCCATCGCCATTGTCTTTAGTTTCCTTTTTCACAGGCTCTGCCTCTGTATAATAATGTTGCTCAGCCGAATTATCCATGCTTTCTTCTATCTGCTCGTCGGCTTTTTCTTCTTCTTCGTTTACTGGATCGTTGGTGTTTTCTTCTTGGTGTTCGTTTACCGGATCGTCTATGTGGGCTTCTTTGTTAATTTCCTCTTCATCAATGTATTCGCTGTCCTCTTCGTCATCGTCAGAATCGTCTTGTGGTTCATCGTTTTCGAATTCTGACGGAATGTAGTTTATTCCGTCAAATTCATGTGAGATAAGATCTTCGGTCTGCTCTTGTTCCTTTGCCAGATTGTTGCCATCGGTGTGTACCGCACACTCAATCTGGTTAAGACGCATTTGAATATTAGCTACTTTGCGTTTCGCGAGGTCTATCAGTACAGGGGGGAGAAGGTCTATTTCGTTGAGTCCTTGCGTCAGTTGGGCAAGTTCCGAGATGTCGGCTCTGATGAGCTCCACAATGAGTTTGTTATCCATAGTTTTGATTAGTGTTATTCTCTCTACAAAGTTACTAATAAAAATTGAAAAAACATGGTCATGTGTCTTTATGTCCTTAAAATTGCTAAAAAATCGCTAACTTTGCACCGCTTTTAGAAAAAACGTTGAAATGAAACTTTTTAATATCCCCAATCTGCTTACCTGCTGTAACCTGATTGCAGGTTGTGTGGGCATAGTGTTTGTGCTTACCGGTGAGAGTCTCACCGCCGGCTTGATAGCCATGGTTATAGCTTGTATGTTCGATTTTCTTGATGGCTTCACAGCTCGTCTGCTCAAGGTGTCAGGACCTGTCGGTAAGGAGCTGGACTCGCTGGCTGATGTGGTGTCGTTCGGAGTATTGCCGGCGATGATGGTGTTTCAGCTTTCGCGTCTTTATATGAAGAGTAAAGGTCTGCTTGTCAGCGATGATGTTGACGGCTGCTCTGACTACATCGAGGCTAACGACCTTGAGGCTTTCCTTCTGTGCGCCTTGGCATTCCTCATTCCTGCTTTCTCGGCGTTGCGGCTTGCTAAGTTCAACCTCGACGAGCGGCAGACATCATCATTCATTGGACTGCCGACACCTGCCAACGCACTGCTTTGGGGTGGGTTGTTAGCCAACTACGACATAGTGCTCATGGAGGCCCCGTACGTATATCTGCTGCTGCTCGCTGTGCCGCTCACGTGCTACCTGCTCGTGTCGGAAATACCGATGTTCTCGCTCAAATTCCACGACATCAAGTGGACCAATAACTGGTATCGCTACGTATTTATTATCGGTATAGTACTGCTGTTCAGTGTGTTGCGTCTTAAGGCTCTCGCGTGGGTCATAGTTTGGTACATTATTTGGAACGCTGTGTATCAAATAATAAGAAAAAAATCATGAAAAGGTTCAGTTTGTATCTTTTATTCGTCGTGTGCGCTGTGAGTGCCGGTGCTCAACGACTCGTGCCAATTAAGTTTGGCGATTTTGAACGTTGGGCGGTGAGGTATATTACTGATTCCAAGTTGCTTGGAGGAGCTACCAAGACCGTCTATGAGATAGCTCCTGTTGATACCATTCGCGGCAATATACCTTTTTCAACTAAGGCATCGCCTTGGGAAACTTCTAATGTCTATGCCAATCCAATGGGTATTGCCAAGGCGAGCAATAGCGTAGAGCCTGAAAAGCGCGGTAACGGAACTTGCGCACGTATGGATGTCAAGCTTGAGATTGTTCGCGCTTTGGGCATAGACATTGAGGTCGTGGTGGCAGGAAGCATATTCTTGGGCAAGATGTATGAGCCCATCAAGTCTGCCAACGACCCTTATAAAAATATGGATATGGGCATTGCTTACACTAAACGTCCCAAGGCTATAGTGTTTGATTATAAAACTATTGTGTCGCCGGAAAATACTATGACCAAGGCTCTCGGAGTGCGCCATAAGACCATTGAGGGTCACGACACGCCCGAGGTCGTGGTCTATCTGCAGAAGCGCTGGGAAGATTCGGAGGGACGCATACACGCCCTGCGCGTAGGCACGGCAAGGCTCAGATTTGAAACCACGCAAAAGCAGTGGCACAACGACTTCCGGCTGCCGATACGCTATGGCGACATCACTTCGCTGCCCGACTTCCGCAGCTATGAAGGACTTGGATTTCCGTTCAACATGCGCAACAGCAAAGGCAAAATGACGCCTATCGTGGAAGAGGGTTGGGCTGACGCCAACGCCACGCCTACGCACCTCGTGGTGATGTTCACCTCGGGCTGCCAGCCGGCGTTCATAGGGCATATAGGAAACACCCTGTGGGTCGATAATGTGAGAATCGAAGAATAGTGATAAATGGTTATTTAGTTGTGAGATAGTGTTTTAATCGTTTTATATCGGCATCAGTGATGATGTCGATATTTTTTATATCCTCAACATTTTTGAGACTTACGGCATTGCGCCTCAAGTCGTAGATGGCTTTGGCTTTGTCGAATGTCAGGTAGGGGTGCCGGCGCATTTGTCCGACGCTGGCACGGTTGATATTAATGCGGCGGATGAGAGTTGTGTCAATGGTAGAATGTTTGAGTAGGGTGTCAATAGCTTTTGGGCTAATACCATCTATCTCCTTAATTTGTTCCGGAGAATAGAACCCTCCCAGACTTGTTCTATAGTGAATTATTTGCCGTGCCGTGTAACTTCCAATGCCGCTCAGTTTCATGAGGTCTGCTGTGTCGCAGTTGTTGAGCTCGATTATTGTGTCAATTTTGATGTTTGTGAACTTAGGTTTTGTAGCGATGCTGTCGGCGGGGATTGCAATGGCAGGTCGTAATTTTTCAAAAGCTTCGGTATCTAACCCGTAGGTGCGTGAGAAGTGTTCGGGGGTGCGATATACACCGCCTTTTCGGCGATAGCGCATTACATTGCCGGCAACGTATTGTGAAACGCCCATCTTCACCAGCGATGCTGAATCGATGCTATTGGGGTCGAAGGGAGCGGGCGTGGAGCGTATGTCATTTCGGAAATAGTTTTCATCACGCTGACGCGTATTTGTGTGTCGAGTAATGTCATAGTTCCTGTATTTACGTGTTTTTAGGCTATCAATATGTGCCATACGAGCCTCGAAGGCTTCATATTCCGTCAGTTCAATGCTGTCTTGTCGGTTTTGATGATTGAAGACGCCCCGTGAGGCAAGGATATTGGCAATGACGAGCAATATGATAGTCAACAGCATAGCCACGCCTCCGAGGATTTCGCGGCGGCGAAAATGTAACGCATTGACGATGTGTTGCCAAAGCATAGAGGTTCATTTAGAGGTCTTTGATGAGAATGTCATGTTCCTTGTTTTGTTCAAGGAATTTGTCGTAGTTTTTCTTGAAGCGCTTCATCTCTTCCGGTGGATTATTGATGAAATTTTCTGTGCCATAATGCATTCTCATAGAGGTGATTGTCTTGATACTTAGTGTGTTGATGTCTCGTGCCGGTTGATATGATTTGCCTGTCGTTGGATCGGCGAAGACTTCTATGAGTACTTTGGCATTGACCATATCTTTGAGTATCTGCATGGTGAGACGTATGGGCAGATGGTTTTCCAGTGCGATTTGTTCAGCACTCATTGGACGTTGACCGTGTTCGAAGCGTTTGATGATACACCGGACAACATATAGTGTGAGGAAGTGCTTGTAGTGTGGGGAGATATTATCAGTGTCTGTTTCGTAGTCAAAATTGGCGACATTTTGTGAGGCGTATGCTATCTCGGCTCCAAGGAGCATAATAATACACGATATCTGTATGAACATCAGCAACAAAGGTACTGCGGCAAATGAGCCATAAACAACGTTATAGCGGTTGAGGAACACCTGTCCCCATATATATATCTGCTGGAAGATATTGAAAAACACGCTTGTGAAGAGAGCCGCTATACCGGCGTTGACGAATTTGACTTTGGTGTTAGGTAGTGCCATATACAGCACTAGGAACATAATCCAACTGACAATGTATGGTGTTAGCAGTAAGAAGAACTGTATCAACGGACTGATGCCTTTGATGAATAGTGAACCGGCATCGGTGTTGCCAAAATAGATACGCAACCCCGTGGAGGTGATGATGAGCACCGGCATGAGCAACAGTATTGCGATATAGGTAACGAATTGGCGTATATAAGAACTTGATGACGATACTTGCCAGATGTCGTTAAAAGCCTGTTGCAGATCCAGAAAGAACGAGATGATAGCCCATGCCAATGCTATTATGCCCACACCGACAAATACGCCGCCCGACGCCGTTTCGAGGTAGCGCTGCACAAACTCCATCACGGTATCAACCATATTAGCCTGTCCCACAAAACTATCGTTCAGTGCTTCCTTGATAATGCTTTCGAAACCAAAGCCCCGAGCAACTCCCACCATAAGCGCGAGGATAGGCACTGTGGCGAAAAGTATGGAATAGGTCAGCGCTGAGGCACGCACGGCAAGCTTGTCGTTGATATAGCCACGTACGGCGAGCACTAAAGTGCGTATGGTTTTGTAGCCTATGCGGCGCGAACTGGTCATCTCATCAACGGTGTTGCGCCAAATGTCGTAACGCAGAAAATGGAATGAACGCTCTAAAAAGTCATTGAATTTCATAACTTAGAAGTGGTTTACAGCAAGTTGGCGATGAAGCCTTTCATGGTTTGGAACGACCGCTCGGCCATCGTGTCCCAGAAGTTGGTATATTGCTCGAAGTGCGCTTCGACTCCGGGAGTATCGCTGATGACGCGTATGCTGGTGAAAGGTTTGTCGTACTTATGACATACGTGGGCTATTGCCGCAGTTTCCATATCCACAGCCATCACATCCGGAAATCTGTTGCGGATGCGATCCATGTCTTTCACGGTGGTGATAAACTGGTCGCCGGTGCATATCAGTCCCGGCTTTACGTCACCGCCTTTTGCCGCGGCTAGCAAGGTGGCGTCAGCTTGCATTCGGGGTGGCAGGTTGAGAAAATCCCATTCTTGAGCTTCAGCACCGCAAAAGACGTCGTGGTAGGCGGTTTCGGAACATACAACCACGTCGCCAAGATTCACGAACTGATTATTGCCGCCGGCGCAACCGGAACTGATAATGCCACTGATGTCATGATTGATAATTAGTTCGGTAACTGTCATGGCTGCGTTGACCTTGCCTATGCCGCACTTGATAAGCATGAAACGATCCCAAGCGTGTAGGCTGTCAAGCAAGTTCTGGAGCTGATAAAGCTCCTTGTCCATCGCGGTGAGTATTGCTATCATATTATTTGTTTTTTTCTTTTACTTTGTTAGAGTTAATGTTGAATGGCGCCGCTAATTATATTAGCAAAAGTTCGTCCGAAAAAGTGTGGTGTTTCTACAAAAGTTCGTCCGAAAAAGTGTGGTTAGCGTGATTTTTTTTATGGCTGTCTGCGCTTTTTGCGCCTGAGCCATTGCTGTGCCACAAGGTCCAGCTCGTCGTACCATTGTTGTCCAAAACGCCGTATTAGCGGTTCACGTAGAAATTTATAGACAGGCAGTTGTAAGTCATTGCCGTGCTCACATGCTGACTGGCAGATATCCCAATGGTGGTAGTTGACAGCGGTGAACGAAGGATATTTGTTGATGCGTATGGGGTAGAGCGCACAGGAGACGGGTTTTTGCACGTTTATATCGCCACGGCGATAAGCACTGTCGATGGCGCAGTATGTGATGCCGTCAGCCCCTTCGGTGCAGAAGATACATGGTCCGCCGTCAACAATTGAGAGCACCAATTCACCCTGCTGATCGCGGTAACTGATACCCTGACGCCCGATAACGTCTTTGGCGCGTCCGGTGAGTTTATCACATATTTGTGGCATTATGCTTTCTATGGCACTAACCTCGTCGTCCGTCACCGGCGCGCCGGCATCGCCGTCAATGCAGCACTGACCACGGCAACGACCCAAGTCGCAGCAGAAACAGCGTTCTACTACGTCAAGGCTGACAACGGTATTAAGTCCAATCTGAAGCATGGATTACTGAAGGATATTGCTCAAAAAGAATGTCTTAACTTGTTTTTGATATTTTTAACTCACACTCTATATTACTTGCCACACTCCTAATGCTATGAGTAGTGCTCCTGTGACATAGTTGGCATTTATGCTGATATGTTTTCCGGCAATGGTTCCTATGGCAGTACCGAGCAGTGACATCATGAAACTTATCAGACCTATTACCGCTACAGCTCTGACAACTTGCGAGTTGGATTCGCCCCATAACAAAACTCCTGCCGAAAGCGCGTCAATACTCGTGGCTACTGATAACAGCAATATCTCTGTTATTCCGTACCCGGCACTGATAGAAGGCTCCGCACCCCTTCCGTCGGCGATGGTTTTGCTGCCTATAGCTATTAGTAGAACACAAGCTATTATGTTTCGCCACGGCATCACGTACCGGGCAACGCTCTGACCTACAAGGTATGTCAGGCAGGGCATAAAAGCCTGAAAGAGACCGAAACTGACAGCCATCAGGAATGCACCGATGCGAAATTGACGAACAAGAACACCCTTGCCTGCCGATACAACAAGGCAATCCATGCCAAGAGCAAGGGAAAGAAGCATTATTTCTGTTATTTTCATCGCGGTGCAAAAATACGAAAAATTACGCAAAAATAATTGTGACTATCAATAATTTTTGCTACTTTTGTGCTCAAATAGGTTCGTTCCGTTGACATGGCTCATATTTGTTTATAACATACATAAAGCAGGAGGTTCAAGATGGCGGTTTTTACTAAAGACCAAAAGGTTGGAAAATATACTGTGCAAAGTTTGATTAAGCAAAATCTTTACACAGAAAGTTATCGTGTTGAGGATGAGGAGGGTCATCCCTTTTTCCTGAAATTATTTGTCCTCAAACGTGTACCTGAGAAACTCATAAACGCAAATACCGGAGACGTTCTTGAAGTAGAGTACAGCAAACTGTTACGTCATAAGAACATCATCAGTTACGTTGATAGCGGCATTTTCGATAGTCAGCACGAAGGTTCGTGCCCTTACTATCTGACAACGTATTTCACAGGTGAGTTACTTGTGGAACGCATAAAGCGTGAAGGTCATTTGCAGCCAGAAGAGGCAATGACTATCTATTGCGCCATTCTCGATGGTTTGCAATACATGCATAGCCTCGGTCTCTATCATAATGACATCACGCCCCGTAATATTCTTCTTTCCGCCACAACCAACGGTACTCCGGAAATCATAGATTTGGGACACATATCGCAGGTATGCAGCGGCAGAGTGTCGTTTGATGTCTCTGACTTAGAGCTGTTTTATAGTGCCAACGAAACCTTCGGAGGTCTCTATGATGCCGGGTCTGACGTGTTTGCCGCCACAGCCGTACTCTATGCCATGCTCACTGGTAAGCAGCCTTGGTATATGGAATTCTCGGAAAGTTCCAAAAGGGCGTTCAGAATCATGCAACTCAAGGACAAAAGGCGTAATGAGCCTCTCAACCTTGACGATTACGATTTTGACGAAAAGATTAAGACAATACTTCGTAAAGGCCTCGCGGCATCGTATCAGGACCGCTATCGTAGTGTGTTAGGAGTGCTCAATGACATCAATAGTGATGCTCCCGCTGATGACAATCATGAACAACAGAGTAGTCCCAGGCGCGAGGAACATGCTCCGTCGTCGTCGCACCATCAGCAGCAAGCGGCTGCTGAAGAAGATTCTGAATTTGAAGTCATGAGAGGTAATGGTCATGGTTTTGAGGACATAGCAGGTATGCAGGAACTCAAAGACTACCTTTCTCAGAAGATTATTTATGTCGTTAAGAATAAGGAACTGATGTCGAAATACCGTGTCACTCCTCCCAACGGCATACTGCTTTATGGCCCTCCGGGCTGTGGTAAGACATTCGTTGCCGAAAAATTTGCCGAAGAAACAGGCTTTAACTTCATGCTTATCAAATCATCGGATTTGGCGAGTGTTTATGTTCACGGTTCGCAGGAGAAAATCGGTAAACTATTTCGTAAAGCCGCCAAGCATGCGCCCATAGTGCTCTGTTTCGATGAGTTTGACGCTTTAGTGCCCGACCGTTCGTCGGTAGAGGCACGATATACATCAAGCGAGGTTAACGAATTTCTCTCGCAACTCAATAATTGTGCAAAGAAGGGCATATTCGTTATCGGTACCAGTAACAGACCCGATAAGATAGACCCCGCAGTGCTGCGCACAGGACGTATTGATAAGCAGGTCTTCGTGCCTATGCCTGATCAGGAGGCTCGACGTGAACTATTCCACATACACCTAAAAGGTCGCCCCTATGACGAAAACAAGGTAAATCTTGATAATTTAGCACAAAAGACGGAAGGATATATAGCTTCGGATATTGCGTATATCGTCAATGATGCGGCGATGACAGCGGCTTTTACTAATCAGGAAATCACGCAGGAACTGCTTGAAACATCGCTCAATAACACTCATCCGTCGTTGCGACCCGATACGCATAAACTTTACGAGGAAATACGTCGCAAGATGGATACCACAGAGCGCCAAAACCTCACAAGAAGAGTGGGGTATTAAAAAAGTCAAAATATTGATATCATTATGTTTCCTACTACAAAACTCGTTTTTGACTATTTGAATAGTCAAGGTTATCTGCCACAAATTCAGGATAATGGAAATCTTTTGTTTCGTAGCCGTGACCTGACATATATCTATGTTGACAATGATAATGACGCTGAGTTTCTACAGCTTATACTGCCTGGTATTTTTGATGTTACGGAAGATAACCGTGATGTGGTTTTGGAGGCTATGAATAAGGTGGCTTTTAGTATGAAAGTTGCCAAACCGGTGATTATTAACGATCAGGTATGGTTGTTTTTTGAAAATCTGATAGACAGCACTCCTGATGTATCAACCATCATACCACGCGCTATTGATATTCTGGCAGGGGCTCGCGATGAATTTTACAAGGAGATGGAGTAGCGTCAGAACTTCACGACAGCTCCCAAAGGACTGTCCAACAAGTTGATATTTTTCTCACCTGCTATTTCCCTTGCCAGACTATCGGGCTCGTTCCAAGGATGTCTGGCAAGGGCAAATTTATTGTGATGTACCGTGACGATGTTGTCTGCCGCGATGTCCACCATGGCTTGGGCTAATGTCTGTGGTGTAGTATGTATCTGCGCCCAGTCTTCGTTGTACTGCCCGTTTTCAAGGAATGCAATATCTATGTTAGCGAACTTCTCGTGTATGCGTCGGAAACGGTCGTCGTAGCCGCCATCACCACCGATATACACCTTGCGTCCCCCACATTCCAGCATGAACGACGCCCATAAGGTCTGGTCGTGCTTGAGCAGGCGGTTCGAGAAATGGCGTGATGGAAGACAAGTAATGCGTAGTGAGTCATCATTAGCGCTCCAAGCCTGATACCAATCTATCTCGATAATGCTGTCAGGCGCAAAACCCCAGTACTCAATATATTCTCCGACCCCCAGAGGGCATATCACCTTGCCGATTTTGCTTCGCAGGTCGCGAAGTGTGGCATAGTCGAGGTGGTCCCAATGCTCGTGGGTGATGATGAGATAATCAACATTAGGTATGTCTTCAGGTTGGTATATATCACTGCCTTTGAAAGGTTTCAGCATTAGCGATGCCGGAAATTCCATGCGCAACACAGGATCCACGAGAACTCTGCATCCGGCAACTTGCACGAGGTATGACGAATGTCCGAACCATACGTAGAGGTCCTCGGCGGGCAGTTGTCGCAGGTCATGTTTTTCCGATGGTACCGGTGTTGTTGGTATGCGGTTGCGAGATTGATCCGTCAGGAACCCCCATAGAGTTTTCATAGCGCTCTTCTTGCCTGTGAATTGGGCCGTGGGATGTTCATTGCGGAACTTGCCATCGTGGTAGTTGGGCGATGACTCTATGCGCTGGCGGCGTTCAGCCGACATTCTGCGCCCGAAAGAAGGATGCTGCAGAACTAAAAAAACACTGATACCAAGCAATCCGGAAATAATCAATACTATATACATTATTTTGCTCATTATTAGCGCAATAAAAAGTTTTTGCCGCAATTTTGGAAGCTATGCTTCTTTTTTGCTGTCTTTGGAGATAACTATTCTATAGAGGTTGCAGCCTAAAAAGTTACCGACAACCATCAGTACATAATTACATATTGTCTGAGTTGTGAAAATTCCAGCCGCAAGGAGGTAAAAAGCGTCGGCTATTGAGTGATAAAATCCGGCAAGAATAAAAAGCGGCACGGCGAACAGTAGTGGCAGCCAACGCCCTTCGCGTCCGAATTTCACTGCCGTGGTCATCAGAAAACCGCAAAATACCGCACGAAATGTAACACCAAGGTATGACACAGTGGTGCGCTGCTCCACGACTTTCTGCGCTAATTCGCGGATGTCATCATAGGACGCGAGAGCGGCAAGAGCTGTTAGGGCACAACCGATAAAATTACCGATGAATACTATCATCAACAAATCAGCAAAATCGCGCCACGAACTGATGAAACCAGCCGTGCCGGTATAGAGTGCATAGCCATAGTGAACGACAGCCAGCAGTCCGAAAGTGAAAAGTACGGCTCCGGCAATACCTCCGACACGAAGAAAAACTATGCAACCGATGGAAATGCAGATGCCCGCCATCACCGCGGACATAAAGCGTGAGATATAAGCTCTCATAAGTGTTAATGATTTGTTTTTATTGATATGTTTTTTCGTTCGCAAAGGTAAGTTTTTTTGTCCAAATAGCAAGTGAAAACTTTTTGCGATGTCCCAAAAAATGCGTAAATTTGCAGTCCTTATCGACTCATTTCATGGCTAGCAGACCTACCAATACATCCCGAAGACCTCAGCCGTCTCAAACAGAAGAAGTTGCCCAAGGCAAGACAAATTCCTTAGTGGCCTTTTTCCGCTCTGAAACGACGCGTGTGGTGCTGGGTTTCATACTCGGCGCGGTATTGGTGTACTCGTTATTTGCCATGGTGGGCTTTCTCTTTGACGGGGGTGATGATCAGAGTATCCTGCAATATTCGGATCCCATAGCACGTCGCACGGAAATTCATAACTGGGCAGGTGTTTTTGGCGCACAATTGGCGCAAGCTGTCATCAATGGCGGTTTCGGACTTGCGGCATTCCTGCTTTTCGGAGGAATGATGATATTTGACCTCTCGCTATTCAATATCGTCAAAGTGAGCCGAATCAGACTTTTTTTCAAGACCATATTCTGGACATTGTGGACCTCGGTGACATTAAGTTTTGTTCTTCAGATTTTTAATGACA
>DGSV01000045.1 GCA_002394025.1 Bacteroidales bacterium UBA4353
CTTGTATCTGCTCGGCATGAAGGTCCATGGTCATAACCCTGTCAACACCAGCCACAGTAAGCATATCGGCAACGAGCTTTGCAGCAATCGCAACACGTGGCTTATCTTTGCGGTCCTGACGTGCCCAACCGAAATAAGGTATCACGGCTGCTACCTTATATGCCGATGCCCGGCGGGCAGCATCAACCATAAGCAACAATTCCATTAAATTGTCAG
The DNA here is from genome assembly GCA_002394025.1 of Bacteroidales bacterium UBA4353. Taxonomy (GTDB): domain Bacteria; phylum Bacteroidota; class Bacteroidia; order Bacteroidales; family Paludibacteraceae; genus UBA3747. The sequence continues at coordinate 217 of DGSV01000045.1, forward strand.
AATTGGGAAAAGTTGACTGAACAAGATATACATACTGACCACGAACCGATTCCTCATACGATACGGTGAACTCACCATCGGAAAAACGCTCGTAATTAATCTGTCCCAAAGGACGATTCAAAGCACGACAAATCTTTTCTGCCAAATAGACACTTTTAGTGCCTGAAAACACTTTGAAATTATCCGCGGAAGGGTTGTGTATAGCCATAGCAAAAAAAAGAAATAAGAGAACATCTTTTTGACAATGCAAAATTACGAAAATTTTCTGACCTATGAACGATGTAAGAATAATAAAACATAGTTTTTTGACTGACAATTTGTCAGTTCACGGAAATTCGCTAACTTTGCAATGAGCAATAACGCTTACTTTTTATCTAAATATGTTATCATTATCCGATATTCAGCAGATCAAAAACCGCTTTGGCATAGTAGGCAACAATGCTGCGCTGCTGCGCGCAATAGATATTGCACATCAGGTGGCTCCCACCGATTTGTCGGTTCTTATCACCGGAGAGAGCGGTGTGGGAAAGGAGCATTTCCCAAAAATCATTCATGCATACAGCAGTCGCAAACACGGTCCATACTTCGCCGTTAACTGCGGCGCAATCCCCGAAGGCACCATAGATAGCGAACTCTTCGGACATGAGAAAGGCTCGTTCACAGACGCCAAATCAGAGCATAAAGGCTATTTTGAGACCGCTGACGGCGGCACACTATTCCTCGACGAAGTCGGTGAACTACCACTCAGCACACAGGTCAGATTACTGCGAGTGCTGGAGACAGGAGAGTTCCTGCGAGTTGGTGCCAGCAAACCTCTGAAAACCAACGTTCGGGTCGTGGCTGCAACCAATATGCACCTACGAGAAGCGATAGCACGGGGAAGATTCCGAGAAGACCTGTACTACCGACTCAATACCATACCCATACAACTACCACCGCTACGCGAACGTAAGGACGACATACCACTGCTATTCCGCAAATTCGCTTCGGACTTCGCCGAAAGAAGTAATATGCCACCTATACGACTCACACCAACGGCAGCGGAAAAAATCAAAGAAGCATACTGGCCGGGAAATATACGACAACTCAAAAACATGGCGGAACTAATATCTGTTATGGAACAGGAACGCGATATCACACCCGAAATTCTTGCCGCATATCTTCCTCAGGCAGAGCAATATACACCCATGGTGGTCAATGACAGCCAAGCATCGTCATTCTCCGATCGGGAATTGCTATTAAAATTCATATTTGAACTGCGCCAAGAACTTGAACAACTCAAGAACACCGTGCAGGAAATGAGAGCCGGATACAAACACAATGATTATATCGACGACCACGAAAGAGCAATAGCAAAAATCGCTGCGCCTGAACAATATAATAATACGCCCGCGAATAGTGAACAACCTACGGTTATCATGCCTCATACACACAATGCCAAACACCAGCAGTATCAGGACATTGACAGCGACGAAATACTATCAGCGGAAGAAATACGAGAAGAACTCGCCAACAAAACCATAAAAGATGTAGAGCGGGATATGATAGAACTGGCACTGCGCAGAAACGGCAACAAGAGAGCTGCCACTGCCAAAGAACTCGGTTATTCAGAAAGAACACTGTATCGCAAAATCAAAGAATATAATATCCAATAAAACAACGCAAAATTACGTTAACAACATAATGTGCAAAAATAAACCGCAATAGCGTCAAATTTTACACCTTTACTACAAAAATAATTGTGTAAATTTGCATTGAAAACCAAAATACAATATGAAAAACAATTTTCGTACTCTTTTGACAACGTGCCTCATCCTCATAACCACGATGATGACGGCGCAAACAGTAACGTTTACCGCAGCGGAAATAGTAGCCGGAAGCACTAAAAACGGCGTAACGGTCAGCGTCAATGCCGTTTCCACTTCCAACAAGCAGATATGCAAGGAAGGTTCCACAGCCGTCAAGGTTGATTGCGCCAACGTCAGCAGTTCCGCCGACTCCTCGCCCGATACGAAAAACATTCAGATTTCTACCTCAACGGGAGAAATTACGGGTATCGACATCCACGGAGCCAGTAACAACAGCGGCGTATCAAAAGGTTGCATAATCACGTGGACATCAGCTACTCCCGACAACAACAACGTTGGCTCATCGGCGGAACTGTCGTTCCCCGGCAATGCCGACAACTGCACTGGCAATGTCGTGAGTCCAAGCATACCGGCAGGTACCAAGTCCTTGCGCCTCTATCGCCGAATAAAGATGCAGGGCAATGCCTTGGGCAGCGGTTCCAACTTCCCCTCGTCAGGAGCTAACACATACAACATAGCAGACATTACCGTTTACCTCAACGGCAGTACACCTGACCCATCGGGAGACCCAAGTGGTGACCCGTCAGGTGACCCAAGCGGTGACCCGTCAGGAGACCCAAGCGGTGACCCATCGGGAGACCCAAGTGGTGACCCGTCAGGTGACCCAAGCGGTGACCCAAGCGGTGACCCGTCGGGAGACCCGTCAGGAGACCCGTCAGGAGACCCGTCAGGAGACCCGTCAGGAGACCCGTCGGGAGACCCAAGTGGTGACCCGTCAGGAGACCCAAGCGGTGACCCGCAACCGGTGCCTGCAACAGACCTCACGCTGCACATACCGGGCATTTACGACTACTCAACACTCGGAGGTGGTTATGGAGCGGAACTAACTACATACCAAGGACGAAAATACGAAACATATTATTTCCTCAAAGTCAGCAGCAAAATAATGGTATCCACAAAGCCCTGCTCAGGCGAAGGCTATACCGTAACAAGTGGCAACTGCACAGGTACTTATTTTGAGGCAATAGACGGTTGGTTCAAAGGAGACATAAATAGTGCCGAGGGCTCCGACTGCTCACGCGAACAAGCTCCGGCAAGTCAAATGTTCGACGCCTCATCCGGCGACGTGAAGATTTATAATAACAAAGAAGCAAACTTCCACGTTAAAGGGTATGACCAATTCTGCATCGTGGGTCGTGACAATAATGCCACCGAAAGCAAAGGTAAATATCTTGAGGTTTACATTGACGGTGTCAAGCAGTCTATGACCCTTGCTAATACCGCCACGGTGCGCACATTCAATATGTCTGCCGGAGAACACGTCATCAAAGTCAAAGGCGTGGGCAGCAGCAACAACTACTTCTACGCATTCGCTCTTCGCGAGGCAGACGTACCGTCAGTGAAATACGTCAAAGGTAACGACACTACACAAGTCGTAGAACAAGGTCACCAGCTACAGCCCATCATCTACTCCATGCGTAATACCGGAACTTTCGAACTTGATTGGGATGGCGCTGAAGGCACGGGAGCAACAATAAGCGTCAACGCCACAGGTGACACATGTACCCTATCAGGCATCATCACAGCACCGGTAGGCATGTACACATATCGCATCTATGCCTCAAAGAACGGACAACGCATTGATTATAAACAAGGAAAATTCTATGTAGCCACTCCGTCGCCACAACTCACTCCTGCGGATAATATGGAGCAGGCGCTAAAAGCCGGAATGAGCATAACACCGATGGTATTCGACATTGCTGATGCTGCGGGAGCCACGGTCACCGGTCTGCCTGATGGTGTTTCATACACCTATGCCAACGGCACGCTGACAATATCAGGTACGGTAGGCACACAAAGTTCATATCCAGCACGTTACACCTATACCGTTACCGTAACGCCACTTGAGGGATACACCGGAGCACCGGTAACAGCATCAGGAACAATAACAATCATTGACCCCAATGCCAAGTCAATCCTCTATCTTTATAAGACTAACTACCAAAGCCTCGTATATAGCACTATAGAGGGTGCCGGCTACGGATTGGTACCTCAGAAGCAGGCATCGGCAGCGCAACCGACTTCGGCTTACGCATCATACGACGGAATAATAATATCAGAAGACGTTGACGCTAATAATGCCGAAATCATTAATATAATCAAAACCGTCAACCTGCCAATCCTCAACATGAGCGCATATAGCTACCTGCCCAACCGTCTGTCATGGGGTACAAATGCCAACAATGGTGACGCCACAAACACCGCCATTAAAGTCATGCAACCCACACACCCCATATTCAACGGATTGACAGGAAACAGCATCAATATCTTAAGCGAAGTCGAAAGTCGTGGCATACAACCGGCCGACATCAACCTTGCCGGAACTATATGTCTCGCCACGGCACCTAAACGCAACGTCGAAGGCAACGGAACTGCAATTCATGAAGTGCAACCAAACCTGAGAGGCACGGGAATCACACAACGCTACATATTCATCGGACTCTCAGCACGCAGTTACAATAAAATAAATAACAACGGCAAGAAACTGCTGCTCAACATCATGAGCTATATCATGGGCACATCATCGGCCAGCACGGTAACACTACCTAACCTGCAAATCAATACATTCTCTATCAATGGGCGCAATGCCTATATTGATCAAGCCAATAACCGCATCAGCATTGAATTCCCCGCAGGCACCGACCTTCATGCCCTCGAACCTTTCATCATACTCGCCGATGCCCAAAAGACTTTCGTGAATCCTGACAACAACGCAGCGGTGGACTTCACCAATTCCTATGCGGTACCTGTCGAATATACCGTTACGGACATGATTAACACTCGTGTGTATCAAGTTGTTGTAACGGCTCCCACGGCATTGCGCGACGTCAATGACGCCGACGGTATCTGGTACGACGGCATAACAATCCACAATGACAGCCACATCATGGCATATCTTTACAACGCTGCCGGACAACGCATTGCAGTATTCAACAGCGATCACGACATGACGGCATATCCACGCGGTATATATATGATAGCAACCGCAAACGCAAGCCTCAAAATAGTTCGTTAATAACAACCATACACATACCTATAACAATCAGCGCCGAGGGTGACCCTCGGCGCTGATTGTTTATTAATCAATGTTCAACTCAAACCACACTAACCACTGACTGTGGTTAATATGATGTCAGTCCTTAATCTGCTGGAGTACGTTGCCTTTGCTATCAATAAGCACGTCGGACGAAGACCAATATCCACTCACACCGGCACGGAACACGGTAGGCGTAACTCCTTGTATGTTAGTGTAGATAGGTTTAGTAATAAAACGCCCGCTCTTATCCATCAAACCATAATTGTTATTCACGCGATAAGCCATATAGTCCTCATTAAGGACCTGCGAATTTTCCGGCAAACCTGTCTGAACATTGATAAAAGTCTTGCTATATTCCAACCTCTCAATCTCATCAATAAGATTGTCATGGAGCAGATTGCCATTATAGTCATACATTTTTTTGAATTCGCCATTATTCATTACAATGACATGATCTTTAAACGTTTCTATGTCATCATACTCAGGTTTTATCAGCCAATTACCCAGTGTGTCAATAACTCCTAAACGTTGATGCTCCTTATCAATTTTATAGGACACAAGGCAATGCCCGTTACTGAATATGAAATCTGACAACCTATTGCCTTTGAATGGGTATTTGAAGTCTATCACCACCTCGCCTTTGGTATTGATAAATCCTATCATACCATATTTTTCCACTGCGGCAAGACCATTACCATATACCCATGCGCGGCGGTACGTAGCAGGCACTACCACCTTGCCGGTGTTCAAATTCACAACCCCACGCTTATTTTCCTGAGCGAAAATCGCAAGCGAATCACCATCAGCGCACTGAACCCAATCTACATCCAAGTCACCAACGAGAACCTTACCGGTTTGAGAATCAACAAGACTCATCTTGCCGTCTTCTATGACACGAGTTACGTTCTCACTTATTTCTTCCTTGTCGGCATACTTGTCACTATGGCGTTTCAAACCATAAACCACACCGGCAACAACCAATCCGAGAATAATAACAATAATAATAAATTTCTTCATAATAAAATAGTTTTTAAGTATTTGTATATTGTCGTTAGTTTCTGTTACAGACGATTTCAAAGGTACGAATTTTTTTCGTAACTTTGCAGCGTAAAAAAGATATTTTTATGCAAAAAAAACTCTTTTGTGGTGTTGGCACCGCCTTGGTGACGCCTTTCAACAAAGAACAACAGATTGATACTGAAACTTTATCGGCTCTTGTTGAATATCAAATCAATGGCGGCGTAGATTATCTTGTAGTGCTTGGTTCTACAGCCGAGAGCGCAACATTGAGCACCGCTGAACGGCGTATGGTGATGGATACAGTATTGAGTATCAATGCCGGACGACTGCCTCTCGTGGTAGGCATTGGAGGTAATAACACCGCAGAAGTAGCTCATACGCTACGCACTACCAAGCTCGATGGCTTCGAAGCGGTATTATCCGTTTGTCCATACTATAACAAGCCATCGCAACGAGGGTTAGAGCTTCATTTTCAAACCCTTGCCGATGCCAGCCCGCTACCGTTGATACTATATAACGTGCCCGGGCGGACAGGTGTCAACATACTTCCCGAGACAGTAGTGCGTCTTGCACAAAGCCGAGAAAACATCATAGGTATAAAGGAAGCCTCGGGAAACATAGAACAGATACAACACCTCGCACAACTCGTCGCCCAAAGTGACATATTGCCTACACGCGACTTTGCCATAATCAGCGGCGACGACGCTCTTACACCAAAGTTGCTCAAGACGAGAGATGTTCGCGGAGTAATTTCCGTTCTGTCAAACGCACTGCCGGGCTATTGGAGCGAAACAATACATACCATCGCGCAAGATAATAATTATCACTATTACGGGCGTTTCGACCAACTCACCGACATGCTGTTCCGTGAAGGCAATCCGGCAGGAATCAAAGCGTTGTTAAACATCATGGGATTAGCGGAAAATATAGTCAGGCTGCCACTGACTACTATCAGCGAAGAACTTTACGCACTAATGCGTACTGAAATGAAAAAACAAGGATTGATATGAATATAGCACTGATAGGCTACGGCAAGATGGGACATTCCATCGAACGCATAGCACTCGAACGAGGACATAATATCGTGTGCATTATTGACATAGATAACGCCGCAGACTTCGATAGTGAAGCCTTTCGTAGCGCCCACGTAGCCATAGAATTCACCACTCCTAACACTGCGGTTGCTAATATCCACCGCTGTTGGCAACACGGCATACCGGTGGTATGTGGTACTACAGGATGGAACGAACTATTACCTCAACTACGGAGCGAAGCCGATACAAAAGGTTGCGGACTGCTATGGACATCAAACTTTTCCGTGGGAGTCAATGCCGTGATGGATATCAACAGACGTTTGGCAGACATTTTGCACAGCAACGATGAATACCGCATTACGATCACAGAAATTCATCATATCCATAAAAAAGACAAGCCAAGCGGTACCGCAATAACATTAGCACAAGACATTGTCGAACGTGTTGATCAAATAAATAGTTGGAAACTTAATGACGGAAACGAATGTGCTAATCATCAACTGCCTATCACCTCTATCCGCCAAGGAGAGGAGCCGGGAACTCATACTATAACCTATGACGGACCTTACGACACTATCAGCATTACCCATAGTGCCAAAAGTCGCGATGGATTCGCGCTCGGTGCTGTTATAGCCGCGGAATTCATGCAGGGCAAAAAAGGCTTCCACGACTTCCGGGAAATCCTTAAATAAAACTGAATAAAAATCACCTTATATGTCAGAAAATCATTACGAACTTCCTTTTCTGGAACGCATAAAAGCCAACTACCACGACGCCGGCATTTACCAATGGTGCAAATGCGCCTTCTGGTGTCTGATATATATACTGTTCATCGCTTGGGTTGGCAATTGGTGGTGGATACTACTATTGCCTGTGGTCGCAGATATGTTTATTGGTAAAATAATTCCATGGACGATATGGAAGAAGGCTAAAAATTCAATAGCACTTATGATATTTAGTTGGATTGACGCCATCGTTTTTGCGCTTATAGCTGTCTATTTCATCAACCAGTACCTTTTCCAAAACTACCAAATACCTTCCTCATCACTTGAAAAATCACTCCTCGTGGGCGATTTCCTGTTTGTATCCAAAGCCAGCTATGGTCCGCGAATTCCCAATACACCCCTCTCTATGCCACTCGTGCAGCACACATTTCCAAAATGGCTCGGAGGTGGCAAATCATTCATAGAGAATCCGCAATGGGAATATAAGCGACTCGCGGGAATGGATACCGTGAGCCGGGGAGACATAGTGGTATTCAACTTTCCGGCCGGAGACACCGTGCCATCAAAAATTTCTAATCCTGACTACTACACGTTATGCTACTATTATGGCAAAAAAAATATCGAGAAAGAAAAAGAGTCATTCGGAGATATTATCTATCGCCCCGTTGACCGCCGCGAGAACTACGTAAAACGATGTGTAGGACTGCCCGGCGACACTCTTACAATCATCGATAATCAAGTGTATATCAATGGCACAATTCTTGAAGATGCAGACAATGTGCAGTATAACTACATCGTGCAGACAACGGGTAATATGATATCCCGCTCTTTTGCGAAAAAAATGGGCATATCACATGAGGACTTCCAACAGCTTGATAACAGCAACCCCGACGTTCAAGCACAACTTTATGTCATGGGACTTGACCTGCGACTACCAACATACCATTTCCCACTCACTAAAGAGATGAAGGAAAAGCTTGAAAAACTTGCCATTATCAAGTCAATAGATATTGAGCCTGAAATAATGGGCGGTGAGGTATATCCCCTCGGACATAATGACTGGACACGCGACAACTACGGACCTATATATATGCCACGCAGAGGTGAAACGATACGTATCGACAGTTCCAATTACCACATCTACGAACGCTGTATCCGCAACTACGAGCGCAATAAGATAGAACTTCGAGATGGTAAAGTCTTTATCAATGACCAACTTACTAACAACTATACCTTCAAGATGAACTACTACTGGATGATGGGCGACAATCGCCATAACTCAGCCGATAGTCGTTACTGGGGCTTCGTGCCCGAAG
>DGSV01000086.1 GCA_002394025.1 Bacteroidales bacterium UBA4353
ACGAGCATAGGAGATTATGCTTTCGATGGCTGCGAGGGCCTGACAAGCATCACCATCCCAGACAGCGTGACAAGCATAGAAGATTATGCTTTCTATGGCTGCACAGGTTTGACGAGTATCATTATCCCAGACAGCGTTACAAGCATAGGCAACGCTATTTTCTCTGGCTGCTCTGGTCTCAAAGAAATCTGCGTCTCTAAAGGACAAAAGGCGAGATTTATTAAGATGGGATTAGAAAACTGTGCTGACATTATTGTCGAACGGGATAGCAAATAAAGGAGTTAGGAGTTCTTTTGCGCTCCGCTTAAAAGCGTCTGCTACGCAACCGAGCGAAGACAATACTTTCAGAAGATGGAAGTAAGCCAGTCGCCGCTCGGCTTCGAAGCATACGCATTGGAGTGATAACGACAACGAACTTAGAACGCTGAGCTCCTCGTCCGCATCGACGAAAGCAATCCTAAATATTCTAATGACCGATTTGGGTTATGCACCAGAAGAGTGCTTTATTATGATACTAAACTAAAGATTTTAGCCTTTTTTCTGTATTTAGTGCGTCAGGCTGCCGTAATTCGGCAGTTTAGTAAACTATTTTTGCAGCGCAATTTATAACATCAAATACTACAACTATTATGAGATTATTATTACAACCAACAATTGCAAGTCTGCGAAATGATTATGATTTGAATGACTTCGCGGATGAAGAACAATTTAATGATGAGCTTCTTGTACGCCAAGGTTTTGAAACTGAGGAAATGGATGTAGAAGAAGGGGAAGAATTTGAAATCCCGATAGGTATGCGCGCCAGCGTGATTGAGAACGAAGAAGACCCTACCGGAGAATTTGAATTTGACGAAGAGAAGGAAGAAGCATACAAATTGTATGCGGAAGTAGAAGACGGCGTTTGGGACGAGGAACCCATCCGGGAAAATCTTCAAGCAGGTCGCTATAAACTCGAAGGACATTTGATTAAGGTAATCGAGTTATACGAAGAATAAAGATTTTTTATTCACTCTGCTGCAATTCGGCACATATACTAGAAGGGGTTATTCTCTTACAAGTATATGTTTCCATTGTTTAATAAATCAAACTTTAATTAATCATGGCTATTAAGAAAGTAAAAGTTGTGTTTTCCGAATACGGATTACACATGCCTGGTATGGCAAGAAAGAAACTATATTGGGTGTATGCAGATGTACAAGTGACAAGTCAAAAATCCCACTTAAAAGTGGACGTGGTTGAAGGTCTTGTTGATAAGAAAGTTGCTGTACCAACATACGCATGTGACCATTTCTTTGTTCTTCTCTATGGCGATAACTACCTATTCTACAACGAAACTGGCGAAAAGACTGCCGAGAAGAATAAAGAAGAAATAGGAACGGTGATTTCAGTCTGGAATGATAACTTCGTTACTGTTGTCGGTCTAAATATGCGGCAATTTGACAGTAAAGGGAACTTAACCGGAGAGAGACCATTGACAGAAGAAGAAACAGTTCAATTAAAGAAAGATGGTTTGATAAAATAAGGATAAGTATTGAAATTTCTATGATTCAATATATTGCCGATACAGATCATTATAGCGAAGTCATTTCGCGGATTCCGAAGGTTAAGCGGCTACTATGGATTGCCACGGCTGATTTGAAGGACTTGTACGTCAAGCATCACGGCGAAGCCGTGCCTTTCCTTAAGGTTCTTAGTGATGTGGTAAAGCGCGGCGTTGAGGTGCGGTTGTTGCATGCTAAAGAACCCGGGCAACCGTTTCGTGAGGACTTCGACAAATACCCTGCGCTATGGACCAAGATGGAAAGACGGTTATGCCCGAGGGTACACTGCAAACTCATAGCCATCGACAGCGAAACGGTCTATATCGGCTCTGCCAACATGACGGGTGCCGGCATGGGGATGAAGTCAGAGAACCGCCGCAACTTTGAGGCTGGCATCATGACCGATGAACCTGGCTTTGTTGATTCCGTAATGTCGCACTTCGACAGCATTTGGGAGGGCACTCGCTGCACTAAATGCGGCAGTAAGGACTTCTGCGGCGATAGAATAAAATAATATATGCTTTTTTTTTGACCGTTGAGTTAAAAGTTATAAGTTAAAAGTTCTTTGTCGCAATGCTCCAAAGCGTCAGCCAAGGCAGCCGAGCGATAAGAAATATTACCTTTTTGCTCATTGCTCTTTGTTCTATAGACTTTTCTTAATGAACACGAATTTACCGAATCACGCGAATATTATGCTCTAAGGACTTTGGGGACTCAAGGGACATTATTACGAACACGAATTATACGAATTTCACGAATTTATGTTTTGGCGTTTTGGTCGGGTTCAATCACCGTAGTGTGATTTTATAGGGATTTACATTAACTTTTAATCAAATAATTATTTAATTATGAACGTAAAAGACATTAAAAATCTTCAAAGAGTTTTGCCATTTCGTGACGAGTTTACAACTTTCACTGTCAAGGCCGACGGCGACGAGTACGCCAAAACCGGCATCATCAATCGTCAGGGCGAAGTAATCCTTCCAGCAGACCATTTCTCATGTGCGACAAAAGTAAATAGTAGCTATTTTTACCAACTCTTCGGACACGACAGCGAACGCATATATTTATATAATGCGCAAAAACGTGAATTTATGCCACAGAATTTGATATTCCCTCTTTCGTCGGAAGTGTTTATGTGCAAGTCAGATGACGAACAGCATTTCGGGCTTGCTCACAAGAATGGCGACATCATCCTGCAGCCTGTCTTTGACGGCATCATCGTATGGCTCGACTGGTTCGTTGCCAAGGAGAACGGAAAATGGTCGGTTATCACAATCAATGGCGAAAAAGTCTTAGATATGGAGTTTGACGATGTTAACCTGCAAAATCCCAAGGCTTCAGAACTTTGCGTGGCTATTGACGGGAAGTGGTTTTTCATCAGCGCTCAAGGCGAACGGCTCACTCACGGAAACTATGAGTACCTCATGCCGTATAACGCCGCAGGTTATGCAATAATGAAGCAAAACGGCCACATTGGTATCATTGACCGAAAGGAAAACGTCATACTTATAACCCATTATTCGGAGACGGATTCCAAAATGCTTTGGCGGCGAACGGCATTCTGCGGCGACGAGCAATTTGTTGTGGTTGACAACGAGAAATGTGGTATCATCGACATTCACGGTTCGGATTTGCTCCCTGTAGAATACGAGTTAATCAAAAATCAATATGATGTCACCCACTCGCCGCGATGTGTAGTTGTCATAGACAGCGAAAAACGCGCCGGAGCAGTGGATTTAAGCGGAAAGTTTGTCGTTCCTTGCCAATACAAGGGTTTATGGTATTATGAAATGTTTGATGTATTCACGGCAACGGACGAAAACGGCAAAGAAGGATTGCTTGACGGTCATGGTAAGGTATTGCTGCCGTTTGAGTATGACCACATTAGCATTGCTCGGAAAGACTGTGGCCTTGATGAGATTTCCGTGACGAAAAACGGCGAATGCTATTTCATCAACATCGCAGGTGAACGCGTGCAAGTCGTATGAGTCGATATGAATTCACTTTTGAGTTTAACCCAAATCGGTCTAATGACCGATTTGGGTTAAACTCACCCTGCGGGACGGCTGCTCGTCGCGGGAGCATGCCGGTACGGATACGACAACAGCCATAGACCTATGTGCGTGATTGACACCACGACATATCTCTGCTCCAACATCTTCTGGACCGCGCCGACATTCTATAGCTATATCAACATGCTGCCGGACAATATCACACTCTACCCTAACCAATACTCGACTTGCACCGTACTTTGAAGCCCGTCAGTACGACCATTGGATGCAGATGTTCACGTCCGTCGACCCCCTATCCGACCAAACACCAGACATCAGCCCATACGCCTACTGCAACTGGAACCCGCTCAAATACATCGGCCCCGACGGAAGAACTGAATTAAAAGATTATCAAAATAGTAGTAGGATTTTCAATGTGTTTTGATTAAATCAGCACTTAGATGTAAATAAGTATAAAGATATATCAGATTTTTTTTGTAAATTTGCACTAATTAATTACTTATATATTACAACTATGAAATTTAACGTCCTACTCCATGCATTTGTGGCATTATTTATCGGTTTTATTGTTGTGTCATGTGATAAGTCGTCAAAAGACGAACCAAATAACGGGCAGAACAATAATGAGTCTAAAACAGACCTGTCCATCAGGACATATTTGGGTGCCATAAAACTCAACGATGTGATTATGCAAATCGATAATGAAGATAAGAAAGACACAAAACTTGAGTATATTCTTGACGCTACGGAAGCCGGTGTTGACACCATCAAGATATATAACATAAAATTCTCGCCTAAACAGCCCTTCCCACTTGAAATTGTTCGATTAAATGTGAAGTCTGACAAAGATGGCAATATCAGTCAAGTTCAAGAAGAACAAGCAGCAGAATATTTCATGAGTATAAAAAATGATTGGGTGATATACGATCAGCATAAATTCACTCAAACATCAGGTAAAATATCCGACAAATCACTTTCATTAGACACCTATTGCGGTTCTGTCCACATCACTTATGAAGGTGCGGCGAAATAAAGTAAAATCATTATCTACAAATTATGCATCAACACGTTAATGTAGCAATACAGGTTCTGCCTTCATGTTCTCATAAGGATAGTTATGAAATAGTGGATGCGGCAATTGAAGTCATAAGTAAATCAGGCTTAAAATTTCGTGTATGTCCGTTCGAAACCGTAATTGAAGGAGAATATAATGAAGTGATGGAAGTTGTGAAAGCCGCTATTGAGGCATGTTACCGCTCCGGAGCAGAAAAAGTGCTCACTAATCTCAAGATACAGACCTCAGCTGACCAAGCCGTCACTATTGAAGACAAAGTCGGCAAATATGATGCTATAGGCATGACGGGTCTATGATTGCTTTTGTTTCAGTGTTAGAAATCGGGCTACTTGTTTTTTGCGTTTGCGAACTGTTAGCCTCCACGGCATATCCGAAGATGCAAAGGCAGATTTTTTATCTGGCTTTTGCGTTTTCGTTTGTGTGGTCCACACTGAAATTCGCCTATGGACCAGATATAATAACCTATATCCCACTCTATCGAACTATAGAAAGTCCCTTAGGCATATTGTCGCAATGGGGACAGACTACATTTGAAAGTGGTTTTTCGTTATTTACATCACTCTGCAAATTTTCCGGATTATCATTTTGGGCTTATACGGCAGTTATATCAACTCTGTATTTCGTTGCCATATTTCTCTTATTGCGTAAAGTTAGTTTCTATCCTACGATAGCTCTCACTATCTTGTTGAGCCTTGATAGCAACTTATATCTCAAAGAGTTCAGACAGTGTCTCGCGGTTACTTTTTTTATTTTTGCAATACTATTGTTTTCTAACCGCAAGTATTTTTGGTCATTACTTTGTTTTGTAGTTTGCTCCACAATGCACCATTCCGCGATTTACATAATCTTCGTCACTGCATTGCTTTATGGCTTGAGCAATATCCGTACTGACGGACGTTCCTATGCAGTGTTAGCATTGATGTTGATAATTCTTGCAGCTATACCATGGGGCATACTTACTTCGAGTATAAAGGTCAACCTTATGACAATTTCAGACAGAACAATACAATCATTGTTTGAACATCTGACGGTTACATCTAATGGATTTCAAAAAATTGTCATTATCTATCTGGCACTGATATGTGCTTTGGCATATTATCTGCAACCTGAACGTGGTAGTCGTACGCTTCATTGGATGATGTGGACCGTTGTTTTTGTCATTGTTTTGTTGAGTGACTACTGGTTTTTACTCAATAGGATACGGTCTTATTTCTTGCCTTTCTTGGTAGTATATACTTCCAGTGTTTTAGATTATAAGAGAGTGCAGCATCCAACAATATCTATGAGTCCGATTCCTCGTCAAGTTTTTGGACTATTATTATTGGTGTTTGTTGCTTTCGACGCCTTATATTCGGTTCCCCAAAGTCTCAAACGACAAAAGTATCCCACTGACGATATTAGTCTGATAGTTGGCGTGAATAAGCAAAATGAGGAATTACTCACAGAGAAGAAAATGCGACGTGCCATAAAGTATTGGGAGAATGATTTCAAAGCCGCTAACTGATGGAAGATATACTTTTTTGCATAGTAATATATGGCACACGCCTTGAGCAGTGTAATTCATATAGGACATTGCGCACTCACTTGCCAGCAGCATTGTTTTCAGAGTGCGTTTATGTTCATGACAATACCGAGGATAATATCTATCTTGCTAAGGCTTACAACCAAGCACTGCAAATTGCCAAGCAGCGTGGTAAGTCTTGGCTTTTACTACTTGATGATGACACTGAAGTAACGCCTCAATATTTACAAACCGCATCTCAATTTGCTCTGCAAAGTGCAATACCTGTAGCAGTTCCTTATTTAAGCGACCATGTCGGTCAACAGCTTTCTCCAAAATGGTACAACAAATATTCAGGACCTTTTAAGCGTCTGAGTATCAGTAAACGCTCCGACGATGACGTCATGATGGCATTCAATTCCGGAGCCATGTTCCACATCCCGACATTTGAATCACTGCTAAATAATTTTAATGAAGACTACCCTCTTGACTATCTTGATTTTGACACTTTCTATCGTTTGGCGCATCAAGGTATTACGCCAGCGATACTTGAGGCTACATTGAGACATAATCTCTCAATATCCGATAGCAGGAACTACGTGTCAGTTCACAGATACCGTTGTTTGATGGATGCCGAACTGCGCTACACAAAACAATTAGGTACTATTCAAAGCATCATGTGGTATAAGCTGCGTTTAGTGGCGCGAATTCTCAAATGGATAGTAACAATGCATCCCTTCGTGAAAGAAACAGCAAAACACCTATTTTGTTCATGATATCGGTATGTATGGCGACATATAATGGTGAGCAGTATCTTCGTGAACAGATAGACTCAATTTTGGCTCAACTAGGGGCCAATGATGAGCTCATAATTTCTGATGACAACTCAACAGACTCCACACGCGACATCGTAAAGTCATATTCTGACCCAAGGATAACACTGCTTATTAATAATAGGCAACATTTCAAATGGAATTTCCTCAATGCGTTAACACACTCACGCGGAGAATATATATTTCTGGCAGACCAGGACGATGTTTGGTTGCCCGGCAAGGTCAGTGCTTGCTCACGACTATTGGAAAATTGCGATATGGTAGTCACAGACAGTATAATCACTGACGAACAGCTTAATGTTATAGAGCCGTCTTTTTTTACCTTCTATCATTCAGGCAAAGGCATACTCAAAAACATCGTTAATAACACTTATTTCGGCACTTGTATGGCATTTCGCAGGTCAGTTCTCAATGCCGCACTACCATTTCCAGAAACGATAGAAATAGGTCATGACTTATGGCTCGGTCTTGTGGCAGAAACTATGGGGAATGTAAAGTTTCTTAAGCAGCCTTATATCTATTACAGACGCCATGATGCCGCACTGACCAACATAAGGCAATCGCTGTTCACGCGCAGCAAAAGGAGTTTATGGACAAAGATTAAAGGACGCTTAATCGTCCTTAAAACGCTGCTTAAGGAGCGAAAAAATATTAAAGCAAAAGCAAAAGCACAATGCTGATACTGCTTTCGACATATAACGGGGCAAAATACCTGCCGGAGTTTCTTAATTCGCTACTTCGCCAAACATATAATGACTGGCGCTTGGTGGTTCGTGATGACAATTCCACGGACAACACACGCCAAATCATTGCCGACTTTTGCGACAAGCATCAGAATCACATTGCTGAAGTCATGTTCGCTGACGACAACGTGGGAGTTACGCAATCTTTTGAAATATTGATGCTCAAGGCCATGACATATACTGACGAGCAGTATTATATGTTTGCAGATCAAGATGATATATGGCTGCCTGAAAAAATACAAAATGCGATGAACGCCATGTCACACGCCGAAAGTTCTAAACCACATTCAGCTCATTTAGTGTGTACAGATTTGACGGTAACGGACGAAAAACTAACGGTTATTAACTCATCATTTAGTCGTTACACAGGTATTAAACCAGACTTATTGGTCAAACACCAACTCATAGCTTGCACGAATTTCGTGACAGGGTGCACAGTCCTCATCAATCGCAAAGCTCTTTCAGTCAGTGTTCCCTTTACTAATCAGACTCTCATTCACGATCACTGGACAGCCTTAAGAGTTTTATCTGCCAAAGGCTCTATAACATATCTCAACAAATCAGACATTCTCTATCGACAGCATGGTGACAACACTTATGGAGCCATAGCAAGCAAAAAAGGCGGCGAATATCTGCGCCATCATTATCAGCAATATCACGACATCAACGCATATAACGCCAAATTATTCCGACAAGCGCATGCCGCGCTGGGCATGACTAAAATTGGCTTCTGGAGCAGAAAAATGCTATACTTCATCATGCGGCACCTATGCTAACTCCTCATCAAGGCCGGTGAGTAAATCAGTGATGATATTGATGCAGCTTTCAATATCATTTAGAGAACATTTTTCGGTATGTGAGTGCATATACTTACATGGTATGACCAATTCACCGACAAGCGTTTTAGGAGAGAATATCTGCATTCTTGAGCTATCTGAGCCCCCTGTTATTTCCCGTCCTAAACATTTTTGCAGTGCGATATTAGCCCGACTGGCAGTTTTGATGACCCTTTCGCGAAACATGGCATGACTGTCTGCATTAAGCACTATGGCACACCCTTCGCCCATACGCGGTCGCGATGTCTTGTCAAGTTGCTCTGCATCCGTAACATCCACGTTAATCGCCATGTCGGGTTGTTCGGTTTGCGCCACAGCCGCCATGCCGCGAAGCCCTATCTCCTCCTGTGTTGTGGCAGCCACTGACAGGCGTATTTTTTTCAGCCCCCCCTTCAGGCGTTTCATTACCTCCAGCACAACATAACAGCCCACCCTATCATCTATTGATTTAGACGTGATTACACTGTCATGCACACTATAATTGGGCATAAACGCCACAGGGGCGCCAAGTTCAATGAGTTGCATGGCTTGTTCGCGGTTTTGGCAGTCAATGTCGACAAAAAAGTCTTTGATGTCTGGCATTTTACCATCATTGGTCATTGGCGTGCTAACCATGACACCGTTGACGTAACCACAGTCAGCACATACAACAACTTGCTGAGTGTTAAGCCGCGCCGGGCATACACCACCTATTCCCCTGACTTTGAGCAACCCGTTTTGACACACTTCTGTTACTTGAAATCCGACCTCATCAATGTGAGCCGAGAGCAGGACGCGATATTTAGCGCCGGTGTTCATCGTCGCCATTGTATTGCCAAAATAATCTTGACGCACCGTGTCAGCCCACTGCTCGGCATAATGCCTGAACAAGTCCGCGGCAGAGCGTTCAAAAGACGAAACTCCTATCGAGCTTAATAATGATTTTAACATATACTAAAACAAATAATTGAACTTATCAGAGAATTCCGGCGTTGACATGAATGTTCTGCCCCGTGATTTTGTCTGCTTTATCTGAGATGAGGAAATCAACCATGTCAATGACAGCCTGCGCATCAACATGAGTTCGTAGTGCTGTATTATTCTTAAAGTCAAGTTCTTGACGATTGTCTAGCAGCGAGAACATGCCAGTGTTGACAAGCCCTGCTACAATGGTGTTTGAGCGTATTCCGAACCTGCCATACTCTGCCGCCACAGTTCTAGAGAAAGCTTCAAGCGCCGCTTTGGAGGCTCCGAGTACTGACAAACCAATATAGGCCTTGTGAGCGCAAATGGACGACAGATGTATTATCACCCCTTTGACGCGATGGCGCAAAAAATTGTTGATGACCAACTTAGTGAGCAATATCGGGGCTACACTATTGATTGTCAGTAAGTCAGCAATTTTCTTATTGTCAGCGTTGTGCAGCAGATTTTGGAGCGCCACAGCCGCATTGTCAATAAAAACATCTATGCGATCTGTTTGCAAAGGCAGCAGGCGACACAGTTTTTCATCAATGTCAGCGGTTTTCAGCAGGTCGAAACTTTGCCAGATGAGCGTGTCGGGATATTTGTCCAATAGTTCGGCAAGTTCGCTAGAGCACGTACGGCTCAGCCCTATCACCCTATTGCCTTGGGATAAAAAATGACGAGTCATGGACAACCCCAAACCTCGTGAAATGCCGGTTATGAATATTGTTTTCATTGTTTCGTAGTCTTGAAGTTGAGGTAGATTTGCTTAATTTCCTGTTCTGAAAAACGACAATCGTTCGTGGAGAGAAAGAAGGCGTTTTGTTCCGGCATTTCCACCGTTCGCAGATTTAGTTCCGCGCAAAGTTGTCGGAGCGCAAAGCGATATATGCGCAATTTTCTTGACTGTCCTTTTTCTTCCTCTCCGTCTTGATAGCTGCCGCTGACGACAAACACAGCGTCGTTGTCAGCAGCTGCAATTGTTTCAAAAAACACCCGCACGCCACTTACTGATAGCTGCCACATATCCACCGCTTTTCCCTCATGACTCGTGAAGCGCTTGAAGCATCGCTGGTCCGACTCATATTCTTGTGGAAATATGTCACTTATATAGAGGAAGCTCAAGTAGCGGTAGAGACGCAGAATATACGGTATAGAGCCAGAAGCGTTAATGAGCGGCACGTCAATAAGATAGTCGATTATTTGTTCGAAAGGACCTGACGGACCTGTTGTGCGGATATGTCGATAGGCATAATGTGTCATAGGGCATTGCGACGTATTAATATCTGCTTAATGAACTGCCTTGTCCAGCGGCATATAATATCCAGTTGTTCCGGCTGATAAATCATGCTCTGGGCTAAGCAGCCCCCTCCGCAGTGCCATTTGGCGAAGCAGCGCCGGCATTTGCTCTGATGCCTGGCGTCATGACTGAGCAGCGAACGTAACTTGTCATTGTTGACAACCACATGCCCTGCATCATCCACCATGCCGTATTTCACAGCGCCATACTGCTCTTCGAGCCTTGACGAAAAACGGTGGCACACAGTGATTGTCCCTTCAGGGTTGAGACACATCTCTCCACCGCAATAATGCTCCACGAGCATATCAACATACTGCGAGGCAAGCACATAGACATCTATTCCGAGTTTTTTGCCCATGTCATAGGCGTCAAAGAAGTTGCGCGTAAAGTCGTCGTAGAAATCACGCATCAGCTGCATGTCAGCAAAAATCACCGGATCTTCAACGATTTGCAGCTTATACTTTTTCACTAACGGAAACGTGTCATGAAGCAAAGCCACCATCTGGCATAGTCTGTTGACATTGCTTGGGGTGATGATAGACTTGACGGTGATGTCAACTCCGGCGTTCATGTAGCGGCTGACAGTTTCTACAACTCGGTGATAATGTCCGCGTTGTAGTTTCTGTATGTCTTCAAGGACCTCAAACGACACACCAAGATGAACATTATGCCGCAGCATAACATCCTGAAGTCTCGCGCTATATAAAGACCCATTCGTGGTGAGGCCGACACCGAGGTTAAAGCCTTGTTGATGTGCTCTTTGTGCGGCATAATCAATAATTTGCGCCGTCAGTTCAGGCTCGATGAACGGCTCGCCGCCACCCAGCACAGCAAGCCATAAATCGCGCAGTGGAGTACGCCCGGTGTCAATGAAATAGTCTATTGCGGCCTTAGCGACGTCGAAGCTGATAGACTTGTTTTGCCTGCCTTGAGCAGAGTAGCAGTAGGAGCACTTGAAGTTGCAGCGGAATGTGGGAAGAATCGTCAGTTTATGAATTTCACTGACAGACGTTTTCATCGGTATGGTGCGCGCAACACGTCGATGCTCTTCAATCTTATCGAGCAAAGCGCTATAGGTGTCATCATGCACGATACCGCATGCCACATCCTCAAGTTTTTGCGCCTGAACAGCGCTCATCGGCACCATCAATGCCGACAAGGGAGCATACAGCAGATAACCATCATCGGTCTGCAAGGGATATATTTCTTTGTCGTTAAGCGTTTTGAAGTCCATGATTTACAGCATTTCTTCAATACTTTTGTTATATTTCCGGCGCATAGCTTCGTCCAGTCGGTGGAGCAGCAGCCGTGTTGTCATATCTGCCGTAAAGTCGCACACGGCCGACATCTTATCAGCGTTGTAATTAAGTCTGCACATCATACACCCTCCTGCGCAATGCCACCGAGCTATGCAATCATGGCAGCGGTCCATGAGGTAGTTGTCGCTATTGACCAAACGGCTGAAAACAGCCATATCAAACTTCACCATGCCATCATGCACATCGCCATACGTAAAGTCGTTATAATGAGTTTCTTTGGGCGAAGACACCGTGTGGCACATTGATATGTCGCCATTGGGCACAAGGCACAGCTTGCCCTCACAGTAGCGCGGAAAAATCTTTTGCGCATGGCGTATCGCATTGCAATCAAGCGTTATGTTATGCTGACCGCTTAACGCTCGGGCATTGAAAAAGTTATCGGCAAAAGAGTGATAGAACGCCCGCAGTTCAGCTTCGGAGGCAAAAAGTTCATCGCTGACAGCAGGGTCAAAATTGAGGTGCTTAATGCCGCTGAAGTTATTCACTATCTCTTGCACCATCTGCGTCATGAGACAGACATTATCAGGTGTTATCACGGCACTGACAGACGGGATAACGCCAATGGAGAGCAGCCGTTTGATATTGGCAGCTACCAGGTCATATTTACCGCGCTGACTATTTTGCACTTCGGGCAGTATGTCGAACGAGATGCCTATGTTAATGCCGTGTTGCTTTATGAAGTTCGCAATCGTGTCGTCAATAAGCGAACCATTACTCATCAGCATGATATTCAGCGCTTTGCCTTGACTTTGCGCTCTTTGCTCGGCATAATTGACGGCAAACACGACCTTATCCCACGTCAGCGTGGGTTCGCCTCCGCCGGAGATGAAGATGCCCAATTCACGGTCAGCGATTCTCGCTCCGTCAACAAAATAATCGAGCATTGTAGTGATGTGCTCCTCGCTGATTACCGAACGCGAACGCCCCTTGGCGGAATAGCAATAGGCGCACTTGAAGTTACACGTCAGGTTAGGCAGTATTGACAGTTTTGAGAACTGCGAGGGATGACTGACATGAGGGCGCATGAGCGCGTCATTATCAGGACTTAATAGATGTTGAGGAATTGCGTCAGGTGATATGTTATCAGCAATGAAGAACGCGCCCTTGAGCGGGGCATAGACAAGATAATACTTGCCGCGCGGCGCTTTGGCATAATAGCGCGACAGGTCTACGATGTATATATTGTGTTGAGACAAACTATTCATCATCAAATTGTTTTAGCAGGGCTATCAGTGAGAATTCGCGCTGAAAACGGCACATCTCATCAAGCATTTCGCGCGAATAGCTCTTTTCATGAAACAGGCATCCGCCGCCGCAGTTCCAGCGCAGAAAACAGTCATGACAATCATCACGCGAATTGGAACTATAGTCTATCAAAGCCTTGAATTTCTGCTCGTCATACTCCACCCTGCCGTCACGCACGTGCCCATAGATGAAATCGTCGTAAAGAGTTTCTTGAGGCGAAGACACGAAGAAGCACATTGATATGTCGCCATGCGCATTGACGTCGAAGCCTCCGGCGCAAGCGCGGGACTTTATCATGCCGAGATTATGATGCTTGATGCTGCTGACATCAATAGTGCCGTAGCTGAATCCTAAATCGCGGGCCTGATAGAAATGCGTCGTGTAGTCGCGCAAAAAACTACGCAGTTCATCGGGTGTGCTAAATAGCTGCCCGTCAACAACATAGTCGAACGTCAGTCGGCGCAGCTTCGGAAAACGCCGATGTACCTGCTCAACCATTTCGCACTGACGACTGACATTGAGAGGTGTTATGACGGAGTTGATGGTCGGCATGATGTCATTGTCGAGCAACATGTCAAGCGTCTGGCACACTCGTTTGTAGTTGCGGCGCTGCCGGTTCTGAACATCTTCAAGGATGTCGAAAGAGATATTGGTCTTGACGTTATAGCGCTTTAGCTCATTGATAATCTCGCTGCTGATAACCGAGCCGTTAGATGCGAACGAGAAGTGAACCTTAAAGCCGTGTTTATCGGCGCGTTCAGTGGCGTAGCGCATGGCATAGAGCATCCTATCCCATGAGAGCAAAGGTTCGCCGCCGCCACCAAACGATATGTGCAAATCGCGGCGCGATATTCTGTCTGGGTCAATGAAAAAGTCAAGGACGGTTTTCAGTGTCTGCTCACTCATCTCGTCGCTGCCATGACCTTTGGCGGCATAGCAGTATGAACATGAGAAATTGCAGATATTGTTGGGCAAGAGCGTCATGGCATAAACATCTCTTGGCGAACATACAAACCCTTGGTCTTGCGAAAGCTGATTGTCAAGCAAGAGCCTGTTGAGATTGTCGTCGCTGAATCTGCCGGATGCGTTTAGCTGACTTCGCCATGCGTTTATTTGCTCCTCAGAACATAACATACTGCGCTTGTTCAGCGGCGCGTAGAGCAGATAGGCGCTATCGTCATATTTGCCGCTTAACGACATATAGTCGTTAATCCTGACCGGAAACAAATTGCGCTTAATGAACGACTTATTATCAACTATTTTTTTTGACATTTTGCTCTACTACTTGCTTCAGCGATATGCCGTATTGTTTTCTATATTGCGCGTCGAGGTTGCGAAGCAGCATGCGTGTTGTGAAGTTTCGCATATATTCGCATATCTGCTCGCGGATTTCTTCATTATAGGCATACTGGTGTATCATGCAACCTCCGGCGCAATTCCATTTTGCCGGACAGTTATGGCACTTCTCGTAGTGATACACATTGCGGTTCATCAGGCTCCGGAACTTGTCGTAATCGATTGTTACCGTGCCGTCCTCATTGACTTTGCCGTAAATGCTGTCGGGGTACCCGTCATCAGCGGGAGCTCCGATACGGCTGCATACGCTTATCTCGCCATAGGCTGTCAGCACATTGTCGCCAGGGCAGAAACGTTCTATGAGCATGTTGAAGTTGCGGTATGCCGAGCAGTCGAGCAATATAC
This sequence comes from Bacteroidales bacterium UBA4353, assembly GCA_002394025.1. GTDB lineage: Bacteria > Bacteroidota > Bacteroidia > Bacteroidales > Paludibacteraceae > UBA3747. Next base: position 15,055 of record DGSV01000086.1, read on the forward strand.
CATGTTGGGCGGCAAAGTCGTGGGCGATGAAGAAATTGTCGAGATATTTCTTGTAGAACTCGCGCACCTGCTCAGGCGTTGTGAGACGTTCAGGGTCAGTGACGTACTCCATCATCACCTCTTTGGTTTTCGGGAAACGGCGCAACACCTCATCTATCATGTCCTTCATCAGGTCTATGTTATCCAAGGTGATGCACGCCCTGAGCTGCGGTACCACGCCATTTGCCGTGAGCAGGTCTATGCCTTCGCAGACTTCCTTATAGTGCGCTCGCTGCAGGTTCTGAATACCTTCTAATATCTCAAAGGACACAGACACCTGTACCTGATTAGCCTTCAGGACATCGGCTATCTCTTGGGTGATGACAGAGCCGTTGGTAACCAGCACAATGTCTATTCCTGGAAACCCTTGTTGGGCGGTACGTTGTTTACTGTAGGTGATGATGAAAGTTACCAAGTCCCATGACAGCAAAGGTTCTCCGCCGCCGAGAATGGAAATCGCGAGCCGCTTATCAGTAGGTATTCGCTCGCCGTTGATGAAATTATCAAGAGCCGATTTCAGTATTTCTTTTGACAACACCTTGCCAGACCTGCCATGGGCTGAATAGCAATAGCTGCAGCGAAAGTTGCACACATTATTGGGCAAAATAGCCATGCGGTTGTAGTGAAGAGGGTCGATATTAACCGGCATCGGATGCTTGCGGTGTTCATAATCTGTCAGGGCTTTGGCGGCGTTGACGACAGCCGGCTCAGCATCAGGGTCGGCATGTGTTAAGTAGGCTTCTACTTTCTCAATGTAATCCTCAGTAACAAGCAAAGCCTTGTCGGTGAAGGGGGAATAGAGCAAATTCACGGCGCGGGGCTCAAGACCGAATTCAACGCCTACCGGTATTGGAAATATCTCGTTTTTGGTGAGTTGCGGAAATTCTTGATTATAGGGTGATAACATTTTTTGTGCAGTTAAGCGGTTAGCGTAGAAATGAGATGTAATATGTACAAGCAGAAAAAAAGGTGAAACTGCGTCTATCAAAAGATAGGGCTGTTTTGCGTGTCGGCACGCAAAACAGCCCACGTTAGGGACAATCTGTTAGTTGTTGCATTGGCAGCCTCCGCAATGGTCGCAGCAGCCATAAGCGTTAACCTGTGTGTCCTTCACTTGAAAAACTTCAGTAATCATTGTTGTACAACAGTTAAAAAGTTTCCCCCTACTCTGTTACAGGATTTTCGGGTGCCTCCTTTGTCTTATTCGTCTTTATCTTTAGTATCATCGTATTCAATTTTGATACTTACCATACCTCTGACGTCATATAAGTTTTGCTGAGCGTCAACACATTGCCACTTGTCTATCATATATCCTCCGTTGCGCTCTATATTAGCTTCTATGCTTCCCATGAATTTCCACAACTCATCCTCATAATCAAGAAATAACGGATCCTCTGCAGGATATATGACGATAAGTTTTTCCTTAAAAAGATTGCACTTTTCGAGTGCCTGTTTGATGTCTTTTAATTGCGTTTTCATAACATAAAATTGTGTTTAGTTTTCGTTAAAATGGAGCATGTTGCCAAACTTTTTGGTTAGCTCTTCTTCGACAGCTATCAGTTGGCTATGCATTGTGAAACTATATGTCTCATATTTGTCATCTTCGAGGGCGAGGATTACCTTGCCGAGCAGTTCTGCCCCGGTTCCGTAGAGCGATGTTGCTATGTAGTTGTCAGGCAGGTCTTTGGCGTATCCGTCGCCGTCAACATACATCACTAATCGTTGTTTCATGGGCAGCCGCGAGTTCAAGTCGTTGAGCAGTCCGGAATAATGCACTGCGTCAATTCTTTCAGCACCTATCAGGGCACCCATTTCGCGCAATGTTCTGTAAGACTGCGCATCACTCCGAATAATTTCAAACGTGCCGTCAGTATCAATGGTGATAAGCGCCGGTTCTATCTCATAATCTGTTACATCATCCTCGCCGATTTCTTGTCCCGGTTCATAGTCGTCCTCAGCTGGATAACTGTCATCATACTTTGGCATCCATACTGTTTCAAATTCGCCATGATACTTTTCTTCCAACGTTCCGTTATCGTATGCAGCCCTAACTTTAGGATATATCTCCTTGTTGCCATATCTGAGCGACAAGAGGCGGAAATGCGCTATTTGCGCATCAGAGATTTCATACGCTTTTCTGAAGTCTTCTTCATTTTCAAAGAAATCCGCCACAGCCTCGGCAGCGGATTCATCGTCAAGAGCCATACCGCGTATATAGTAGTGCAAAGCCATTTTCTTGTCAACGGGGAAGCCTAACTGCCCCTCATGATATGCTACGCCAAGCAAGTATGCAGCAAGTCCGAATCCTTTGTCGCTGCCATATTCGAGTCTTTGCTTAAGCTGCTCATGCACATGCTTCTGCAACATTTCTTTAGTCGGTTCCGCGCCATCAGGAAGTTGCATCGTTTCACGGGCGCGGTCAAAGACGAAGCCAAGAGCGTCATTGTAGTTGTAATCATAGCCATAGGTGCAGCACGAGACGCAGCCTTGCGCAAAACCTTTTTCTAACGTCAGGTCGCAAAGAATTAAGTTGCCGCGCTCATAGTAGGTGATAGCCAAAGCACGATAGGACGCTATGTTGCCCCCTTCTACGGCCCGCTCATAGTATTCGATGGCTTTTGACTTATCGCCGCGAACATCATAGCCATCGGCAACAAAATGATAATAAATGGGGTCTAGTGTCTCTGACTGAACTCTTCGCAGAAGTTCCTGAAAAACACTATCATCTTCAATGTGTTCTCTATAGAATTTTGTGTCTGCCAGCATACTGCCCGCACTGCGCGCCATGCTTTTAAGCTTTTCGGCGAATGCCAAATCAACCTTATCCATGCCGTTGCCATATTTTGTCATTATGCCTACCGCGGCAGTAGCATCGTGCACACCGGCTTGCGAGGCTTTCATGAAGAGGTTTAAGGCTTTAGAGAAGGAATCGGTATCGGGCATCATAAGATAATGCCAACGCCCGAGACCATACTTGGCGTATGCTCCTATAGTATCATCGCCTTGCGCTGCTGTCTTAAGTTTCTCAACCATTTCAGCAGAAAGCTCTGACACTCGCTGACTATCAAGAAAATGGCTCAAGAAACTGTTGTCGGTTGTTATCTCAAAGGTCGTATTCATAACTATTAGATTATGAGTGTTATAAATAGGCTATTATGTCAAGCAGACGTAATTATATCGCAAATATATAAAAAAAAATATATAGCAGCAAAATTGTGTTGCAATTTTGCTGCTAAAATACCTCTTAAGTATGAGGTGTGCTTATTTTGTTTTCATTTTCCTATACAAAAGCGGCTAAAAATAGACTTGAGGACGTCTTCGGTGCTTATTTCGCCGGTTATTTCGCTCAAGTGCCTGTTGCATTCTCTTAAATCTTCAGCTATCAATTCCGACGTTCTGTTGTCTGTCAGTCCTTCTATCACCGCGTCAAGACTTTTCATGGCTTTGACAAGGCACTGATAATGTCGTTCGTTGGTGATGATAACATCGTCGTTATCCGCCATGTGAGCCGCGACGACAAGCATTTGCGTCAGTTGAGGTATGTTGGTGCCGTATTTGGCAGATATGGTAACACAGTTCGGCCCGTATTTCTCCATCAGGTCCCCCAGGCGTTGTTTGCCGACGACATCGATTTTGTTGATTACGGTGATGATATTGTCATGCTCAATGACAGGGCACTGGTCAATCTCAGTGGCGTCAATGATATGCAGCACCACGTAGGCTTTTTTTATCTGCTGCAAAGTTCTTTCAATGCCTATTTTCTCAATCGCGTCAAAAGACTTGCGAATACCAGCCGTATCAATAAATCTGAACAGCACTCCGTTGACGTTGACAAGGGCGTCAATGGTGTCGCGCGTAGTGCCGTGTATGTCTGACACTATGGCCCTCTCTTCGCCGCAGATGGCGTTGAGCAGTGTCGATTTGCCGACATTGGTGCTGCCGACAATAGCCACCGGAATGCCATTCTTAATGGCGTTGCCGAACTTGAATGTCGATGACAAGGATTTGAGTTCCGCATTCAGTGTTTCTGACAATGCCAATAGCCTGCCGCGGTCAGCGAATTCAACGTCTTCTTCATCAAAGTCCAACTCCAGTTCGAGCAGCGAAGTCAACTCTATCAATTCAGCCCTGAGAGCTGCCAGTTTGTTGGCCACCTGTCCTTTGAGGTGCGACATGGCTATGCGGTGGCTGCTGCGTGTTTCACTGGCAATCACATCTGCTACGGCTTCGGCTTGTGTGAGGTCCATCTTGCCGTTGGCAAACGCGCGTCGTGAAAACTCGCCGGCTGTGGCCAGTACGGCACCATGAGCGCAGAGAAGTCGAAGTGTCTCCTGCTGGATATAAGAAGAGCCATGCACATATATTTCCGCACTGTCCTCGCCAGTGTAAGAATGCGGAGAACGGAACACGGCGACCAACACATCATCCAGCACACTGCCGTCATCGCTCACCAGACTGCCGTATGTCATGCTATGCGAAGCGGCAGACAGCAAACTTGAGCTCTTGCCGAAGGGCTTGAAAATGCTGTTAGCGACACCTATCGCTTCAGGACCGCTGATGCGGATAACAGCAATGGCACCTACGCCGGCAGGGGTGGAAACTGCACATATTGTCGTTGTCATAGTCGAAAGTATTATTTTTTTGATTACACAAAATCTGTCTATTTACCATTAAGCAAATGCTTGTCGAAGAAATCAAACACTAAAGCCTGACGCTCCTTGCTGAACACGTGTCCATCCTGATCATAGTGCAGAATGAGTTTGTCAGAGCCTTGATACGCATGCCTGATAGTGTTAAAGGCCGACATCACACTTTGCTCGTTAAACAGCTTGTCATTAGCGCCTTGAATATACATCGCCGGTGTCGGCACCGCAATGGCTGCCACGTCTGGGAAGTCGAGATAATGCGCCAAACGCGGAATGTACATCGAGTAGGATGTTTGTCCGCGCATCAGGTTGTTGCCCTTTTCCACCAGTTGGCGCACGCTGCTCATCCAGCACACCGATGCCACTGCCGCCAGCCTTTGGCTTGCCGCGGCAAGCATCCATGCTCTATATGCGCCAAAACTGAACCCGAGGGCGGCAATGCGGGCGCTGTCAACATACGGCAATGTCATCAGAAAGTCCACCGCGCGCAAGTCGTTATGTAATGTCATGCCTGCCCATGAGTAACCCATCAGCAGCAGGTTGGAGGCTATAGCCTGTTGGTCCACGTAGCGGCTACCTTCCATGGCGCCGCGCTCACCAAAATAGGGCGCGTCAAGGGCTAACACAACATAGCCGCGGCGTGCCAACTCATCACCGACAAAAATACCGTCATAGCATCTTTCAGCCCACAGCGCGGCATCGTGGCGCACACTGTCGGAAGCGCACAGAGGACTAACCACCTTCTCCTTGCCGATGCTGAAGTGCGAGCCATGGTCGTGAAGCAGCACAACGGCAGGACGAGCACGCGAAATGTCGTCAGGCGTGAGAAGATAGATACCAACCCTATTCCAAGGCGAAAGGTTTATCAGTATCTTACGCGCCACATAGCCTTCGCGCTGTTCATGACACACTTCCTCCGGACTGAAAGGACAGGAAGCCGGAAACGGTCCCGCCAACTCCATCAGTTTGCTGTGCGCAGCGGCGCGCCAAACAGACACATCACCATCGTTGGCTTCGAAAGACATCACGGGACTGGCTGACGCTGAAAGCATGGCAGGATAATAAACAGGCAGGTTGCCCTCAAACTCATAGCTCGGCGGCGCGGCAAAGAATGACATGGCTATTGACAATGATAATAATATGACCAAATTATATTTCACGACGTAAAATTACGAATAAAAATCCAAATAGCCATACACCTCGTTAAAAAGCGAGTAAAAACACACATTTTGCCAATTCAACAAAAAATGGTAATTTTGCAGGATAAAAATAAGCAGAGCATCTCCTGCGCTATACAAATCCATAAACCCGAAACAAAATAAATAATCACAGATATGAAGTATCCTATTATGACTGCCGCCGAGGCAGCCGAGTTTATCAACGATCACGACATCATTGGTTTTAGCGGTTTTACGGCATCCGGTTGCCCCAAGGCCGTTCCCACCGCCATCGCCGAGCGCGCCGAGCGCTTTCACGCTGAGGGCAAACCTTTCAAAATAGGCATGTATAGCGGCGCCTCATCAGGCAACTCCATGGACGGAGCGCTGGCTCGCGCCAACGCTATTTGGTTCCGCACGCCATATATCAACCACAAGGACTTCCGCGCACGCGCCAACGCGCAAGACGCCATGTATTTTGACCTGCACCTGTCAACTCCCGCACAAGAGCTTCGCTACGGTTTCTTGCAGCGTCCCAACGTGGCTATCGTCGAGGCTTGCCAACTGACCGATGACGGCGAAATAGTCCCCACCCTGGCAGGGGGCATACTGCCCACTGTTTGCCGCATGGCAGACAAGATAATAGTAGAAATTAATGAGTCTATACCAGCAGAATTTCGCGGTATTCACGACCTGTATGAGCCCAAAGATCCTCCCTATCGCGAGGCATTGCCCATATATCACGTTACTGACCGCTGCGGCAGCGACTGCGTGAAAGTAGACCCCAAAAAAATTGTGGCTGTGGTGAAGACCAATATGCCCAACGAAGTAGGTAAGTTTACTCCGCTTGATGACGTAACGGAAAAGATAGGCGAAAATGTAGCCAAATTCCTTGAGAAAGAACTACTCGAAGGTCGTATCCCTAAAGAATTTCTGCCCATTCAGTCGGGTGTGGGAAATGTAGCCAACGCCGTTATGGCAGCTCTGGCAAAAAATCCACACATACCAAACTTCGAGATGTACACCGAAGTAATTCAGGATAGCGTTATAGACCTCATGGAGCAAGGTCGTATCAAGGCCGCCAGCGGATGCTCGCTGACGTGCACACCAGAAAAGATAAATGAAGTAATCAAAAATCTCGACTTCTTCAAAAAGCGCGTCGTGCTGCGTACTTCCGAAATTTCTAATCATCCGGAAATCGCTCGTCGTTTAGGCTTAATAACCATCAACACAGCAATAGAGGCGGACATCTTCGGCAATGTCAACAGTTCACATGTGCTGGGCAGCAGACTGATGAACGGCATAGGCGGAAGTGGCGACTTTACGCGTAATGCCTACATCAGTATCTTCACCACACAGAGTACCGCTAAAGATGGGTGCATCAGCGCCATAGTGCCCATGGTAAGCCATACCGACCACTCGGAGCATAGCGTGAAAATCATCATCACGGAACATGGCGTTGCCGACCTCAGAGGCAAAGGTCCCGTTGAGCGTGCGCACGAGATAATCGAGAACTGCGCAGCGCCCGAGTATCGCGACCAACTGCGTGCTTACCTCGCTTCTGGCGCTAACCAACACATTCCAGTAAATCTCAAGACAGCTTTCAATATGCACCTCGCCTTTGCTGAGACAGGTGATATGCGTAACGCAAAATTCTGATATTATGGATTTTGAAGATATTCGTTCGTTTCGCGACGACGAAGTCACTGACGCTTTGTCGCGCATATCTCAAGCACCCAACTTCTGGCGAGCTGTGAGTTATGCTATGCCTGACGTACCGCCTGACGCGATGAAAGAACAGCTTAAGCGGATTAGTACTATTGATGATTTTCAGAAAATTATCATCTACCAATGCTTACATAGGTTACTGACAAAAGTCGCAACATCACTCAACACTAAAGGCATTACAGAGTTGCCCAATAAGCCTACGCTATTCATTACCAATCACCGCGACATCATCATTGATAGCGCACTGCTATGTAAATGTCTTGTTGATGCCGGTCGGCAAACGACAGAAATAGCCATTGGCGACAACTTGCTGATAGAGCCGTGGATTAAAGATTTAGTGCGTATCAACAAAAGTTTTATCGTCAAGCGTGGCGGTGGTATTCGAGAACAACTCAATAACTCTATGCAATTGTCGGCATATATCCGTCATGACATCTGCGAGCGAGGACAAAACGTGTGGATAGCTCAACGCGAGGGACGAGCGAAAGACAGCAACGACCGTACACAGGAAAGTCTTCTCAAGATGCTTGCCCTAAGCGGTGAAGGCAGTCTGCCCAAAAGGCTCTCAGAACTCAATATATGCCCCGTGGCGATAAGTTACGAATTTGATCCATGTGACTACCTCAAAGCAATGGAAATGCAACAGAAACGCGACATCGAGGGCTTCAAAAAATCAATGGCGGATGACTTGAGGAGCATGGGAACGGGAGTGTTGGGAGTAAAAGGCAGAATAATGTATTCTACTGACGGACTGATCAACAACGAAATCCTTGAAGTGGAGCAGCAGATTAGTGACAAGAAGCAACAAGTTACGGCTATAGCGCAAATAATTGACAAGCATATACATCGCAACTATGAACTATATCCTATCAATTACGTCGCCTATGACCTGCTGAAGCACAGCGATGCTATGTCAGACCACTACTCACAGGATGAACGACAAAAAGCCACGGAATACATCAATGCTAAGCTTGCTATGATTGATTTACCTAATCGTGATGAACAATTCCTGCGTACAAAAATCCTTGAGATGTATGCTAATCCGCTCATTAATCATTTAGAGACCACTAAGCAATAATTAATCAATATCATAATTGCATTTTACATTCATGAAAAAAATCATAACAGCAATAGTAATTGCACTTTTGTTCGCTTCGTGCCACAAGAACACTCCTGCACTTGTTATTCTGCATACAAATGACACACATAGTCAAGTAGAGCCTCACGAAAAAGATGTGAAAAAATATGGCGGTTTGGGTGGTTATGCCAGACGTATGCAGGCTGTCAATGAGATTAGAGCCAATGCCGCTGATAGCGCTGTAATACTCGTTGACGCAGGAGACTTCTTTCAAGGTACACCATACTTTAACCTCTTTCATGGCAAGGTTGAGGTAGAAGCCATGAACAAGATGGGATATGATGCCGCAACGCTTGGCAATCATGAGTTTGACTATGGTCTTGATACTCTTGCAGCTCGATTGCGCATGGCTCAGTTCCCTATCGTATGCGCCAACTATGATGTTAAAGGCACACCACTTGAAGGACTTGTGCAACCATATACTATCGTTGAACGTCAAGGTCTGCGCATCGGTATCTTCGGACTTGGAGTTAGTGACACAAGTCTCATTTTGTCAAAGAACTTCTACCCTGTTCGCTATACCGATCCTATTGAGGCGACCAAAAAAAGCGTGAAAACGCTGCGCGAAGACGAGCAGTGTGACGTCGTGGTATGCCTCTCGCACCTCGGTTTCACTTTTGATCGTACATTGGTGTGCGACTCTATGCTGATTGCTCAAACCACAGGCGTAGATGCAGTGATTGGTGGACACACACACATGATGGTAACAAAGCATATCAATAATGCAGCCGGAGACTCCGTGCCCGTAGCACAAATGCTCAAAACAGGCTCTTACCTTGGAAAAATGATACTTAATCTCAAATGGTGAGAAGGGCAAACATATTAACAATGGCTACACTGTTATTAGCATGCTCACAAGCGTATGCCTTGGTTGATATTCATTCCCTGCCCATCGAACAACAAAACGGCACCATATATACCATTAACACCATAAAATTCGGTGATAACAACATCACACTGCATGATAGCGACAATATAGTCACAAGTTTCGACAAAAATAATTTGCAAAGCATAATATTTCTTGATAATACTACTCTATCAGTACATACTACCGAAAATCAAAGAGTTAGTATCTATCCAAACCCTACGGCAGACATAATCACAATAAACGGGGTTGACAACAACATAGAATATCAAATATGTGATGCAGAAGGACGTCTCGTTCTCAAAAGTCACGGCACCAAAGTGGATATGCGCAATATGCCTAACGGAACATACCTTATGACGATACAAAATCAGACTGTTAAAATCATTAAACGCTAAATAACTATGAAACGTTTTGTCTTTACACTCATTAGCATGTTGCCAATATGCCTAATGGCACAAATGCATATCTGGAGCAACGGCAGTATAATTTTCAGTCATGCCGTCAACGATGTTGACAGCATATCGTTTAGCGGCGAAAGAGTAAGAGCCATCGCTAACAGCAATAGCGACAAACCTACAAGTTTGGCGGGCAGAACATATTACTTAACTGACAGCGACTATGCCAACTGCCGCTACGGATATATTTTCATTTCTGACAATCAGTGCGCATATTTCAATAACGACTCATACGATGGCTATCCTATAGCATCTTATACCTATAACTCCACCACGGGCGAAATCACGATGGGAGCCAATACACATGGCATAGTGCTTGATAAGACTTTGGTGCTATACAACACACAAAACGGCACAAGGTATATAGATGCCGTATATTTTCTTTATTAAGTTAGCGTAAAATATTTCATATTAAAACTTGCTCCGAGAGGATGCAAGTTTTTTTTATTGTGTTTTTAAGTCAAAATCACACGAATGGCATGGTTATTGGATTAATTTTCGTAACTTTGTACGTTTATATCGGAGTATAGTCTATTATTTGATTAAACAGTTGAGATACATATCATTAGTATTGATTTGCATGTTGCTACAACTTGCGAATGGTTATTCTTTTGCCCAAAACGATAATGTTGTGATACCTCAAACTGATACTACACAAGTAATAGTCAAGCAACAACGTCTTGATAAAGAGAAGCTGAAAAACAAGAGTAAAACGATGCGCACTGACAGCGTAGGTGGCCTGCGTCCTATAAAGAATGACGGCTCGCTTGACGCTCCGGTACATTACGTTGCAAACGATAGTATAGTGCTCTTTGGTAATGGCACCGCTCAGTTGCATGGTCAAGGCGATGTAAACTATAAAACGATGAACCTCAAAGCAGACTTCGTTCGCGTAAATATGGATAGCTCACTGATTTATGCAGCCGGTGTTGAGGACACTTTGGGTGACTTGCAGGGTCAGCCAAAATTTTCCGATGGAGGCGAAGAGTATCAGTCGAACGAGATGACATATAACCTCAAGACCAAGAAAGGCTATATTCGCCATGCCGTAACGCAGCAAGGTGAAGGATATGTGGTGGCTGAACGCACAAAGAAAAACGCTGATGATGAGATGTATATGGCTGAAGGTAAATACACCACATGTGACGATCATGAGCACCCACACTTCTACCTTGCACTGACTAAGGCAAAAGTAAAACCAGGTAAATACATAGCTACAGGACCGGCATATATGGTGTTGGCTGATATGCCATTACCTCTTGCAATACCATTTGGATATTTTCCTTTCAACAATAAGTATTCATCGGGCTTAATTATGCCCACTTTTGACGATAATAGTCAACGCGGCCTCGGTTTGCGACACGGAGGTTACTACTTCGCAATCAACGACTATGTTGACGCCGAAATAACAGGCGAGATATACACTAACAAGACTTGGGGTGTGGAACTTAACAGCCACTATGTCAAGAGATATAAATTCTCTGGCGACTTCCGCTTCTCATACCGCAGCGACAAAACTTCTGAAGAAGACCTCCCTGACTATACCGAAGCGACAAACATGAGCATCGTTTGGACTCATCGCCAAGACCCTAAAGCCAACCCCTACTCCAACTTCACAGCATCGGTAAATTTCACTACATCAGGCTATAACCGTAGTAATGTAAACTACTATAATGACCCGTACCTCACCAGCCAGAATACAAAATCATCATCTGTAACATACACACAACGTTTCCCTAACAGCCCTTGGAGCTTAACGCTGAGCGCGCAGGTGACTCAACGCACCCGAGACTCCACGATTAACCTCACATTGCCATCGTTGAACATCAACATGAGTCGTGTATATCCTTTCAAAAGAAAGAAAGCCGTCGGCAAAGAAAAATGGTACGAAAAAATCTCGCTGTCATACACTGGAAACATTCTTAACAGCATAGAGACTAAGGAGAATAAACTTCTAAAGTCTTCGTTTGTTGACGATTGGCGCAACGGCATCAAGCACACGATTCCTATAACAGCATCATTCACGTTATTTAAGTACATCAATATCTCGCCAACAATCAACCTCACTGACCGAATGTATTTCAAGCGAATAGACAAGATGTACGATACGATACAAAATCAAGTGGTGCAAAATGTACACCACGGCTTTTACAACGTGTTTGACTTCAATGTGGGACTTCAGATGAGCACCAAAATTTATGGTTTCTACATTCCCGTGCGCAAGATATTCGGCGACAAAATCGACCGTATTCGCCATGTCATAACCCCTACGGTAGGCTTTAGCTATAATCCTGACTTCGGAGGAAAACCATGGAACTACTATGGCACTTATATGACCCCCTACACTGATAGCGAGGAAAATCAGCAGTGGCAGCAAAACTCCTATTCGCACTACGAAGGCAGTTTGTTTGGAACTCCCGGTAAAGGTAAAAGCGGAGCACTGACATTCTCGCTGGCGAATAACGTAGAGATGAAAATCCGCAATGACAAGGACACTACCGGTAAACAGCCTTTCAAGGTAATTTCCATCATTGACAACTTCAGTCTTTCCGGCAGCTACAACTTCATGGCTGACTCCATGAAATTGAGTCCGATAGATATGAACGTACGCATCAAGCTCTGGAAAAACTACACCCTCAACTTCTCAACGCGTTGGGACCCTTACCTCTACGAACTCAATGCCGCCGGACAACCGGTGCACGTCAACAAATATCGTGTCAATCATGGTAAATTCTTCCGCTGGTCAGGAACAAGTATCAGTATTCCTGCGCTGACAATCGACAACAACAAAATCAAAAAGTGGTTTTCACGCGATGAGAAAAAACGCAAAGAAGCCGCTGCTGCCGAGACTGACGAGGACAACTTTTATGATCCAGACTCAGGTCTGAGTCCCATGGAACAAAATAATCAGGCGAACCTCAAAAATAAGGAAAAAAGAAAAAAACAAGAGGCCGATGATGAAGGATATGTGCGGGCTGAAATACCGTGGAGCATATCCGTTAACTACACGCTATCGTATCTGCAAAGCAATGAGTTCGACTATGATAAGATGGAGTACAAAATGAAGTGGGTCAACAACTTGAGTTTCTCCGGCAGTATCAGTTTCGGCTCGGGATGGCGTGTCAGCACATCCGCGTCTTACGACTTCGAGGCAAAGCGTCTGTCAACAATGACATTCAACGTCAGTCGTGACCTGCACTGTTGGTCTATGTCAGGATATTTCGTACCATTTGGTCCCTACAAGTCTTACAACTTCCGCATAGGAGTAAATGCCTCAATGCTACAAGACCTCAAATACGACAAGCGCTCCGACAACTCACGAAACGCGCTCTGGTGGTAATCATCGCATTTCATACATCATAAAAACAACATATATGACAAGGAATTTTCTGCTTATAATCTTTTTAACGAGTACTTTAATCATGAATGCTCAAAATCCTCTTTTAGGCACTTTTGACACGCCTCACGGCACTTATCCTTTTAGTCAGATTAAGCCCGAACATTACCTTCCGGCCTTTGAGCAAGCTATTAGTGAACACGCTGCGCAAATCGACAGCATAGCCAATAACCCTGAAGCGCCGTCATTCGCCAATACCATCGAGGCTTACGAGGCTGCCGGGGAGCGGCTTAACATCGTCGAAGGCATTTTCTACAACCTGACACATTCTGATAGCGATGAACAAATTCAGGAGATAGAGCTCAAAGTTGCGCCTATGCTATCTGAACATTCAAATCAAATACGCCTCAACGAGCAACTATTCGCCAGAATAAAAAAAGTCTATCAGCAGCGCGAAAAACTTAAACTGACTACCGAACAGCAGACTCTTCTCAAGAAGGTTTACGACTCATTTGCCGACAACGGAGCCAACTTAAGCGATAATGACAAACAAAAATATCGTGAACTGACGACAAAATTGAGTAACCTCAGCATACAGTTTTCGCAAAACATACTCAAAGAAACCAACAGCTGGCAGAAACACGTGACTGACAAGGAATTACTACAAGGTATTCCCGAGAATGTCA
>DGSV01000051.1 GCA_002394025.1 Bacteroidales bacterium UBA4353
GTCGGTGAGCATACCTACGAATCGGCTGAGCAGTCCGAGCAGTGAGAGTGCGTTCATTTGTTTTTCCATGCCGTCTTTCTGGTCGAGGAACCACCATCCTGAGCCGAATTGTATCTTTCCGGCTACTGAGCCGTCTTGGAAGTTACCGAGCATGGTTGCTATCACTTCATTGGCGCAGGGGTTGAGGTTATAGAGTATTGTCTTGGCGAGTTTGCCGATGCTGTTCATCTCGTCGAGGAAGTGCGCCATGGCTTTTGCCGTTGTGAATTCGCCAATGCTGTCGAAGCCTGTGTCGGCGCCGAGTGCCGCGAACATTTTGCTATTGTTGTTGCGTATGGCTCCGTAGTGGTATTGCTGTGTCCATCCGGCGTTATAGTCCATGATTGCTTGCTCATGGAGGTAGGCGTGTTTATACTTACGTATTTCGAGTGTCGTGAGTTCTTTTCCCGCGAGTCGTTTTTGCAGTATGTCGTTGATTTCCGCTTCGGTATATGCTTCGTCATAGAATTCTTCTATGCCGTGGTCTGATAGTCTGCAGCCCATGCTCTGGAAGAAGTCGTGGCGTTTTTGCAGTGCGTTGACGAGGTCCGCGAATTTGCTGATGTTGACTCCGCTAACGTTAGCGAGTTTCTCGATATATGCGGGGAATGTTGCGGCTTCGATGTTCATGCCGGCGTCGGGTCGCCAAGTGGGCAGCATGCGTGTCTTGGCTGTTGGGTCGGCGGCCACTTGTTTATGCCATTCGAGGCTGTCAGCGGGGTCATCGGTGGTGCATACTACTTCTACATGGTAGTGTTCCATCAGTCCCCGTGGTGTGAATTTCGGGTCGTGGGCTATGATGTCGTTGCAGCGGTCGTAGATGTCCCGTGCCGTTTCGGGGTTAAGACGTTCGTTGATACCGAATGCCGTTTTGAGCTCAAGATGTGTCCAGTGATAGAGTGGGTTACGGAATGTATAGGGCACTGTTTCCGCCCATTTCTCGAATTTTTCCCAGTCGCTGGTGTCCTTGCCTGTGCAGTAACGTTCGTCAACGCCGTTGCTGCGCATTGCGCGCCATTTGTAGTGATCGCCCATGAGCCATATCTGAGCGATAGACTCAAAGCGCTTGTTTTCAGCCACCATTTGTGGTATCAGATGGCAGTGATAGTCGATGATGGGCATCTTGGCGGCATGCTCATGATAAAGCCTCTGCGCAGTCTCACTTTGCAGTAGGAAGTTTTCGTCCATAAAAGGTTTCATAAGTATCTATGTTTTTGGTATTACTGATTTCCTACAAAATTACGAAATTATTTTGCAACGGCAAAAAAAACGCAAAACAGATTTTGTCTGCCTCGCGCTTTTCTACTTTTAATGTCAATTTTTGCACTCATTGACTATTATTATTCTTCATACATATAAACATATTGGTAAGAAGAACCTCCGTATGGTTTCTGAAAAACAACACATATTCTGTTGCTTGTATTCGTAGGAGCACCTGCATATTCTACATTTCTCCTGCGCTGTGGTGCGCTTGTAATAGGAAGTTTACTTGGAATATTAATTATCACAGTGCCATAATATTCAGCGGGAGTCAACAGGTCATCATCGCCTAACCAGTCACCTGTAAGACCGTTACCTACAGTCCATGCCGTATTAGTATTTATACCTGTAATTGTCAATGTTCCGTAATTGTCTGCTATGTAGTTGAATTTCATCGGGCACTCTCCGGCTGTTGTCAAGAGTGCTGTTTTGCGGTCGCTATTGAATACGATTTTCATTTCGTCAGCACTATTATAGAATCCTTCTCTGTAACCGCCAAGATCCTTATATTCCGCCACGAATGTCTTGCCGTTCACAATGTCGATGCACTGTTCTGCTTGCGATTTTGGTTGCAAATCAAGTTCGAGACGATAATCATAATAACTGCCTGAACCGATAGAAAATTCATCAAAGTTTGATTTACCATAGATGGTCACTTTGTCTCCGGAATCGGATACTTTCATTTCGAGGTCTTTAACTTTGCCGAAGAATATATTGTCAGTACCACTCAAGGTTATGTTTCCGTTTTCGTCGAATTCGATATCAAGGACAAGTGGTGCCTCACCTTCAGCCGTAAGAACGGCCTGAAGACCATTTGCGGAAATGTCAAGTCCACAATAATTATGGTATCCTCTGGTCAAACCACCCCAATAATCATAGCCCCAATAGAAATGTCCGGCAATTTTTGCGGCGAACTCGTTAGCGGGTTTTAAAGAATCAGGTTCGTCTTTGTCGTCTTTTTTGCAGCCTGCAAATATCAAGCCGGCTGTGAGTACTACGAGTGCTGAAAAGAATAATGTTTTTTTCATTGCAATGAATATTTTGTTGGTTGATAATAATAGTTTGACTACTCTGGTGTCAAGGCAAAGGTACGATTTTTTTTTATTGTAGCAAAGTGTTTAGACTAAACAATGCCCTTAGGCCGATACGCATAAAAGAAGAGCCTACCTTTTGCGGTAAGCTCTTCTTTTGTAAAATAATCGTCTTTTGATTATTTGAATACGATACCGGCTTCAACCATTTCAAAATAAATTCGGAAGGCACCATCTATAGTAATGTATCCGTAATCGAAATCACCGTAGTATTTCGATGCATATATGGGATAGTCCGATTCGTCATAGTATGTTTCATCGGCTATCAGACCATCTTTCATGCCGTCACCTATCTTCCATGTGCGGTCAACGGGAACGAGTGTGAAGTTGTTCCATTGGTCCACGCTCCAGTTGATGGTCATGGGGCATTCTCCGGCTGTTGAGAGCAGTGCTGTATGCTCTGATTTGTCGAATACGAGGTCCATCATGTCGGCGCCGCCATGAATTTGCCGAGTTTGGCTTCTCAAGCCCGATTTGCCATCCCATGTTGCTTGGAATGATTTGCCCATAACTTTTTCTTCCCAAGTGGTAATCATAGATTCAGACTGCTGTTTGAGCACGAGGGTATATTCACCGGAGCGGTCACGTGGTTCTTTATATTCTGATGTTCCGGAGATTTTGATTGTCTTGCCGTCTTCAGAAACTTCTACAGCGATGTTTTTGGCTTTACCAAAGAGGTCATGGTCTTTTGTAGATACTGTTACCGCTCCGTCTTTGTCGAATGTGAATTCGAGTGTGAGAGGAGCTTCACCTTCTGCGCTAAGCACGGCTTTCAAACCACTGTTGTCAACAGCGAGTTCGCAGTAGTTGGATGAGCCATTGGTTACATTGCCCTCTTCGCCGTAACCCCAAAAGTACTGACCGGCGATGGCGGCAGCGTGTGGGTCAAGGCTTGGTTCGTCTTTGTCGTCTTTTTTGCAGCCTGCAAATATCAAGCCGGCTGTGAGCACTACAAGTGCTGAAAAGAATAATGTCTTTTTCATTGCAATGAATAGTTTGTTGGTTGATAATAATAGTTTTTTGACTACCCTTAATAGTCTGGGCAAAGTTACGACTTTTTTTTATTACGACAAAATTTTTGTTTTTTTTTAGATATATTTCGATATTTCGATATTTCGATTTCCTTTGTTTATTTGTCAGAAAATGGGTTTTGGGTTGTAGTCGAGTGTGATGACTTGGTTTTGGGCGAGTGATGCCGGTACGTCGATGAGTCTTTGGTTGGCGCTGCCGCGGAAGAGCAGACTTATGTCGCGCAGTTTTTCTACGTAAGGTCCGTCAACGAGTACGTCAATCTGTTCGAGCAGTGCCCGCTGCGGTGCTTTGTTTTTGATGTTGTCGAACATGTAGCCTGTGTAGCACCAGATGTTTTTATTGCTGTGTTGTTTGATTTTCCGAGCCAGTTCCGTGAATGCTTCGGGATGTAGCATGGGGTCTCCGCCGGTGAATGTGACGTCGGCATAGGGGTCTGCGAGGATGACACTAAGTATATCGTCCACATCGGTCGGTGTGCCGTTATTCTCGTCCCACGACTGTGGGTTATGGCATCCGGGGCATGCGTTGCGACATCCGGCGCAATAGACCGCGTTGCGAAATCCCGGTCCGTCAACTGTGGTGTCATGCTCGATTTTCAGTAGTGAGATTTTCATTATTCAGCGATAAATATCATGTATCCTTTTTTTTCTATTGCCAGTGTTGATGTTTGTGCCAATTGCCATGGTGTGCTTGTGGCGCCTTGTGCTATTGTCCGGCTGTCGAGCATGAGAGTGTAGAACCCTTTGTCGATGTCAGATATATTGACCGTAACATCTTCTTTTGCAAGGTTGAGTACCGTGATAACCTTGCTGTCGCCTTGTCGGCGTTCATAAGCCAGCACGGCGTCGTTATCGGTGTTGAGTATGCGCATTTCGCCTCGCTGCTGTTCGTTGCCGTGGCGCAGGGCCGGCTCAGTGTGCTTGAGGTAGCACAGGGTGGCTATGGTGTTTTGCATTTTTTTGTTGGGACTGTTCCAACTGATGGTGTTTTTCTCCCACGGGTAGATGATACTGCGGTGCCCGACCTCCTGTCCGTTATATATCAGTGGCATACCGTATGCTGTGAATTGCAGTGCCGTAAAGAGATATACGTTGTCCGTCATCCATTGCCAGTAGTTTTTCCCGTTCTCGTTGTCATCATGATTGGTGAGATATACCATGCGGTCGATGTCGTTTTTGTAGCGGCTGCTTGAGTAGAGATTTTTGATGCGTGTAATGAGGTCTTTGGCTGATGTTGCTTTGCCGTTGTCGCGCAGTCTGCTGTTGAATCGCCACGCGTAGTCAAAGTCGAATCCGCAGCCATAGAGTCGTGTTTGTTCCGCGAAGTCGGCTTCGCCCATTATCGTGATATTTTTTCCTTCTTTATGTTTTTTGAGTTCCGGAATAGCACGTTTCCAGAAATCTGCCGGTATTTCCGCAGATGAGACGTAGTCGCATCTGTATCCGTCAATGTCCGCCATGTCGATCCAGTACTTCATGGCGTCAATCATGGCGTCTTGCGTAGCCGTCTGCTTCATAGCCAGTTGCAGTACGTCGCTATAGTCGTTGGGGTGTTTGATTTCTGTTCCGTTCCATACGTAGTATTCTGGGTGTTCCGTTACCCATACCGCTCCTGTACCGGTATGGTTAGGAACCCAGTCGAGCCATACCTGCATTCCTTGTTGGTGTGCTGCGCTGACGAAGGCTTTTAGGTCGTCGAGGGTGCCGTATTTGCTCCATACCGCATAGTAGTCTTTTGGTGCGTAGGGGCTCGGGTATGTAGCGAATTTGGCATCTCCCCGCGGGTGTATTGGCATAAGCCATACGATGTCTATGCCGAGGCTTTTGAGCTCGCCGAGGCGTTGCGCGGCGGCGTTGATGGTGCCCTGTGAAGTAAACGAGAGCAGGTCCATCTCATATATGATGCGGTTTTGCGCTGTCGCGGCATTGCTGCCGGCTACTGTTAGCTGCCGGCTTTCGCCAAGGGCTTTGGCTTCGGTGATATTCTCGGAGCTTGGGGTGCTATTGGCGGGCTCGTCATTGGAGTCTTTACAAGCCGTGAGCGTAAGCACCGCAAGGAGTGTGAGGATAATT
>DGSV01000034.1:0-612 GCA_002394025.1 Bacteroidales bacterium UBA4353
CGGGTTCGAATCCCGACCGAATCACAAAACACAATAGAAAATAACAGCATGATTTGCAAAGTGTAAACGATAGCAAATTATGACTTACAAAAAAAAGTCAAGAAAATTTCTTGACTTTTTTTTGTTGCGAAGTGGGATGCACAAAATTTTACAATTACCATGCGACTGAATCATAGCGAACTCTGGTGGTAAGTTCTTTAGAATCATTGATGATTAGCGACAAACCAATCCGCCATCGATAAGATAGTGCCCACCTGTACAGAAAGACGCTTTGTCGGAGATGAGGAAAAACACCATTTCAGCGACCTCTTGGGGAGTGCCGGCAGAGCCACGCGCAAAGAGAGCATTCTCCTCCTGCCAGTATTGTTCTATGGTTTTATTGTCTTTTTCCGAGAATTTTTCAAAGAGTCGGTCCACCAGCGGAGTGTGTATTGTTCCGGGGCATATAGCATTGACACGGATGTTATAAGGTCCCAAGTCTATGGCAAGGCTACGCGCTATCTGCCCTATCGCACCTTTGGTCATGCCATAGGCAAAACTATGCGCCTTGCCGACAAAGAATTGGTCAGAAGAGTTGAGAACAACGGACCCTGCCCCACAGGCAATGATATG
>DGSV01000034.1:736-10664 GCA_002394025.1 Bacteroidales bacterium UBA4353
TCTTGCTGACTGATGTCAAGAATTGTGTTACGTCGATGTATGCCTGAGTTACAGAACAAGGCATTGATTCCGCCAAAGGTATCCACAGCCACACGGGCGGCACGCTCCATAGCCGCCTTGTCTGAAGAGTCGGCTTTGACAAAACAGGCGCCGGCAGGGATAGTTTCGGGCTGCTGAATATCGGTAAATAACACGTTCCAGCCTTCATGCAAAAACTTGTCAACAGTAGCGGCTCCTATACCGCTCGAACCTCCGGTGATAAAAATTGTTTTGGACATAAGATTGCTATTTATTCTACCCTTTTCTTAAGAAAAGTTTACCGCGAATGTTATTCTCTTATTGCAGAGGTTCTTTGAGCAGGTTACCAAGGGTGAGGTTGTGTTTTTCGATGGCTTGCCGCAACTGCTCACGAAATACGTATGCTATGGAGCCCACGCAATGAATGGGTGTAAGTGCCGGAAGATGATAGGCAAGGATGTTACGCCTGATAAAGGCATCGAAGCTGTCATCTACCAAGGTGCGAATTGCCGCATTATCAATATGTTCGGCTATGAAATAGGTGTACTGCGCAAGATATTTATTGGGTTTAGGTTCACGATATACATGTTTGACGACATCGGCAACCGTGAGTTGGTATTTATCCCTGAAGGCTTGTGATATATCCTCCGGCATAAGTCCTTTGAGCATATCCGCCACGAGTCTTTTTCCGAGGTATGCCCCCCCACCCTCATCTCCGAGTATAAAGCCCAGCGATGGTACGGAATGTGCTATTTTTTCGCCGTCGTAGTAGCAGGTGTTAGAGCCTGTTCCGAGTATCGCGCAGACACCGCTTTTGTTGCCCAGTAGCGCTTTGCAGGCTCCTAACATGTCGCTATCCACGGTGATACGTGCATGCTTGAAAAATTCCGCCAACACGTCGCGCATCCTGCCCAGAGGCTCTTCGCCGGCGCAACCCGCGCCATAGAATTCCACAATCTCTATCGGGCCCACCCACCAGATGGTGGCAAGGCGAGGCATGAGTTCGGAACTGACGATGTGACGTATGTGCTCAGCATCCATCAAAGACGGATTGATGCCGGAGGTGTAGTAGTGGCTGCGCTGACCGCTGTTGGTGCTGACGAGCCAATGGGTCTTGGTAGAACCGCTATCAGCGATGATTTTCATAGCAAAGGATATTATTATGCAAATTTACGCTTTTTATGGCAAATAAAGAAATTATTATTAACTTTGCATATAACTCTAAAAATGGTATTATGCTTACATCTCTATCAGAAATTCGCTCTCGCGCCCGTCAGTCCTTGAACGGTCATTGGGGACAGGCGGCACTCATCACCCTTGTGCTTTTTATATTCACATCCATGGTATCTTTAGTGGCTAACATACCTTTCCTTACATGGATAACAATGGTGACAGTGATTTTAGAATACTCGTACTCCGTGGCTCTCTACCGCTGTCACCGCGGTAGTGACGAGTACGATGACTTGTTCAATCTTTTTATTGACTTGGGGAACGGCAAGTGGAAGATGTATCTTCTGTATTCGTTAGCGTACATTATTCCGCTCTTAATACTGATAGTAATAGTAACAGCGATATACATCGCTGCCTTGTATTTCGCTGATTTGACTGATTTTAGCACGCTGGCAAACATTCACGACAGCATTTCCGGCACCATAGCTGTGTTAGGCATTATCTGGCCATGCGTGGTATTGATAGTGATTATGGCTGTATATATTCAACTGGGCATGGCATTGGTGCCCTACATCATCTTTGACCATCCTGAGTTGGGGTGCGTTGACGTTCTTCGCCGCAGTTGGTTCATGATGAATGGATATAAGTGGAAGTTATTCCTTTTGCAACTATCATTTATCGGTTGGGGTATTTTGTGTGTATTAACCTTGATGATAGGTTTTCTTTGGCTTCGCCCATATATATACACATCCATAGCAGAATTTTACCTGCAGGTTAAAGCCGAGCACGGCGAATTGGGAGACCAAGTGATTTATGAAGAAGATGAAGTGGAAGTAGTTGAGGCGGAAGAAATCGGCTGATGGGTTACGAGAAGTTGACAATAAGCGAGATGGGGCGTATGAGCGTTGAGGCTTATCGCCTTGCTGACAAGTTGCCAATCGATGTAGTGCTTGACAACGTACGTTCGCGCCACAACATTGGTGCTGTACTGCGCACAAGCGATGCTTTTCGCATAAACAGGGTTCACCTTTGCGGTATATGTAGTGTGCCTCCAAATGCCGAGATACATAAAACAGCGTTGGGGGCAGAAGATAGTGTGCAGTGGCAATATCATGCTGACACGCTATCCGCCGTCAACGAGCTCCATGACAAGGGTTTTAAGGTCTATGCCATTGAGCAAGCCCATGGTAGTACGCCTCTGAGTGATATACGCCTTGAAAAAAACGCGGCAATCGCAGTAGTGTTCGGGCATGAAGTATATGGTGTGGCGCAGGAAGTCGTAGATGCCTGCGATGGGTGCATAGAAATACCGCAATACGGCACCAAACACTCACTGAACGTGTCCGTCACAGCAGGCATAGTACTTTATGAATTATCAGAACAATTAAGAAAATCGGACTCATGACAATCAAAGACCGCCGCAGTATTCGCCACTATAGTGCTGACGTCGTCAGTGAAGAACTTTTGAATAGTATCATTGACGAAGCCCAGCGGGCATCAAACACCGGTAATATGCAAACTTATAGCGTCATCATAACTCGTGATGAGGCACAAAAAAAACTCTTGGCACCGGCGCATTTCAACCAACCTATGGTCACCTCAGCGCCTATAGTGCTCACAATATGTGCTGATTTTCACCGTTTTTCACGCTGGTGCGAAGAACGTTGCGCTATACCGGGATTTGACAACATCCAATCGTTTGTCGGAGCCTCAATAGATGCCATGCTTCTTGCGCAGAATATCGCCACCATAGCCGAACGTGAGGGACTGGGAATTTGTTTTTTGGGTACCACGACATATAACGCCCTGCAGATTATTGAGACTCTGCATTTGCCGCGCCTTGTGATGCCGCTCACCACAATCACTATGGGATATCCGGCTTCCATGCCAGAACAGCCAGACAGAATTCCCGTGAGCGGAATAATTCATAATGAGACATATCGAGAATATACAAGTGCCGAAATCAATGCTCTTTATGAGCAAAAAGAAGCGCGCGATGACAGCAAAAAATTCATCGAGGAAAATAATAAAGAAACTTTGGCACAGGTATTCACCGACGTGCGATATCCTAAGAGCGCAAGCGATTTCTTTTCGGTAGAATTCATCAAAGCTTTGCGTCGGCAAGGTTTCATTGCCGAAGAGCAGTAGAAACCGGCTACAGCTAACACATCGAACATTCGACCGCCTTGACCACATTGTCGTGGCGTATGAGATTGACCTTGAGGGGTATACGCTCCTTGAGGATTTCGACGTGGCTGATGAGTCCTATCTTTCGGCTTGATATTTGGTTGAGAGTAGCCAAGGCGTCAATCACCACTTGCAGCGTGTCTTGGTCCAGAGCCCCGAAACCCTCGTCGATAAACAGGATGTCAGGACTTATGGTTTGATTGCCAAGGCTCATGAGCGCCAGCGCCAGCGAGAGCGATATTACAAAACTCTCGCCGCCCGACACCGTGGCAAACGTGCGCAGTTGCCCGCCGCAGTATTTGTCGCGGATTTGCACCACAAGGTTGTCGCCGGCGCACTCAAGGGCATAGCGCGGCATAAAGAGGTTCATATACGTGTTGGCATTAACGAGCAGCTCCTTGAGGACAAAAGCTTGGGCTATGGTGCGGAACTTGGGATTTTCGCGCGAACCGCCGAAGATGTCTGACAACTCATTCCACTTGTCGCATACAAGTTTTTTCTGCTCGGCGAGTTGTTTTTTTAACTCCACTTGCTCTGCCAAGTCCTTATATTGAGCCAGTCGCTGCTTAATTTTTCCGATGTCTTCGATGTTTTGCCGGTGCTGGTCTTCGTAGGTTTGCACGCGGCGGGATATTGACAGTTCGGTGTCGCATTGCGCTATGCACGGGTTGACGGCTTGGTGCGCCTGCAGCTCTTGGTCAATGGCTTGCAGCTGACCTCGCGTTTGCTCAATGAGCGACACAACTTGGTTAATCCTTGCTTCAAGTTTTTGCACAAACTCGTATGACATGCCGGCAAGTTTTGCCAGCATGTCCTGGTCAACAGCCGAGTTTTTGATGACCTGCCTTGCCTGCTCCTGACGCTCGCTTATGCTTTCTGCCGTTTGCTGATATGTCTGATTTTGCGCTGAATAGTCAGCGCATGCCTTGCGAAACGCGTCGTCAGAAAGCTCTTTTTCGGCGCTGTTTTCAGTTTCGTCATCGGGTTCGACGCTGATGTTCAGCGGGTCATACAGCGCCTTGAGGTTGAGGATGTTTTGATGTTTGAGGTTCAGCTGTCCTATCTTCGCTGTGCATTGCTGCAACAGCTTCTGCGCTTCGGCGCGCTGCTTGACAAGGGCGTCATTGTCGGTGATTTGCTTTGCGAGTTCTTCGCTCTGCTTTTTCAGCAGTTCCTTGAGCGCTTCAAGGTCAGAGGTGTCATACCCGGCCTCAGATATTCTGCTGATGATTTTCTCACTCTCCTCATTGAGTTTCGTTGCCTTGTTCTGATTGGCGTTCATGTCGCGCTGCGCGGACTTAATTTTTTCTTCCGCGGCGGCTTGAGCGGCTGCGGCATTGAGCAGCGCCTGCTCTGTCTGACGCTTACGCAGCATGAGGTTTTGCAGGCACTGCTGATAAGGCGCTACGATTTTTGCGAACTCGTCGTCATGCTGCACATCGCCCACCGTTTGACCGCACACAGGGCACTGCGTGCCTCTGACAAGTTTGTGGCGCAGAGCTACCGCATAGTCGCTCACAGCGGCGCTGACGGCGTCGTACTGACGCTGGGTGTCGGTCAGTTGCTGCTCAATAGTTTCAGCGTCTGCCTGAAGTTGTTTGCGAGCTGACTCATTGTCAGACACTATCTTTTTATTATCAGCTATTTGCTGTTCAGCCTCTTTTATGGCTTTGTTAACCTTGCTCAAGTCATCGATATTAGCGCTGAGGTTTCGGCAGTCAAGGATTACGTTTTGCAGGGTGTTGTAAGTTTGCCTGACGTTGAGAGTCTCGAACCGGCCGAGCTTTTCGTCAATCACATTCAGGCTACTGTTGAGTTCTTGCACGAGAGCGTTTTGCTTATTGATATCTGCTTCGATGTCAGCCTTTTGCTGTTTGCGCAGTTCCATAGACCGGCGGAGTGACGCGCGCAGTGCG
This sequence comes from Bacteroidales bacterium UBA4353, assembly GCA_002394025.1. Classification (GTDB taxonomy): domain Bacteria; phylum Bacteroidota; class Bacteroidia; order Bacteroidales; family Paludibacteraceae; genus UBA3747. Next base: position 6,028 of record DGSV01000034.1, read on the forward strand.
GCAATGGCGTTTAACAGCTTTTTAAGGTCTTCTTGCTGCTTGTTTAATTGGCTGAGGGAGTTTATTGCGGCGCGTTCTTTTTCTGTCTGGTGCCAGAGCGCCACTTCTGTCTGCGCGTTGGCGAATATCTCGCTTTGGCTGATGTTGACATTATCCTGCAGTTGCTTTTCATAATTACCGCGCTGCTCTTTGAGTTTCGCAAGGCGTTGCAGCCACTCCAGTTGGGATTTCCATAGCTGACAGAGCCAGCTGCCGGTGGCGTCATCAGCGGCAATGACGTTGAGCCTATGGCGTTCCTCGTCAATCGTTTCGGGGCTCGGGCAGTTGGCGGCAACAGAATCGAGTTGCGCCATGATGAGCTCAAGGTCATGCTTTTCTTCCAGCGCCCGCTCCTTGATACGCTGTCCTATGCGGGTGAAGATGTCGGTGCGCGTTATCTTCTCCAGTATCGCCGCCTTTTCTTTTGGTTCGGCTTTGAGGAATGCCGTGAAATCGCCTTGGGCAAGCATCGTGGTGCGGCAAAACTGCTGAAAGTCAAGCCCTATCTTTTGTGTTATCAGAGCCTTGATGTCTGTCTTGCGCTCTATGACTTCGCCGGTGGGCAATGTCAGTGTGTATGTGGGTTCTGGCAAACTGTTGCCCCTGCCGAGGTGGAACGCCACCTTAGAATTATACTTGAGTCCGTCGTTGGCTTCAAAGTCGAGGCTGACGTATGCCCTGTCGCCGGGCTGCAGACCGCGGCGCAGATACTGCCGGACATCGTTGATGGACATGTCAAGTTTCTGTCCTTTACGGAGATAGGTCTCGTCCTTGATCATGACGCCCTTGATGGCAGCAAGGCGCGGCGTGGTGTCGAACAGGGCAAGGCAAATGGCGTCAAGAATGGTAGACTTGCCGGAACCCGTGGGACCATGGATGAGGAACATGGGTTCGGCAGAAAACACCGGCGAGCCAAAGTCGATGGTAGCGTTCTCGATGGAGTTGATATTGTGTATTTCGAGTTTCAGGAATTTCATTGCTGTTCGTTGATTTGCTGTTCTATTTCGCGAAGCATGTTAATCATGTCTTGAGGCATGGGCTGATTGTGCGTTTGCCGGTAGTATTCTACAGCTATGTCCACGGGGTTCATCTGCTTGAGTTGTTGTGTTGAAATGACAGTTTCAGCAGTATGTTGCCTTGCTTCAAAGTTGACATTGAAATCCAGAAATCGCAAGTTCGTTTTGCTCTCCATGACAGCATCCACTTGCTGACGCGCATCGGTTGGCAGATAACGCTGTACAGTCACCGATAACACCACATAGCCCTGTTCATCGGGATTGAAGAGGCGTAGTTGCTCTAAGGCTTGTTCAAAAGGCAGGTAACCACTTTGTGGCACGTAGTAGAAATGGCGTAGTTGCTTGACGGGCACTGACGTTATTTCCGGAGCATCGCCATGACTTTCAATATTGACCAGCGAGACCTCGTGCACAAAACGTTCTGCGGCATTGACGTGCAGTGCACTCCCCGAATAGCGCACTGTTTTCACTGCGTCAACAAGCGTTTGGGGATGATGTATGTGCCCAAGAGCGAGATAGTCGTAGTAATTTCCCAACAGCGACACATCTTCCGTTTCCAACCCGCCAATCATGCCATTATGTCCGGACACATCAGCGCCGTGAACATAAGTGTGAGCCATCATAACTACCGGCAAATTATCGGTATTAACATTACGCACATATTCTTGTGCTTTGAGGAATATAGATTTTTCGTTTTCCCAACTGCGCAGGTAAAAGTGCGGTATGGCTATCACGTAACCCTTGACAGGGATATAAACGACATGTTGCATAGGGTCGTCATGATTTACCGTGCCAACGACATGCACGTTGGCATATCGGAATATGCTTTTGTTTGCTTCAAGTCGTGACGGGCTGTCATGATTGCCGGCTATGATGACGATAGTCATTGTCTTGCATGCTTCATGAAGTTGCACCATTGTGTCCGTATAAAGTTTTACGGCTTCGTTGTTCGGTGCCGCATTATGAAAAATGTCACCGCTGACGAGCAACGCATCGGGCTGCTCTGCGGTGACGAGGTCTGTTAGTTGGCTAAAAAAATATCGATGTTCGTCGGTGCGGGAATATTGCTTAATTTCCTGCCCTATATGCCAGTCGGCGGTGTGAATGAATTTCATGACTCATGGTTTAGAAACGAACTCCGAAAGTAACCAAAACTGAATGTCTGTTATTGCGTATTGAAGCTGCTTGAGGCTGATAAGCGTCATCAAGCAGTTGTTCATTATCGGCGTATGCTCCGGCGGCATAGCTATAAAAATCGCTTTTGTAGGTCTTGAACTGATAGGCGATATCCACGAGCCACCATGTACCCCTCACCCCAAAGCCGGCGCTGGCATAATCAGCGGATTTACATATCTCATATTCGCTATCGAGGCGCACGGTATTATATCGCAGCAGCCTCTGGGCATTACGCTCGGTATTAGGCAATTGCCGAGCATAGCCAAGGCGGATTGCTATGCCTTCTACGGGTGTGTATTCTGCACCTATCTTCAGGGTATGCATATTACGCGCTGTTGACTTAATACCATTATTGGCATCTGCAAAGGCCTCGGGGTCGCTCTTGTCGCGGAACTTGAGTCCCTGGTAACGGTCGAGTTCATACTGCAAACTTATTATTGCTTTTTGTTTGATTAGGAATGCCGCTCCAGCAGTGACTTTCATAGGGCTGCGGAAGCGGTATGCGAGGTCGCTGCCACCGCCTTCGGGAGTGACGAAATTGCCTTTGGTATCATCATTGATAAAATAATCCACAGCTGCCTCATTATAATCCTTAAGGCGATATAGGGTTACGGATTGTATTGAAGCCGCCAAGCGCATCCAGTCGGTGGGAGCTCCCATGAGTCCAAGCGAGAAGTTAACACCGGTGCCTGTTGTTTCCACCACATTATCAATCTGGAAGTTACCCTCATTCTCGAAACGCTCGGCATAAGTCGAACTCATTCTGTAACGCAAGGTACGAATACCGATGCCCACACCAAAGAACAGGTAGTTATTGACATTTCCACCCCATGAAAAGGCATATTGGTTTATGCCTCCGTTTTCGCTAAGAGCATGTTTATGCCGCACTCTCTCGTCAGTTCCCAACAGCGAATACATAGGAGCGTCGGCATCTTGAGCGGCATTGAGTAGATAGGCTTGATAGGCAGCCACGGAAAGCCACCCGACATTGACATTACCGAAGGGGTCGTTTTCCGATGACAGCATTTTGGCATTCACACCGCCGGTGTTGGCTTGCAGTTCCGCAAGTCTGGTGAGAGATGCCGCGGTACCGAGTTGACCGGTAGCGGTTCCTACTGTGAAAGAGCGCCTAAAGTCGTAGATATGGTCGTAGGTGAACGACAGGCTATTGGTAATAAGCCCCCGTGTACGATTTTTCTTGCCTCCGAAATTAATGACAAATGCCGCCTGCTGGGCATTAAAGCGATGTTGGAAATCTTCTCTGCTGACACCCATTGATTTTGTGTTCGTCTGCTTGAGATTATATCCGAGCGTGAACGTTACTTCCGAACGCCGGTATATACCCAACGCCGCGGGATTATCCTTGATTGCCGAAGCATCGCCTCCTATAGCCGAGAAAGCACCAGCCATAGCTGTGTAGCGCGCTGTGCCAGCTATGTCAGAGGGTGTCATGCGCAAGGCGTCAAACTCATCCTGCGATAACATAGGCAGGCTTAACAATAAAGTTGTAAGTAGCGATAATAATTTCCTGTTCATAGTCTTGCTGAAATTTATTTACCACGCACACTATCACTCGCTTTATCTTGCTGATGATCCTTTGCGGGATTTTTCATCACATCATCGTGTGCATTATCTTGGGCGGTACGTTTTTCTGTTGCTTGCTGTTGCGCTTCAACATCAGTAAAATTGAGTCGCTTGGCGCCTTTTCTGAAGTCCTGCTCCTTGAGTTCCTGTTCGCTTTTGTCAACAGCGGCTTTGCGTGCCATAGATGGTGTGACATACGTGTCATCAACAACTTGCGCTGCAGAAAACATGGTCAATCCTACAAAGGCAACGGCAAAGATATATTTTAAGTGTGCTAACATGTTCTAAAACCTATTATTTTTCTTACTTCCGCCAGTGTTTTGGCAGCGTGTTCGCGTGCTTTTTCCGCACCTCTCATCGCTATTCTGTCGAGCAATTCGGTGTCAGCCATGAAGGTTTCTATCCTTTCTCTGATAGGAGCGCAGAAGGCATTGATATCCGCGGCAAGCTGTTTTTTGAGATCGCCATAACGTATCTGACAGGCATTGTACTGGTCATTAAAATAGTCGTAAGTCTGCTTATCTGATACTATTTCGAGCATGGTGAATAGATTGGCTATCGGCTCCGGTTTCTGCTGATTAGGTTCTGTAGGACCTGCATCGGTGACAGCCTTCATGACTTTTTTGCGAATCGTGGCCTCGTCATCCTTGAGATATATGGCATTACCTTCGCTTTTTCCCATCTTGCCGGAGCCATCAAGCCCCGGGACCTTGATGGCCTGCTCCGAGTAATGAAACGACTCGGGTTCTTTGAAGAAGTCAACATTATAAATTCTGTTGAAACGTCTTGCGAATAACCGCGCCATCTCCATGTTTTGTTCCT
>DGSV01000038.1 GCA_002394025.1 Bacteroidales bacterium UBA4353
CAGCCCAGTCCATGGCTCTTACGCCGATTTTGGCGTTAAAGGTACCGCCGGAGATTGTCGTCTGGCCGCCGCGTATGCTCACGGCTTGGAAACCTGCGCAGTTAATTGTGCCACCGGAGATGGTCGTGGTACCATTTTCTGCCGTTTTTACGGCATAGACGTTGGCTCCAGACGCATTATCGGTGGTTGATGTTATCGTGCCGCCGGAGATGGTAGTGTTGGCACCGCTGCCGACATATACCGCATTTGACGCGTCTGAGGTCTGAACAGTGGTGTGCGTTGATACCGTACCGCCGGAAACAGTGGTCGTAGTAGCTCCTAAGGAAAAAATGCCAAAGGCGCCAATCTGAGCCGTGGCGGACAGAGTGGCAGCATCGGCAACTGTCAGGGTGCCTTTATTTTGCGAAACTCCGCACGCCCAGCTTGCTGCTGTGGCGCTGACTTTGGCTGTGCCGGAGATGTTGACGGTTGTATTCGCCACCTCTTGCGATATGGCGTATGCCGTATTGCCGAGAGTTTCGGTAATGTCGGTGGCAGCGCTCAACTCGCCGCCGGAAATGTTGGCGACACTGTTGCTACCGTATATATAAAGGCCCTTGACATTGTTGGGGGCATGAACCTCTATCTTACCGCCGGTTTGAACGAAGGTTCCGCCGTTGGTATTGAGGCAGACGCCGACTGTTGTATTTGTTCCTGAGTTTCTGACGCATAGAGTGCCTGACTGCAATTCCAGCGTAGCACCGTTATTAACGTTTATGCCCCATACTGAGTTGCCGGCATCTTCACGCAGCAGTTTTCCGCCTGTTGCGCTGTCTTTGATGGTCAGTTTTGTTCCGGCCTTGGTAACATCAATCATACCGAATGTCATGCCTCCCGCGGCGCTCGTTATCGTCTTGCCGTTGAGGTCGAGAATGCCCTGCCAGTTATTGACAGCGTTGCTCAAAATCCATCGTTGAGCAAGCGTGGCGTCGTTGAGCATGGTGATAGTGGGCGCTGCTTGTGTATTGGCGAAATTGAGGGCACGGTCAAGATCGCAGAAATATCTGTCGTTGCCTGCTGCCGTTACCTTGGCCACATAGTGCGGTTTGACGACGTAGCGGTATCCTTGTGCGTACTCGGGGTCGGCTTCGGTGAGCGCCACCACGTCGCAGCTGTCGGCCTTATGCACAGCGAGCTGGTTGTCATTGACGTAGTAACCACCTATAAGAGCCGTAAGCTTGGTATCGGTATCAGGTGTATAGATGTTATATCCCGTGGAAGTGTTCGACGCCTGAGTTCCGCGCAGAGATTTGAACTTACCGCCATTGACAAGAAGTTGTGCCGTGGCGTTGCCGTAGGTTCCTGTTTGCGTATTATCCTGACGCAGAGCGATGATATCCGCATTGCTGTTATTACCGATAAATATAAATTCGCCGTCGTTGATTGTTATCTTGGCGTTCATGGCATATCCCGGATCGCCGCCATAGGGCTGTGTTGACAGTGCTCCTTGCGACCATATTCCTATCAGACCTTGATCGGATTTCACGTTGAATGTTCCGCCATTGATTTCTACCTCTGCGAGGTTCTTGGAGGCGTCGGCATCGCAATAGCTTGAACTGTTCCAAGGTCCCGCGATAATGCCACGGCACCTTGTATAGCTGTTGACGTTGAACACGGGATTACCTGATATGGTTGTTTTGCCGCGGTAGCAGGATATGCCTACGGGTCCTGAGTGTTGGTAGATGGTGAATGTACCTCCCGTTACGTTGAGCGTACCCCATGAGCGCATCAGGTCAACATTACCGGCATTTACCACATACTCGCCGTCGTTTCTTGTATCCACGAGGAACGTACCGCCGGAGATGTTAGCCTCGCCCTTGCTCTCCGCCACGATATGATGCGGGGTGGCGGTGTCGAAGATACGCGCGGCATTGACCTGCAGGGCAAACACTTGCGTGGCGGCGGTCGATGAACATGTGGCGTAGAAGTTGCCGCCGCTCACATTGAGAATGCCGTGGGCATAGGCATACTCCTCGCCTATCAGTTTGGCGACGCCCGTTGACTGCGATGTTATCGCTGTTGTGTAGTCTGACGTGGCTGTGAATGTGCCTCCAGTGATGTTGAGCACGCCGTTGATGGTATTCTCTTTCGTGCTCCCTATCCATCCGCTGGAGTATGCCGCGGTGGCGATTGTTGCCGTGCTGCCGACAGCCTTGGCTTCAAAAGTGCCGCCGGAGATGGTGCCGGTGTTGCATACCTGATATATGGCATAGGCTCCGGCGCCCTTGGTGACTGTGGCTTTGACGGTGCCGGAGCTGACATTGACTTCGCCGAAGGCATATATCGCGTAGGCTTGCTTGAGGGCTTTGGACTCTATGGTGCCGCCCGTGACGGTAATCTTTGAGGTGGTTTCGAGGCTGTTATGAATGGCTATTGCCGGCTGCCATTCGGCGGCGTCAGAGGTGTTCTCACAATATATCGTGCCTTCTTCCAGTATCACCTCGCCGCGGTATATCTCAACAGCGTAGATGCTGGAGTTATGGGAGCGCTTCTTATAGACGCTGCCGCCTTTAGCCGCCGAGTTGTCCGTGATAGTCAGTGTGGCGTCCGGCTTGTTGACATAGATGACATAGGACGAGTTGTTGTCTTCGAGTCGGAAGTTGTTGAGGTCGAGCGTGGTGCGCGCGTCGGCTACCGCGGGGCGATAGATGATATAGTCGTTAAGAGAGACGTCATTGAGCAGTCGGATGGTGCTGTTGGCATTTTCTTGCGCCGCAGCCCATGCTTCGCCGAATTCGGCATAGCGTGTCCAGGCTCCGTTGCCGACTTTGACTTCCGCCTCATAGTATTCTCCTGTGGCGGTGTATGTCGCGTCACCGTAGATTGGAGCCGGCGCGGGGCTCCAGCCCGTGAAGTAATAGGTCTTGCCATCTGCCGCCACGAAGTCGGTGACGGAGTTGTTGGTTGGCGTCATGCCGCTCTGCACTTGTTCTGTATGCGTATATCCCGTGCCGGCAGTCCACGTAACGGTGTAAGGTGTGCGCAGTTCATAGGAATAGTTTCTGCCATCAGCTGTCTCGTTGATATCGTGGATGGTGGTCGTGGCGCCTTTGCGGGCATCAATTTGGTTCTTGAGTGTAGTGCCGGAGGTCTCGTTATACTTGCCGCCGTTGAGCACGAGCGTGGAAGCCGGCAAACCGGTCGGGTTCACGAGCGTAACGATAGTGTTGCCGGAAGTGTAGAAGTAGCCGCCGTTGACGGTTACGTTGGCATTGGCTTTCAGTGTTACGCCATCTGCTGTCCTCTGCACCGATTCAACTCTGATGGCGTCAGATGTTCCCACGAAGGTGCCTCCGTTGACGGTTACCGTAGCCGTCTGCGTGGCGTCGGCATAGTCCATGGCGTACAGCGCTCTGTGGGAGTTGAACACGCCGCCGTTGATGGTTGTGTTGCCGCCTCGGGCGCACACGGCGATAGGTATGGTGCCGTTGGCAGCTGTGAAGGTGCCGCCGTTGACTTCTACCTCGGCGCCGCCGGACACCCGCAAGCCTTCGATATTCCAGATACTGGTAGTTGTCGCTGATGTGGACCGGGCATCGAAGGTGCCGCCGTTGATGGTTACGATGCCGTTGACGTCGGTGTAAGCGGCTATGGCCATGGTAGTGGCTGAGCGCGCCGTGAAGGTGCCGCCGTCGATGGTAATATGCCCATTATTGTTTACCAGCAGGCAACGAGCGTTATTGCCGGTTTTAGTGGTGGCGTTGATAGCCCCTCCCGTGATGTTAGCCACGGCAGCCGTGCCATGAGAGTAAATGCCTGTGGCGCCGGAGCCGGAAGTAACATTGATGATTGCCGTGCCACTCATGTTTAGCGTGCCGTAATCCCATAGCACCACTCCGTAGTTTCCTGAGCCCCATTGACCGGTGGCGTATTCTGTCGTGCTCCGTATTTCTCCGCCCGAGAAGTTGAACACTCCGGCTCCGCCGCAGTTATACGCACGGGCATCATTCCTTGACTGCGCTAACAGCACACCGCCCGTCATGGTGAACACAGAATTTGCGCCGCCACCGATAACGGCACGGGTTCCTTTGCTGCCGCTGGCAGTAGAGGTGTTTTTGGCTATTATGGTACCTGAGGCGAGTTCCAGTTCACCGTTCTGAACATACACAGCCTGTAAGGTAACATCAGCATCAGCTGCTTGGCAGTGTCCAAACTGACCTGCCTGCTCCGCGCTGCTGTCAATGATAATAAGTTTGCTGCCTACCTTGTTGACTGTCAGGGCATAGTTATTGTTCACCGGCGTATAGTTGACGATATGTCCGTTGAGGTCAAGGGTTGTTACGGCATCGGTGAAGTACTCCTCGTCGTCATCAGTAATGCCTGCCGCCGGCGCGGGGTCATAGGTCAGCGATGCGTTGTAATAGACATTGCTAAGCACGCGTAGCGTTGCCTGCCTGATTTTCAGCACGTTGCTCCACGCATCGGTAAGGTGCTCGTACTTCACGCCCTCGGCGACGCCGGGGAGCAGTATCTCGGCTTCGTATTTGCGGAAACGGGCATAGTATGTCACGTTATTTTTCACGGTGCTTACCGTGTCTCCCGAACCATCGGCTATGGTGTTCCAGCCGAGGAACTCATAGGTATTACCGTCGTTGATGACCGGCACGGAGCCGAAGTCGGGCATCTGGTTGCGGCTGTACTGCTGAACGGTAGTGGTGCCGTTAACAGACCACGTGACGTTGTACAGCGAATTGACGTGATAGCGGTATCCCGCATCATATTCCGCGCCTGAGGTCAGCGCCTCAAGGGTGCTCGGCGCTACCACGTAGTTGCCCAAGGCGCCACCGCTGTTATTGGTATAGTATCCGCCACTGATTTTGAGGTTCCCTGTAGGGGTGTTATTGTCAAGAACATTCCATGTGGAGTTGAACTTTCCGTCCAACACCGTAACATCGCCCGTCAGGGTGTAACCATTTCTGGTGACGGTGTATGACTTCACTCCGAAGCTGAGACAATTGAAAGTTCCGCCATCCACGACCACTGTGGCAGTCTGGTCAGAAGTGCCTAAACTATAATCTATCGTGATGCCATATTTGGCGCTGAAGACCGGATTACCCGTGATGTTTGTCGTACCGCCGTAAGCGACAAGCACATTGCCGGCATCGGCTTTCTGGGTAATGTCAAAAGTGCCTCCATTGATGTCGCACGTAGCGCCTGGATATACGCGAACACACTGCAAGTTGCCATTAGCGTAGACTGTTTGGTCTGCCGTGAATTCACCTCCGTTAATCACCACATTGCCATTGGTGTCAGCTAAAACCGCATGTGTTTGATTTTTGTATGCGTGTACATCGAACTTGCCGCTGTTGACGGTTATCGTGCCGCCACTGGCGGCTACCACGCCATTGGCGCCAAGGTCGTTTTCTGACCTGACGTCAAAGGTGCCGCCATTAACTGTTATCTGCGCTCCGGTGGCATCGGCTACCGCGCCACGGGCGTATTGGCCGCTCTCAACACGCACATTAAATGTGGGTTGCTGCTCCACGCTGAACTGGCATGCGCTATTGGCATAAATGCCTGTGGCATATTGCGTTTGCGCTGTTACTGAGTATGTGCCGCCGGTGATGACCGAAGCTCCTGTGCCGGTGCCCCAAACTCCATAGCAGTACTGCTTGCCGTCCACCACCACGTTGAGGTCTTGGTCGGTATTTGCCGTTCCGGCAGCGTCCACTCGTATGCCGACAGCCTTATTGGCAGCATTAGTGGCACTGATATCTCCCGCCACGAGGTTCGCAGTACCACAGACATATACGCCGGTGACTATGCCTCCGGTAACAACGGTGCCCTGCTTCTTGGCTTCGACGGTGCCGCCGAGCATGGTGAAGGTAGCACCGGCATCGACGTGCACGCCCTCAGAGTAGTTGGCGGCGGAGTAGTTGTTGCACCTGAGCATACCGCCCTCGAGCACCAATTCGCCGGCCTGCACATGGGCGCACATCATGGTAGAGGCCAGTTCGCCGTCGTTCATCAGATAGCCATTGCCGGACGTCGAATTATCAGTGATGATGAGTTTGCAGCCCGCCTTAGAGGCATTGACGGTGAGGAACGCTGGCTTGTTATTAGCCGCAGTCGTGTGATGTCCCATCACCCAGCTATATCCGTTGAGATCAAGCACGATGGTGGAATTCTCCTGCGCGGGGTTGAAAAGCAGTTCCGTCATATTACCGTTCTTTGTCGCTTCCGTGCCTATGTTTGACAGGATGCGGATAGTCGCCTGCTTATAGGTCATTGCGGCGTTCCATGCGCTCTGCGCGCTGTTGTAACGCGTGGTAATGCCATTGGCGATTACCTCAGCGTATATTGCCTGATAGTGCGTATAGTATGTTACGTCGCTTGCCGCGATAGCCGGCAGTTCGGCGTCATTTAGGTATGCCGTGCCTCTATTCCACGTATCTGTACACCAGCCGTCAAACTCTCGCGTGGAATTCGTGTCATCAAGGCTTGGCATCTCACCCGTGAACTTAGGCACTCTGCCGCTTTCAACCTTCTCGGTCTTAATTGTTGTGCCGTTATATGTTTTCCATGTTACTGTATATTCCGTGCCGGCGATTTTCTTGACATAGCCTTCGTTAATCAGACTCACCTCTACCGTTGCGTCAAGGTCTTTGACCTCTTTGCCGGCGGGTATATATGTCGCGGCGGTGCTTGTCGGGTCGATGTTGTAGTATCCGCCCAGCATCCTGAAGTTGTCAGCCGAGGCGGCAGTGTTGTTCACGACGATATTCGCGGCGCCGGATGTCTGGCTCGCCACCTTGAACTTACCGCCATTGACAGTACACTGAGGAGTAGTATTACCTGTGTAAGAGCCAGTGAGGGCTTCAGTAACATAAATTCCGTAACCATGGTTAGCCTTGGCTGTCACAGAAAATTGTCCTCCATTGATTGTGGCAGTTCCTGCATCGGCGTAGTTGCCGGCGTAGTAGCCACTTTCTGTAGATGTAATACTTTTTGTCGCGCTTTTCACATAAACTCCCATCGCTCCTTCCGTATCAGACGACGCAGCAGCTGTTGTCTGAACATTAATAGTTCCGCCGTTGACTACCAATTCGCCATTATAAGGACGACCGGTCTTATCAGCAGGAGCATAGCCTTGCGCATACAAACCGTATGCTATCTTGGTGGCTGTTACGTTCACGACCGTGTTGCCGCCAATGGTTACGATGCCATCGCGCGCCATCACTCCATAAGCCGAGGTGGTCTTGGGAGTAGCATTTATTGTTCCTCCGCTGATGACCGTCGTGCCATAATTCAATATGCCAATGGCGGTAGCTCCGCTTTGCGTTGAAACATCTATCGTACCGCCGGAGATATTAGCATGGGCAGGGTTTGAGGCTTTGACAGTGTTGGGGACGGTATTATTCATGGTAACAGATCCACCGACATACATGCCGTGGGCGTCTTTCGTAGTTGCAATGGCCTTGACATGACCGCCTGTCATATTAAGAGTGGGACTATAAGTAGCATTCGCGTCAAGATATATTCCATAGGCAGCAGAGCTTTTGGTCTTTACCTCGATATCTGCGCCCTGTTTGACATTTATTGTTCCGCCGATAGCATAAACACCTTGGGCTGTAGTTACTTGCTTGGATTCCGCATAAACTTTTCCGCCATTGATATTGATTTCCGACACGGCAGAAGCGCTGATTTGGATTGCGCGAGGATAATACGCAGAATAGGCTTCTACACTTCCGCCGTTGATGGTCAGCTTTTGTCCGGCCTCTACCAAAATTGCGGACACACACGTTGCTTTGGCAGATGTCGAATTATACTCCATGGTGTTTTCTGCGTATATGGTACCGCTGTTAAGCATCAGATGACCTTTTTTTACATCCGCGCAATACCGGCGAGTATTTGCGCTGTACGAGAGTTTCACCATTCCCGTAGCATCGGCGCTCTGGTCGATGATGACTAATGTTGAGTTGGCGTCATTGATGGTGAGCATTGACGACACGGTGCCGCTGAGTGTGAATCCGTTGAGGTCGAGGATAGTGATTCCCTTACCGGAATATGTCAGAGCGGTTGACGTGCTAACATCCTTGAGCAGTTTGATGGTGGTACTGTTTCCAGATGCCGTACCGGAATTGGCTTCGTCGAAGGCTTCAGCAATCTTAAAATATTGCTGTGTCTCGCCCGAACGTGTCGTTTCCGCGACAGGTTCTGCCAAGGTCCATGCATTGCTGACGTATTCGTAGTAAATTCTGACATTATTGGCGTCAAAAGAATAGAACAGCGTGCCGTCCTGCTCCACGGCGAGCCAAGCATCGTTATACCATATATACTTCTGTCCGTCAATGATATAGGCTTTTTGTTTGTCTGCAATTTTGGTTGCCGGATGCCAGTTACAGCCTTCGGAAAAGCATATATAATACTGCGTTGCGGCATCGGTTTTATGATATGCCTCATCATCGCTATTTTTGGTGAGCGCCACGAAGGCTCCGCCTACGAAAGCTTTGCTCACTCCGTCAACGGTGTATAGGCAGTTGTCCTCTATACCACCATACTGCTCCCATGTACATCCGCCCTTAGTATAGAGTTTGTTATCAGAACCGCTATATACGTCCACGGCTTCTTCGCCGGAACCTATTTGGGTTCCCGTGGGTTGGTATTGATGCCATGCGTTATTCATGGTGTAGTTATAGATGAAACCGTCGTTAAGCCCCTGCCACCAGTTGTCGCAGGCGTCGGCTTTGACGTTAGCCCATTGTTGGCGGTCGAGCAGTCCCGTCTTGTCGTACGACCACACGGCAGGTACGGTAGTCGTGGCACCGGCTGTGCCATAAGCATCGCCACCGGCTTTGATGTACGTGAAGTCGTAGGTGTGGTCCGCTTTCTCGGTATGCTTGCCGGCAACATACCAACGCCCATGAACGTTATGGTATGTGGTTGACGCTGCGGCTTTGGTATATGTCCCGTCGCTATTGCACATATTGGCAGCGGCGATATTCACATTTACGGCATCAGCGAGGTTCAGACACTGCGTCATGGTGGTTTTGGTGGGCAAGGTGCCATATATTATCTTGCCACCGCCGTTGCCGTTGACATTGGAGCCTTTGGCTGATGAATAGAGACGTCCGTTAGAGCCGAATTTTAGCGTGCCATCAATAGTGAGGCGCGCATCTTCGAGCAGGTCCTTGCTCTTACCATCGCCACGGTCGTAGTGCTGAGTGAGACTTTTGCACTTGCTATCGAAATATGTGCGGTAGTAGTATTTATAACAATAAAGGTCCCAATCGTCAACATCATACAGATATAAATTGGTATTGAGGGTCAGTGTGGCTCCGGAACGCACCTCAACCACTGAGCCGGCATGCATGGTTATGGGGTTGGAGATAGTGGCGCTGGCACCGCTGTCAAGGATTATATGCATATTTGCCGGCACAGGCAGATTATAGTCCTTGGAAGATATTGACACTCCCAATGCTTCGAGGTTTATGGCCGCCAGCGACGCCGAACCACGCATAGCGTAGCACACGCGGTCTGTGGTGGGGTCGTACCACTTACGCAGTGAGGCTCCGGAACCAAGATTAAAGAGCGAGCCGCTTCCGGATATCAATGGGAAGTCGATACTATGCAGTTTCCCGTCACCGAAAATGGTCCAATAGCATCTGCCCGTGGAGCCAGCATTATAGGTGATGGGAGCCTCAATATTCTGCACCGTATAGCTCTGGAAGGGGAAGAACTTCCACGAACTGCGGTTGCTGTAAATCGTTGACGATGCCGTGCCGCCACGCCATTCGCCGGCTTGGAAGAACTCCCAGATAGTAGAGCCCGACTCGGCAATTATCTCTCCCACACCGGTAGTGTTATTGCCTTGGTTCATATCCTGACCCAGTACAAAGCCCCAAGCATAGAGCGTGGATTTATTCTTGAGGTTCACGGTGCCGCCGCGAGAGAGGTCAAGCACACCGACATTGCCACAAGGCAATGACGAAGGATTTCCGCCATTGATACCAACAATAGAGCCACCAAGACATATATCACCCTCACAATTTATTACAGCACCCGGAACCAATGACAATTTCTTATAAATCTTCAGGGGCGGACGACTTGAAATATTTGTGACGTGCACCTCATTAGGTTTGGTCATCCTGTCATAGGTATAGTTATATGGTATCAACAGCGTCACACCCGGGGATATATTATAGGTGCCCGCCGGCAAGGTTCCGCTGCTGACAACAACTATCAGTTTGCTACTCGAAGTCTTGGCTGTCGTATTGGCAACATTGAGGTCCGTAGTGGTAGTATTAGTGCCTTTGACCCAGAAAGTTGCCTTGCCGTCATCGGGAACGAACTCCACACCGACGGTGACGTTGTTATTGAAACTTGGCTCTACTTGGTTCGAGAAGTCGAAATAGTTTTTCGTGATGCCACCGTTAGTGGTTGTGTACCAACCTTTGACTTTATATCCGGCATCGGGCATGGCACTAAGAAATACAGTACCATCAACAGTGAAAGAAGCATAATTTTCCACCGGTGTTTCACCATTCATAATAGTGAAAGAACCGTTAACAGGATGTATAAAGTTATATTGCACTACGCCCAAGAAACTGGCATAGAGGTTTATATCAGCATAAGAATCGCCTCCACTCTGCGGAGTATTACCCGACTTAATGGATTTGACATAATGCTCGTCAGTCCATTTGTAGGTCGTGCCATCTATAGTGGAGTTGGCAGCACGTGAGAATTCACCATTTTCATCTATGGTGTACCAACCGGCGAACTTATAGCCCGGGTTTGCTTTGGCATAGAAATGATAGGTGGTGGTAGTATTGGCACCCTTGACCCTCACAGACATATATTGACCGGTACTACTATTGTATGACGCATAAGCCGGAGTAGAAGTAGCGGCGGTACCAACATAAACCTTACCGCCACCTGTGGGAGACCCCGTCTTGTTATATGCCGTGGCACGAGAAAATGCGGCACTGGTAGCAAAAACTTCACTAACGCCGAACACTAAAAGGCCGAACACTAACAATAGTAATTTGGTCAACTTATGATTTTTCATATCTGATTCTTTACTATATTTTTAGACTAAAAATGGTTTTTCCTTAAACTTACAAAGTTACAAAATTTATTTGAAAAGAGAAAAGATTTGCTAGGTTTGATAGAGTTGCTAATTCTAGGTTTGCTAATTAATGTATTGTAGGGACGCGGTAACCGCGTCCCTACAATACATTAACTCCTCACAGTTAACTCCTCACAGCAAAGCTGTCTAACACCCTTACTACTTACTACTTACTACTTACTCTTTACTACTTGCTCAAAACAAATCACCGCGATGGCTATGGCGAGGATGATGTGCTCCCAGGACACTATCATGTGCGGATAGAAGACCATGAGCGCCACCCAAAGAACTATGAGCACCAGATAGGGTTTTGCCCAAAGCTGTCGCCAGCGCCAACAGATTAGCGGCAAGGGATTGAATGGTATGAGCAGGATATTCCACCGCGTGGCTGGCAGCGACGAGAAAAACACAAGGTAGATGAGCAGCAAACCCAAAGCGCTCTGAACAATAAGCAGCAGCCAGTCGATATATCTGTTGCGGAAATAGATGTTAGCCAGAGCTATTGCCAGCACCGCGAGCGCCGCGGCCATAGGCGGAAAGGCAGATCGCGGATAACGGTTCTCGGCGACCACCGCATCGGGGCTTATCACCGTCTGCGACATATCCCCCACTGTGGCGTGCTGCAGGGCAATGGCAAGGTCGCGAGGTATCACAAGGCGCTCAGCAAGAGGGGGTCGCGTGTCGTACTTGGGGTTAAAATGTTCACCGGAGATAAACGACACAAACTCGCGGCTCCACGTATCGGGCATGCTATGGTGCAGTATCTCGCGCATGGTATGGTCGGCGAGATAGCCCATGGCGCTGTCGGCGCGGAACACGAGGCGGCTGTCGGCGGCACGGACAGCGGACTGCAGACAGCGCATGGTAGCCAGGGCACAGCCGTTGTTGACATAGTCGTAGGGGATATTCATGCCCTCGGCGACCTTCTCATCGAGCACGCGCCACAGCTCTGTCTCAACCTCAGGCGGCAGACGAAGCTCATACTGGATATATGGCCGGTTGTCAGTGATATAAGAGCTGAGAAAGGTGTCGGTAGGCAGCGCCACCATGCCCATCTTGAGGTCGCCGGCAAGGAAACGCAGAACACGCTGCGTAACATCCTCACTCTCATAGGAAAAACAGTAGTCGAGATCGTAGTAGGGACAGCGCATGCGGTAGCAGGCATGGCCCACTTGGCTGTACATGGCGTCGCCCGGAGCAAAGACGAGCAGATACGCCGTAACGAAATCCTCGGCAAGGCGGTCCGGCTCGCCGGCAGGAGCGTCAGAGCACAATGCCGCAGGCGGACACAAGACACATAGCAACAGCAACGTGAGAAAAAACTTCAGGAAACGGTTCATGAGTGAGTGAAAACGATTTGGAATTCCCTTAAAAGACATTGCAAAGTTAAGAAATTTTGCTCATGTGAAAAATTTCTTGTAATTTTGGCAAAGTATTTGCAAACTAGATTAACTAGAAAAGCTAGAATTACTAGATTAACTAGAAATGCTAGAATTACTAGAAAAGCTAGTAAGCTAGAAAGCTAGAAAAGCTGGAAAATCATAAAATAACAATAAAAAATCAAAAATCATGAAACGTTCACTCATCACACTATTGTGCTCAATGCTGGTTGTGGTCCTATCTATGGGTCAGACCTTGGCATTCCCCGGCGCCGAGGGCGGCGGTAAATACACCACCGGCGGCCGCGGCGGTAAAGTTCTCTACGTGACATCACTCGAAGATGGCGATGTGAGCGATGTAGGCACTTTCCGTTGGGCTGTGAGCCAACACTATCCCCGCATTGTAGAATTTAAGGTTTCGGGGGTGATACACCTCAAACGTAAGATTTCTATCAAGCAAGGCAACCTGACCATCGCCGGTCAGACAGCCCCCGGCGACGGAATCTGCATCGCCGATCAGGAAGTAACAATAGGTGCCGACAACATCATCATGCGCTATATGCGTTTCCGCCCGGGTAATGAGAGCCTTGGCGACGGCAGCGGCGATGCCGTGGACGCGCTCAACGGACGCGGACTGACGAACGTAATCATCGACCACTGCTCCATGTCATGGTCTGTGGACGAATGCGTGTCGTTCTACTACTGCAAAAACTTCACCATGCAATGGTGCTACATCACCGAGAGCCTCTGCGAAGCAGGACACAGCAAGGGCGCGCACGGCTACGGAGGCATCTGGGGCGGCGAGAACGCGTCATTCCACCATAACCTGCTTGCCAACCACCTCAGCCGTAACCCGCGACTCAATGGTTTCCTGCGCCACGGACTGAAATGGCAACAATGGAAAAACGTCAGCGAGGAACGCATGGACTTCCGTAACAACGTGATATTCAACTGGGGCAACAACTCCTGCTACGGAGGTGAGATGAACGGGCACTATAACATCGTGGGTAATGTCTATAAGGCCGGTATGGGTACCGACCCCAAGAAAAAATTCCGCATCACACAAGTGGATATCGAAACCGAAAAATGGCCCGACAGCATACAAACATTCGGACACGGACAATACTACATCGCTGAGAACTACGTCTTTGGCGCTGACATTCCAGAAGGCGACGACTGGAGTATGGTGGACTATAAGGACGGCGTGAAAAAGAAAAACGTCAAGCAGTCGCAGCCTTACGCCCATGAACCCATACCGCAGCACCCCGTGAACCCCAAGACTAACCCCACCACCAACCTGATGATGGCCGTGGCGGCATACGGCGGAGCGAACCTCAAACGCGACGCCGTGGACACGCGCATCGCGCAAGAACTCATGACAGGACGCTCAACATACCGGGGCTCAGTAACAGGACGTTGGGGAATACTCGACAAAGTTGCCGACCAAGGCGCCTACCCGACTTACAATAGTCTGCCGGCACCCGTGGACAGCAACGACGACGGAATACCCGACGACTGGTTCGCGGCTAACGTGCCCGCCGGCAAGACAGCCAACGACATCAACGCCGACGGATATACATACGTCGAAGTATATATCAACAGCCTCGTGGAAGCCTGCAC
The DNA here is from genome assembly GCA_002394025.1 of Bacteroidales bacterium UBA4353. Classification (GTDB taxonomy): domain Bacteria; phylum Bacteroidota; class Bacteroidia; order Bacteroidales; family Paludibacteraceae; genus UBA3747. The sequence goes on from DGSV01000038.1 coordinate 14,107, forward strand.
GGCACACCAATACGACGGGACTACTTATAAATAAGGCTAATAAGGCTAATAGGGCTAATAGGGCTGATAAGGCAAATAATAACCATGCCAGCACAACAATGCCGGCATGATTATTATTTGATTAAAGTGATTTGTTCAACTCCGAATATCGCCCAACATCTGTCTTATAACAGCGTGAAGTTGAGGAATATCATCCTCAACCGTTCGCTGAATTACATCGACATCTATCTCAAAATAATGATGGGCAATTTTATCGCGCATACGCATCACGCCATGCCAGTTGATAACCGAATACTTAGGCAGCAACATACCATTAGACACCTTGTCCAAGCCTTTAACAACCTCTCCTATCGTTATCAAATTCATACAGATAGCATCAAGTTTCATCATTCCGGCATCAGAGCGTGCCAGAGCATCAAAACTTTGAACCCCTGCCGCGCGCGACTCAACAACTGACAATAATTTGTCAAGTTGTTCTAACATATCTATTTGTATGAGCAGTTCATTACGCATATATAGCGTCTCTTGTTATTTGTTGGCGTAAAACCTCGTTCATATTAGGTCGCATCCTGACCAAATCAACATTACAGCCAAATAGGCTTTCTAATTCTGACTGAAAAGAGTCCAAGGTCAGCAAAGACATCGCGTCTCCGGTATAACACACGTCAACGTCACTGCCGTCATGCTGCTCACCGCGAGCCGTTGAACCAAACAAGCAAAGTGAAGTTATGCCATACTTGCGCATAGCAACCGGCTTGTAGGTCCTTAAAATATCCAATATCTCACTCCTATTCTTCATATTTATATAGTTTCGGATGCAAATTTAATGAATAATTTCTGTAAAACCTCAACTGAGCTCCAAAATAAATCTTTATTTTGTCAATTTTTCCACAAAATGTAACGCAAAAGATATTGCCGTATAAAAAAAAAGTAATACCTTTGCGATGTCAAGTATAAAAAAATTGGCAGAGATTTTATAGACCGCAAAAATTTTAGGCAAAATAACTATTAACCAAAATAAAAATTATAAGCTTATGAAAAAACTTTTTACTCTCGCAGCCGCTGTTCTCTTCGCAATGGGAATGAGCGCGCAATCAAGTCCATTGGCAACATTCATCAGTGTAGAAGGCAATTGCAACTACATTGACTTCCAGAAAGATGGCGACAAGACCGTCAATCCCCCTGCTACCAGCACAGCTCCCATGACTCTGAGCAATGGTACTGTCATCAAAGGTTTCCTCAAAACAGACGGCAAAGAGTCGGAAACAGCATGGAACGTAAAAGACAGTTATGGTATGGAAATTCCTATGCCTGACCTCTGCGGCACCGGCACAAACCCCGCCACCGACTCCACATACATGAAAGTGGGTTCCATGCTTAAGATAGCGTCCAACTGCTCATTGGAACTCGGTGCTTTCACATGCATCGGTGGCAAAGTGCGCGTATACTTCCAACCCAATGGTGATAGCGACCGCGGCGTTGCTATCAGCGTCAAGGGCGGCACACCCGTGGAAATTCTTAAGAGCGGTTTGAAAAACGGTCACAAAATGCGTCCCGGCTACATTGCCGAAGTTGACCTGCCCGCAGGACAATACGTTGCAGGAGATGTTGTTATCAAAGTTGCCTCTAACACCATCAACATCTTTGGTGTAGAAATCCAAGGTCTTTATAGTACCGGTATCCAAGAGACAATGGCTGAAGCCGGTGTACGCTACAACGGCATGGAAGTCATCAACGAGGCTCGCCGCGAAATGACCATCTTCAACGCTCTCGGCAAAATGGTTGCCAACACCACCGACAACTTCAACATGAGCCAAATGCCCGCAGGCGTTTACGTAGTACGCGTAGCCGGCGTCAAAGGCGCTCTCAAAATCCAGAAATAAGTCCTTACAGACATTTCCAACAACTCAGAAGCCGCGGACAACAACCGCGGCTTCTTTACGTTTGCGTATTTTGCGAATTATTAGTAACTTTGCACAAAGGAAGTATGAATGTGGAATGACCACCAGCACCGCTGACATCATAATCATTCGTCCTCACACAAGAGCACGGCATGCCGCATACGGAATAAGTGCCACGGGAGGTAAACAAAAACATCACAAGAAATGACATGACAATCATGTTCCCTCAAATACAACAATATTATCAATGAAAAAATTTCGACACCTGTTTGTTATTATATCACTCTGTGTTTCAGCCATGTCCTATGCCCAGCTGCCGTGGGACACGGAAATGACTTCCGAGGACTTCAATAACGCTCTGACAGTGATTTCCAAGACCGATAACGTGAGTTTTTCCGACGGACTTTTCGGTATCGGCGGCGGCATGTTGGTCGGACGCTTAGTAATCATCGGTAACGACTATTCCGACGAGTGCGTCATAGCCCTGCCGCAGACGGGATTGCCGGAAACACTGACATTTTCATGGCTCGGCGGCGGAACATCAGGCACCCTGACGGTATATCAGTCAACAGACCATAACAACTGGTCATCAGTATGGTCCGAAACGGGCAAAGGTGCTTTAGACCTCACAGCCTCGGCCGCAACAGTAAGCCTGAACAGCAACACCAAATACCTCAAATTTGCTGCCACGGGACGTAATGCGGCAACATTCCGCGACATAAAAGTTACGGAACTCAAACACCTCAGCGCCTCAACAGACGAATGGCCTTTCCAAAACGCCATGGTTGATGACGCTCCGGCAACAAAACGAGTTACCATAACATGGACTAACATCGTAGCGGACATCACGTCGTCAGACCCACATTTCACGGTATCGGCAAACACTGTCGGAGCCAAAAACCTCATCAACCAGACAACAGACATCACCATATCTTACCTCCATACCGAAGCCGGCAGCCATAGTGGTACCATCACCATCAGCGGCGAAGGCAAACAGGTGGAGATAGCCGTGAGCGGCAGCACCAGCAAGTACGACCAAACACTGGCGTGGAACCAAGACCTCGGCGACTGCCTGACAACAGACATCATAACCTTCAACGCTTTCGCTACCAGTGGATTAGACGTGGCATACCACAGCTCTGACTCCACAATAGCCTATTACGGCGACACGCAGCTCACAATCCTCAAAGCCGGCATGGTAACCTTCACCGCCGAGCAACCCGGAAACTACAAATACAACGGCACGGAGACAATCGCTAAAACACTGACAATCAGCAAAGCCAATCCTGATATTATGGCTCACGCCGAGAGTATCACCTACGGTCAGACGCTTGACGAGGTTGTGCTTAGCGACCTGATGGGCAAAGTTCCGGGCAACTTCTCATGGGCGCAGGACGAACCGACAACAGTACTCAACGCCGGCTCATACACCCTGCAAGTGCTCTTCACTCCCGACAACACAGACATCTACAACGAGCGCGTAGTACCCGTGTCGCTCACGGTCAATAAAGCCCAACAAAACATCTCGTGGGAAGGACAGCAAAAGTCAATTACAGAGGGTGAGACACTGCCTATAACAGCAACACTGAGTAGTTCTTTACCAATAACATACGCCTTCACAAACTGCATCGTAACCATCGACGGCAACACACTCACAGCACTCGAAGCCGGCGAAGTGACGGTCATTGCTTTCCATCCCGGCAACGATAACTACCTGCCCACTACCGTAGTAATGCAGACCTTCACCGTGCAAAAGGCACCGCAAACAGCCATTGAGCAAACCGCGGCTCCGGCACAACGGCAAACAAGAAAATACCTCCGCGACAACAGCGTGCTCATCGACACCGAAAACCACACCTACGATGCCGCCGGCAGAATGAGAAAATAAACAAGAAATAAATCAAATATACTAGGAAAACTAGAAATACTAGGATAACTAGCAAATCTAGAAAAGCTAGAAAAGCTAGAAAAGTTAGAAAAGCTAAAAATCAAATAAAATAATGCCCACAATTTTGGTTCGTACAATTTCCGGTGCAGTATTCGTAGCACTGATAATCACTTCATTATTAGTTCCGACATCGGTGCCTTTCGGCATATTATTCTCACTATTGCTCATGCTCGCCCTGCGTGAGTTCCATACTCTTACCAACGAGCACCAAGACGCTGACGTAAATCCTTGGGTAGGAATGATAGCCGGACTACTACTCTTTGTGGGTGAATTTCTGCTTCAGGAAGGTGACTACCCCATGGCTTGGGCAGTAGCGGTGTTAGAAGTTGCTTACCCGCTGTATATCATAGGTTTCGTGATATACCAAATCTTCGCTAATCGCGAAAACCCCATACGTTCCTTAGTATATTTCATTGCCGGTCAGGTCGTTATTGCCTACCCTTTCGCCTTGCTGTGCCAACTTTACAACAAGCCCCTGCTGCTGCTTGCGGTTTTCGTCACCATCTGGGTTAACGACACATGGGCATACCTTTTCGGCTCACTGCTTGGCAAGCATAAGATGGCGCCTCGTATCTCTCCGGCAAAATCTTGGGAAGGCCTCATCGGTGGTGCCACAATGTCGCTGCTCACGGGGTATATATGCTCTTTACTCATGCCGGAATACAGCCTGCTGACATGGATGCTCTTCGCTGAAATAATAGTTATTTTCGGCACTTTCGGTGACCTTGCCGAGTCGTTATTCAAACGCACATTGGGTGTTAAGGACAGTGGTAATATCATGCCAGGGCACGGCGGTGTTCTTGACCGTTTGGATAGTACTCTACTAGCCGTACCGGCAATGCACATCACACTGACTATCATAGACATCATTAACGGTGATACAATATTTGCTTTGACACTTTGAAAAAAATAATTAGGAGTAAGAAGTAAGAATCCTAACTCCTAACTCCTAATAACTTTATTCCCCCACCCCAAAAAAAAACATGAGTAATATAGTAGCCATAGTAGGTCGGCCCAATGTTGGCAAATCGACTCTTTTCAACCGCCTTACCAAGACCCGCCGCGCCATAGTAAGCGATACGGCAGGCACCACCCGCGACCGCCAATACGGCAAGACGGAATGGTGCGGCCGCGAATTTTCCATCATCGATACCGGAGGATGGGTCGTAAATAGTGATGATATTTTTGAGGACGAGATACGCCGACAGGTGCAACTCGCCATAGACGAAAGCGATGTGGTACTCTTTGTGCTTGACGGACAAAACGGTCTCACGGACTATGATGAGGAAGTTGCTCAGGTTCTACGCCGATGCCCCAAGCCGGTAATAGTAGCCGTGAATAAATGCGACACATTCGACCAACAATACGTACTCGCCGAATTCTATAAACTGGGACTTGGCGAACCGCAGATTCTCAGTGCTGTAAATGGTCTCGGCACCGGCGAATTATTGGATATCATAGTCGAAAAATTGCCCGAAGACCATGCAGATGACATTGACGAAAGTCTGCCGCGTTTTGCTATTGTGGGGCGACCCAATGCCGGAAAATCATCAATTCTCAATGCCTTCATCGGGGAACAGCGCACTGTGGTTACCGACATACCGGGAACCACACGTGACAGCATATACACTCGCTACAACAAGTTCGGACGAGAGTTCTATCTTGTGGATACCGCAGGAATACGCAAGAAAGCCAAGGTCAACGAAGACCTTGAATACTACTCGGTGATACGCAGCATAAGAGCCATAGAAAGCAGCGACGTATGCATACTCATGATAGATGCCACACGAGGAATTGAGGCACAAGACCTTAATATCTTCCAACTGATACAAAAGAACAAAAAAGGACTCGTAGTCTGCGTCAACAAATGGGACTTGATAGAAAACAAGTCAAACAACGACATCAAAGCCTATGAACAAGCTATCCGTCAACGTCTTGCGCCATTTACCGACTTCCCTATCGTCTTCGCCTCAGCCCTGACGAAACAGCGTATATATAAAGTCATGGAGACAGCAATGCATGTCTATGAAAATAAACAGCGAAAAATACCAACAGCACGACTCAACGAACAACTGCTACCACTGATAGCCGCATCCCCGCCCCCTGCCACTAAAGGCAAGTACATCAAAATCAAATACTGCACGCAGCTCCCTGACACTCAGATACCTACGTTTGTATTCTTCGCCAACCTGCCACAATATGTCAAAGAGCCTTACCGCCGTTTCTTGGAGAACAAAATACGCTCGTGGTGGGACTTCAACGGAACGCCTATCAATCTATTTATCAGAGAGAAATAACCAGAAAAGCTAGAAAAGCTAGAAAAGCTAGAAA
>DGSV01000122.1 GCA_002394025.1 Bacteroidales bacterium UBA4353
CAAAAATTTGTCAGATTACAGGTAAAAAGGCTATGGTGGGCTGCAACGTATCTCACTCGAAACGCCATACAAAACGCAAATTTGACGTTAACCTGTTCCGTAAAAAATTCTATTGGGTAGAACGCGACGAGTGGATAGTACTCAACATATCAGCAGCCGGCTTGAGAACCATCAACAAAATCGGTCTTGACGCAGCACTCAAAAGAGCAGCAAAAGAAGGCTACCTCTTCGCATAATCAATCAAAAAATCACAAGAGTTATGGCAAAGAAAACAAAAGACGCGAGAGTGCAAGTTATTCTTGAGTGCACAGAACATAAGGCGAGCGGTATGCCCGGCACCTCACGCTACATCACAACCAAAAACCGCAAAAACACCCCCGAGCGTTTAGAGTTGAAGAAATACAACCCTATCTTGAAACGCTATACCATTCATAAGGAAATAAAATAACAATACAGAGTAAACCACTATGGCAAAAAAAGTTGTGGCCACCCTGCAACAAGGCGCCGGCCGTTCATTCTCAAAAGTAATTAAGATGGTTAAGTCTCCGAAAACAGGTGCTTACGTTTTCGAAGAGAGAATAGTACATAACGACGACGTGAAGGCTTTCATAGCAAAATAACCTCCACAGACTTTACAGCAATTAAAACTCATGTGACCGGAAACGTTGCGGTTTATGAGTTTTTTTTGTTTCCATATTGCATAATTGAAAAAAAAATCATAATTTTGCAATACAAATCTAACAACAACTAATAACTAATCAAAACTAATTTTCTATGGCTTACAAAATTTCCGACGCTTGCTTGGCTTGCGGCACATGTATTGATGAATGCCCCGTAGGAGCTATTTCAGAAGGCGATATCTATTCTATTGATCCCGATGCTTGCACAGAATGTGGCACATGCGCTTCTGTATGCCCATCAGAAGCTATCAGCCTCTAATCAAGCAATCATAACAAAACATACAAAACCTCCCGAGGCATTGGACTTCGGGAGGTTTTGTAATTTATAATGCTGAGACCAAAGTTTCAAAATACCTAAATATCTAAAATCCGTAATCTCGAAACACAGAAAATCACTAATCTCGAAATACAGAAAATCCGCCTCTGTCGCATGACTGACAGAAGCGGATTTGATTTATCAAATGGCCATTGCTCGTTTTCCTCCTCGCCAATATCCATAAAGGACATCGGCGAGGTTTTTCGAAAACGCTTTCAGGCGGCAACTGCTTTTACTCCGCAGATTTCTCAGCAGGGGCGGCGCTTTGCTGCGCTGCGGGGTCAGCAGGTTGCTCAGAAGGTATGACCACTTCGTGCGGGTCTATGGCACTTTCTTTATTGGCATCGGTAACAACATCTTCATAGGTAATGTCAAACTCAACACGACGGTTCTGCTGACGTCCTGCCTTAGTCTTGTTGGTATCGATAGGTTTATCAGGACCATATCCCTTTGCGGTGAGTCGTTCAGCTGCCACTCCGTGTTCCACAAGGTAGTTGCGAACTGCGTTAGCGCGGTCATCAGACAGACGCATATTCATTTCGTAGCCACCGGTAATATCCGTATGACCTTGTACTTCGGCTTTCCATGTCGGATTATCTTGGAATACTTTGACGATTTGGTTCAGTATGCCATAAGATTTCTTCTTGATGACAGACTTTCCTGTCTCGAACTGAATGCCTTGCATAGCCTTCTTGAAGAGTGCTCTGATTTCCTTGTTTTCGGGGCAACCGTTATTCGATGCCGGTCCCGGTTGTGTCGGGCACTTATCGAGGTAGTCGGGCACTCCGTCGCCGTCAGTGTCTTTGTCGCAACCTTTCTCGTCCACGAAGGCACGGGCCTCTGGTTTAGTGTCAGGACATTGATCCTTATAGTCAGGAACTTTGTCAAGGTCAGTATCTCTCGGGCAACCGACACTATCTACTGTCGCGCGAGCCTCTTCCGGTGTGTCGGGACATTGGTCAAGATAGTCGGGTACTCCGTCGAGGTCGCTATCAAGCGGGCAACCCTTATCATCAACATATCCGCGAGCTTCGGCAGGTGTATCGGGACATTGGTCAATATAATCTGGTACTCCGTCTCCATCGCTATCCTTCGGGCAGCCTACGCTGTCAACCATAGCGCGCGCTTCCTCAGGAGTGTCAGGACATTTGTCGAGGTAGTCGGGTACTCCGTCAAGGTCACTATCAAGCGGACAACCTACACTATCAACAAGTCCATAAGCCTCAACTGGTGTGCCCGGGCATTTGTCAAGATAATCGGGTACGCCATCGCCGTCTTCGTCAATAGGACAGCCATTTTCGTCAACCTGTATCTTAATACCTTGTTTTTTATACTGACGATAAGGTGTGTTAGGGCATAGGTCTTTCATATCCTTTACACCATCGCGGTCTTTATCACGACGCCAACCAAATACGAGGTTAAGACCTACTGCGAGGTTCACGCCCTTGGAGCGGTATGGGATGATGTATTGCGACTTATCGTTAATATCCAATGCGGCATATTCAAAAGGCACGTAATCCATCGCAACCGTAAGGCTCAGCGGACCGCCGCGCAAACCCATCGAGGCTCCTATGGCATGCTGCTTGAGGTTCATGAAGTTATAGTTAGCGGTGAGGTTGAACCATTGTGCAGGGCGGAAGTTAACACTGGCGAGGAAATCCTCATAGATGCGTGAGTTATAGAGTTTGGTGGTTGACAACACGCCAAAGCCTATCATTTTGTTAGGCGTATAGATTTCAAAACCAACATTGAGTTTAGCACTTATCATGCTCGCATAGGTCTTATTTCTTTGCTTGACAGACGTGCTTTCCTTGAGTGCATCGAGTACTTTTTTGAACGAGTCTTCAACATCGATGTCATTTTCTCCCGGGTTGATGTCCTCGCCTCTCATACCACCGTCAGGACCTATTTGCGCACCTTCATAGACGTAGTGGTTTGCATTATAGGTGTGCTTTTTAGCTTCTTTGAACCATATTATTCCTCCGAGGTCAACGATAGAAGCACTGAGTTCCATGAAGTTTTTCGGACGCCATGTAAAACCGAAGTCGATAGCGGCACCGGCACCACGCGGACGAAGGTAATCAACAACATTATTTGACAGCTCAACGTTCATGTCTTTGATACCTTGTTTGTTGGCTTCGTCATAGTACTGATATTCGATTTTCTTCGTCGGAGCTGCAATGCGCAGGTCTCCTTCTCCGTCTATATCCCAATGTTCGCGGTTCGCGTCAATATATAAATCGCTGGCTCGAGCTTGAATATGACTACCTCCGACTAGTATTTTCAGCGCACCACCAAGTGTCCATTTATCGTTTTTCGGAAGCGGTTGCGAATAACCCAATAACAATTCGGTATAGAGCAATGCGTTGACTCCAAAACTCGAAAAATCGAATTTAACATGGTCTTCTATCTCGTGCGAGCCATCCGTTTTCCCCATGCCGAAAAGCGGCAGACGCATCAAGTCACGGGGAAGAGTACCTCCCACATCAAGTTTCTCGCTCAAACCAACGTGCCAGTAGCCGCCATTCTTTTGTATGCGGGCACCGAAACTTAGGATATTGACAGTAGCGTAGCCATTGAAGAGAGTGTTGGCGCGCAGGGCATCATAAAATCCTACCTTGTCACCACCGCGGCTCAAAACTGTCAATGTTTTGCCATTCTGATGAAAGAGTACGTCAGACACCATGAGCGAATTATTGGAAACACCAACACTGGTGTAGCCTAACACCGGCAAACCGACATAAACATTTTCCCAAGGCTCAAAAGCAGGGTTCAGAGTATGACGCATCACGGCGTTGTCAAGGAAGTAAAGAGAGTTGACTTGTTGCTGTGCATTGGCTGTCAACGCAACGCACACTGCGGCTATCATCACCGCGATAAGTTTTCTTAAGTGTTTCATAAAGCGTTAACAGTATTAAAGGTTTTCAAGATCTGTTTTGGTAGCATGAGCATGAACTTTTGCCGACAGTTTGAGATATATAAAGTCGGTGAAATGCAGTTGTACGGGGTCACCGGCAGTGGTTCCTGTTCCTTTGACATTAACTACTATATACTTCATCTTGCGTAGCAGGTCGCGATCCTGGTCAAGTTTAGTATCAAGTCGTGAAGCATAGTTTGAAGAACCTTGATAAAGTGATTTGTCTATGTCTTTCGGATCTCCGAACACAATAGTTTGCGTTTCAAAATTACGCACCAGCGACTCAATCACCCTGCCATCGCCGTTGATTGGCGCACCTTGCATAGAAAACTTATCCTCACGGCGCGTATTGTCTTTATAGCGAATAGGCATTTTGTTAGCATCAAGATATGTTGCCGTAGCCTCAACATTAAATGGCGTTGAGTTTTTGCCGTCAATATATATTGTGATGTAATCGGCATGTTTGGCGAGTAGCGAGTCTATCTCTTCGTCATAGAAGTCTTCGCTGTCAACATCAAGAGTGTCTGTATAATTAAGGATAAAACCATAAGGGTCGCCATCGTCGCGTCCCTTGGTGTCAACGGGCATGTGGAACCATGCGTCAACGAACATCGTGTCATCAAGATTTTGTGGCACGGCAGTAGGCTTGACTTGGAATTTATACTCAAGATATTGCGGAAGCTCACCCAACGGACGGTTGAACATCTGCGAGAAGTTGGCACGTTCATCGGTTACCGTTAGTGAGTCGAGGTAGTGCTGTATATAGTCTGCGCTATCACGTCCCGAACGGTAATTGATATATCGTGGTAAGGATGTGTGACGTATCACTTCAGTTCCCACGATGTTCGTTGCAATACGCGCTTCAGCACCGTTATTGAAATTCTTGTTTATGCCATATATGTCGTGGAATGTCATGTCAAACGACATATAAGATTTTGTGGCAAAATAAACTCTGAAGAATGAGTTCTGTACCGGCAAGTGCGAGTTTTTGCCTATCTCGCGTCCGAATACGTCCTTCAGTTTCACCGAGTCAGCGAGCTGCAGTGTCGCCAAATCGTTGACATTGATTTGTGAAGGGTCGTAAGCGTTAGGTTCTATCGGTGGCAAAGACGCCAGAAAACCCGTAAAAGGTATGCGCTTGCGAGCGCGGAGGGCTATTGTCATCACGCCATCGTCATTCTGATAGACATAATAGCCGTTGTCATTAATCTCATAAAGCTTGCGTGCATAGGCTGTGGAATGGGCTATGGGAGCGGCAACGCCCAATTCAAGAAACACGTCTTCACCATCAATCTTACTGAGGTTGACATCTTCCTTGCAGCCATTCATACCCAACAGCGCTACCGCGAGCACGAGAGATAGAAAAAAGCTTTTAAGTTTCATATTATTAATGTTTATTTGGTTGTTTGCTAAGATTACTAGGTTTACTAGGATTACTAAGACTGCTAGGACTGCTAGGACTGCTAGGACTGTCGCGAATCGGTCCTGACTCCTGACTCCTGACTCCTGACTCCTTTCCGAATTGAGCCTAAAAATTAATCAGATATAGCCTTTCTGACGCGCGAGTCACGGCAGTGTAAAGCCACCTGAAATACTGTTCATTAATCTGTTCCGGTTGTAATAGGCCTCTGTCTATATATACGTGTTTCCACTGTCCGCCCTGACATTTATGGCATGTAGCGGCATAAGCGTGTTTGAACTGTAAGGCATTATAATAAGGCGTCTGCATCACCTGCTTTACTAACTTGCGCCTGTTACGTGACAGTTCTGGATAGTCTTCAGCAATACGCTCAAAAAGAGCATTTTGCAACTGACGCTGGGCTTCGGGAGAGTCAACACCAATACTATCAAGCAGAGCCACGACATCTATCTCCCAATCGTAATCTATAGAGCGCAGACTAACATCAGCAAATGTCATTCCATACATCTCACGCTGGTGGGCTATACGTTTGATTTCCAATATATCACCATTGGCTATAAAGTCCATGCCATCATACTGCTCGGTGAAAAAGTAGTTATTCTTGGTGACCATAATCCTGTCGCCATTTTCCACTTTGTCTTCTCGCCACAAAATTCGCGCCCTAATGCCTTGGTTATAGAGATTAGCGCGTCGATTAGTACGCACTATCACCATCGTTTCCTCCACACCTACCGTTTGATATGATTGCTCTATGGTTTCTACAAAATCACGACCTTGGAGTTTCACGACATCGGCATACCCCATGTCAAACACATAATCATCGTCTGTTTTTCCTGTCATCAGTACCATACGCAGTGCCGTGGCATTGAATAATATTCCGCTTTCCAGAGCTTGCCGAGCCACTTCTGTGAGCATAACCCTTGTGACCTTTATGCCGTATGCCGCAACATATTCGGCATTGAGCGCCGGACTGTCTGTCTGCCCCACAGGTGGCAACTGCGCAGTATCACCGAGTAGCAACAACCGACACCGACTACCGCTGAAAATATACTCTATCAGGTCATCAAGCAAACGACCCGTTCCGAAAGCTCCGCCACCATCATTGGCTATCATCGATGCCTCATCAACAATAAACAACGTATCCTGATACTTATTGTCAGCTATAGTAAAACGTTCTACGCCTGCCGCCTGCTGGCGATAGATATGCTTATGAATGGTATATGCCGCATGACCGCTATATGCAGCCAAAACTTTTGCGGCACGTCCCGTGGGAGCCAATAACACTGTAGGCAAAGCCCTCAAAGAACGCATACGCAATAATGTACTCACGAGCGATGTCTTACCGGTACCGGCATAGCCACAAAGCATAAAAGCTTCATCCTGAACACAATCCGAAGTCTCAAAAAGGGATATCTCGTTGATTGCCGATAGCTGACCGGCATTGGGCGTGAAAGGTAACAAAGATATGAAATCGTTCACGAAAGACATTACGCGACTCTATGGTAACATTAACAAGGCAAAGATAACGATTTTTTTTGATATCGCAATATGTCCACAGTCAACATTAAGTACAATGCTACCTTACGATTCTATACTCTGCATAAAGTTTGACAACGTAAACTTACGAAAACAAACAGACAACTATATTGAACCGGACTTATAACGCTATTTGTCAGCACATTGAATTTTACGCAGACTATACATCAATGATGCCATAGGACTCGACAGTACACTTAATATGTCTGTAAGCGCTATAAATGTGGTGAGTACTCCGACTGTGAGTGGATTTTTCTATAAGAAAATTATTTTGTAACTTTGTCAGTTGAGTGAGATTAACAACCCTAGAAATCCTAGAATAACTAGAAAACCTAGAATAACTAAAACAACTAGCAATCCTAGAACAACTAGCAATCCTGGAAACTAAAAATAATTAACTTATATGTTTGAAGGTCAACCCCGTGGGCTTTATGCCTTAGCTTTAGCCAATACCGGCGAGCGTTTTGGCTACTACACTATGTTAGCCGTGTTTGCCCTATTCTTGGGCGCTAATTTTGGATTAACGGAAACCATGTCCGGCGAGATATACGGCGATTTCCTGATGTTGGTATATTTTCTGCCTGTAGTAGGCGGTTTTCTTGCTGATAAGTTCGGCTATGGTCGAATGGTGACTATAGGTATCCTAATAATGTTCGCCGGCTACTTATTATTGTCGGTGCCTCTCGGAGGAGACACATTTGCACTTATTGTCATGCTCATAGCCCTCGTTCTCATCAGTTTGGGTACAGGTCTGTTCAAAGGCAACCTGCAAGTCATGGTTGGCAACCTATACGAAGACCCGCAGTATGCCGATAAACGTGACTCCGGATTTTCTATATTCTATATGGCGATAAATATCGGCGCCATGTTCGCCCCAACGGCAGCGATAAAAATTATGCAATATGCCCAAAAATCATTGGGATACAGCGTCAACGACAGCTACCACTTCGCCTTTGCCGTGGCATGCGCATCACTGGTGCTCTCCATTATTATTTACTATGTATGCCGCAATAGTTTCAGACATACGGAAGGAGGCAAAATAAAAGAGCAAGGAACAAAGAATAAGGAACAAGCAGCGTCTGACGAGTTGTCACCGGAAGAGACCAAACAACGCATGGTAGCCCTCGGATTGGTTTTCGCTGTGGTGATATTCTTCTGGATGGCATTCCACCAGAATGGACTGACACTGACATATTTTGCCGACCAATTTACCGCCAAGAGCAGCACAGGCATACAGAGCATGCTATTTGACATTTGGAACCTTGTGGCTGTCGTTGTCATCGTTTATGGTCTATTCTCACTACTGGGAGGTAAAAGCGGTAAGGAGCGCGGCATAGCCGGCGGCGTGTTAGTACTCGCTGCGGCATACCTGGCATGGAAGTATAACAGCCTACCGGCGTCGACAGACATCAGCGCGCCTATATTCCAGCAGTTCAACCCCTTCTACGTCGTGGCACTAACCCCCGTGAGCATGGCCATATTCAGCTACCTCGCCAAAAAAGGCAAAGAACCATCGGCTCCACGCAAGATAGCATACGGCATGGTAGTTGCCGGAGTGGCATACCTGATAATGATATGCGCCTCACAAGGATTGGCAACACCCGATGCACAGAAAACACTCGGCGACAGCGCCATGAGAGTATCACCTAATTGGCTGATAAGCACCTATTTGATACTCACATTTGGTGAATTGCTTCTCAGCCCTATGGGAATCAGTTTCGTGAGCAAAGTGGCGCCGCCAAAATATAAAGGACTGATGATGGGCGGATGGTTCGTGGCAACAGCCATCGGAAACAAACTGGTCAGCGTAGGAGGTTACCTCTGGGGTGGTTTGAGCCTGACAATAGTATGGAGCGTATTCTTCGGAGTATGCATAGCCGCGGCACTATTCATGTTTGCCATGATGAAACGCCTCGAAAAGGTTGCTAAATAAACCAAAGACCCAACAGAAATATAAAAACTAGAAAGCTAGTAAACTAGAAAATCAATATAATAATCATGAGAGACAACGAGATATTTGATATTATCCGCCGTGAGCGTGAACGCCAACTGAATGGTATAGAACTCATCGCCTCAGAGAATTTTGTGAGCGACGAGGTACTCGAAGCCATGGGGTCTGTACTCACCAACAAATATGCCGAGGGTTACCCCGGTAAACGCTATTATGGTGGTTGTGAAGTCGTTGACGAGAGTGAGCGCCTTGCCATATCTCGTCTCAAAAAACTCTTCGGCGCCGAATGGGTCAACGTACAGCCTCATAGTGGTGCCCAAGCTAATATGGCAGTATTCATGGCATGTCTCAATGCCGGTGATACCTTTCTCGGTCTGAACCTCAGTCACGGAGGACATCTAAGCCATGGCAGTCCTGTAAACTTCTCAGGACTCATGTTCCGAGCTTTGAGTTACGGAGTCAGAGAAGACGATGGACGTGTGGACTATGATGAACTGGAACGTATAGCTCGGGAACAAAAGCCAAAACTCATAATCGCCGGAGCTTCGGCATACAGCCGTGAATGGGACTATGCACGCATACGCCGGGTGGCGGACGAAGTGGGAGCGATATTCATGGTAGATATGGCGCACCCGGCCGGGCTCATAGCCGCAGGACTACTCGACAACCCTCTACTGCACGCACATATCGTAACAACAACAACACACAAAACCATGCGCGGACCGCGGGGAGGTGTTATACTCATGGGCAAAGACTTCGAAAACCCATGGGGAAAACGAACTCCTAAAGGCGAAATAAAAATGATGTCGCAACTGCTTGACAGTGCCGTATTCCCCGGCGTACAGGGTGGTCCGCTCGAACACGTGATAGCCGCCAAAGCCGTAGCATTCGGCGAGGCTCTGCAACCAGAATTCAAAACATACCAGACATTGGTACGCGACAATGCTAAAGCCATGGCACAGGCTTTTATTGACAAAGGTTACCACATCATTTCAGGAGGCACCGACAACCATAGCATGCTACTTGACCTGCGCGGAAAGCTGCCCGAACTAACCGGTAAACAAGCAGAACAAGCACTGGTCGCTGCCGGCATTACAACAAACAAAAACATGGTGCCTTTCGACACCCGAAGCCCATTCCAAACCAGCGGACTAAGATTCGGTACTCCGGCTATTACAACACGAGGAATCAAAACAGACATGATGCCAACAATCGTGGATATGATAGATCGAGTACTCACGAACAGCACTGATAATCATGTTATCAGCGAAATTCATGCCGAGGTAAAGGAGCTGATGAGTCACTACCCGCTATTTGCGTGGTAAAAATCATCTACTATTTGACAATTATTTTGACCATTAGGTGATTGAGCGATTTGTAGGGATGCGACATATCGCGTCTGCCACTAGAACTACTCTATCAACTATAATAACTCTCCAACCCTCCCAATCTCCGTAGAATAAAAAAATGCAAGTCAAGAAAAAGAGGAAAAAGAGTAAATCCATTAACAAGCAGGAAACACCGCAATGGGCATACACCGCCACAGCCATGGTTGTCACATTGATTCTATTAGTGGTTATCTTCTTTTGGGGAGGCACCTTGTGGCGTTTCACGCGTGGCCTGATATACAGTGATGGAGAAAAATCGGAAATACCCGACTATCTCAACGATAGCATATACAACGAACGCCCCGATGGCGTAGATATGTCACACTATCAGCGCGATATAGAGTGGAAAGTGCTCGGCGTGCATCCTACAGTTAAATTCGTATATCTCAAAGCCACAGAAGGTGAGGGGCTTTACGACAAATACTATAACCGCCACCATGCACAGGCACGCAATGCAGGACTACAAGTCGGCAGTTACCACTTTTATCGTCCTAAGGTTCCGGTCATGGCACAAGTCAACAATTTTTTGGAACATACCGATTTCACCATTGACCACCTCAAACCTGTCATTGACATCGAAGTACAGGGAGGACTGAAAAAAAAAGCCCTCCAAGACTCGCTACGACTATGCCTTGATACAATCACAGCCATCATCGGTGACAAACCAATCCTCTACACATCACGCAACTTCTACCACGAAGTCCTCGAAGAACGTTTCGGCAACTACCCACTATGGATTGCCGATTATCGACACGGCGAGAGCCTACCGGCAAATTGCGTGTTATGGCAATACACCGACAAAGGTAAAGTACTGGGTATCAGACACGAAGTGGATTGCAACCGCCTTACCGGCAGTTTAAGCAAAATACAATTGTAAGAAGTAAAGAGTAAGGAGTAAGGAGTAAGGAGTAAGGAGTAAGGAGTAAGAAGTAAGACAATAGTTTTTAATCTAGAAATTCTAGAAAATCTGGAAAATCTAGAAAAACTAGAAAAACTAGTAATTCTAGAAAATCTAGAAAAACTAGAAAATCTAGTAATTCTAGTAATTCTAGTAATTCTAGTAAAAAAAAGTTATCTAAAGCGAAGTATGAAAGTATGTATCGCAGAGAAGCCTTCCGTAGGGCGTGAGATAGCTCACGTCCTTGGTGCCACAACACGTCGCGACGGCTACTTGGAAGGTAACGGATGGCAGGTGACATGGGTCTTCGGTCATCTGTGCCAACTCTGCGAACCACATGAATACCGGGAAGACTGGAGGCGATGGAATGCGGATAGTCTGCCTATGGTGCCACAGCGATTTCGTATCAAAGTAACAGATAACGAAGGCGTACAAAAACAATTCAATACCATCAAAAGCCTCTGCAGCACCGCCGAAGAAGTCATCAACTGCGGTGATGCCGGACAGGAGGGTGAACTGATACAGCGATGGGTGCAACAGCAAGCTGGTGTAAAATGCCCTATACGACGACTATGGATATCATCGCTCACCGAAGAGTCCATACGTGAGGGTTTCAAAAATCTCAAACCACAAACCGATTATGACACTCTCTACCATGCCGGCCTAATGCGCGCCATAGGTGATTGGCTACTGGGCTTGAATGCCACAAGAGCCTATACTCTTCGCTACGGCGGAAAACAACAGATGTTATCTGTCGGACGTGTGCAGACACCAACTTTGGCACTGATAACAAAGCGGCAGCGAGAGATAGAGAACTTCGTGCCTAGGATATATTGGGAACTGAAAACCATATACCGCGACACGGTATTCAGTGCCATAATGGCAAAAGACGATGATGATGAAGAACCGGCGGAACAAAGTCAGGAGGCAAAAAACAGCAAACAGGAAACAGGAGGCAAGAAGCAAGACGACAATATCACTCCATTGCCACGGATAGAAAGCGCTGAACAAGGTCAGCAAATTATAGAGAAAATAAACGATAAACCTCTGACAATAACCTCAGTACAGAAAAAGCCCGGCAAAGAATACGCTCCGCGGCTCTTCGACCTAACAAGCCTCCAGGCTGAGTGTAACAAAAAATTCGGTTTCACAGCAGAGAATACCCTGAACCTGATACAAAGCCTTTACGAGAAGAAAGTCACCACATATCCGCGAGTTGACACCACATACCTCTCCGATGACATATACCCCAAAGTGCGCGGCACGCTACTCGGCATTCGCTCGCACTATGACAAATACGTCACACCACTGATCAACCAGTCCTCACTACCCAAAAGCCCACGAGTTTTCGATAACAGCAAAGTCACCGACCACCATGCCATCATACCTACAGGCGTAAAACCCGAGGCCCTCACCGCCGACGAGCACAGAGTCTATGACCTCGTGGCACGACGCTTCATAGCAGCCTTCTATCCCGAATGTAAGATAGCAACGACAACAGTACTCGCACAAGTCGAAAACGTAACATTCCGAGTAACGGGAAAACAAATCGTAGATGCCGGATGGCGCATCGTATTCGACAAAGAAAAAGACAACGACGAACGAACTGAAGAAAAAGAAAAAACACTGCCGGCATTCACCAAAGGCGAAAATGGGCCACACAACCCTCAACTCATTGAGAAACAAACAACACCACCTAAACCATACACCGAAGCAACATTACTCAGAGCAATGGAAACAGCGGGAAAAACAGTGGAAGATGAGGAATTGAGAGCCGCCATGAAAGAAAACGGCATAGGACGACCAAGCACAAGAGCGGCAATAATAGAAACACTGATCAAACGCCAATACATAATCCGAGGCAATAAGTCGTTGAGTGTCACAGACATCGGCAAGAAACTCATCGACAGCATACAGACAGAAATGCTCAAGAGTGCAGAACTCACAGGACAATGGGAAAAGAAATTGCGAATGATAGAAGCTGGCAACTACCAACCTGAAGACTTCCTTGCCGAACTGAAAACACTCACCGAAGAGGTCGTTACAGACTTGCGCTACGTAGGACTCACATGTCCTAACTGCCGCACAGGACGTGTCATCAAAGGACGACACGCATACGGATGCTCAAACTGGAAATCAGGATGTAGCTACAGAGTACCTTTCCCGTGGGAGAGCTAAAAACAAAGATTTACTATTTGACTATTTACTATTTAGTTATTGATTTTGTTATTGAGTCATTGTGTAATTTGTACGGACACGCCGCGGCCGAGTCCCGCTACCGAGACAAAAACTCCTCCCCTGTCGAAGAAAGGGGTGAAGAAAAATTTGAATATCTCCGCAAATTTTTCGATGAAAAGCACTGTGTGCTTTTTAGAACACCTTAATCAGGTGCCCGAAGGGCGGAGGGGTAAATATCATTTACTATTTGACAATTTACTATTTTATCATTGATTTTGTTATTGAGTAATTTAGTAATTTGCAAGTACTGACACGCCGCTGCCGAGTCAAGGAACAAGGAACAAGGAATGCGAAAAATATGAAAATATAAAAATGTTTCTTACCCCTCCGGCACTGCGTGCCACCTCCCCTTTCTTCGACAGGGGAGGAGCGGCTGACGCACACAACCACTAGATAAACTAGAACTACTAGAATAACTAAAAAAACTAGAATAACTAGAATAACTAGAATAACTAGAATAACTAGAATAACTAAAAAAACTAGATAAACTAGAATAACTAGAACTACTAAAATAACTAGAAAAACTAGATAAACTAGAATAACTAGAAAAACTAGATAAACAAGAATTACTAGAAAATAACTCTCCGCAGAATAAGAACAAACAAAAATGCCTAATCAGGAAAAAATAATTCTCGGCATAGACCCAGGCACTACGGTGATGGGCTACGGCTTGCTACGCGTTAGCGGTAACCGCGCCGAGATGCTTGAGATGGGAGTTCTGATGCTCAGCAAATATACCGACCCCTACACTAAACTTGAGAAAATCTGGGAGCGTGTGGATCACCTATGCCGTGTCTATACCCCTGATGAAATGGCCATTGAAGCCCCCTTCTTTGGAAAGAATGTGCAAAGTATGCTCAAACTGGGACGAGCACAAGGAGTTGCTATCGCCGCGGCACGAATACATGACATCAACATAACGGAATACGCACCCATGAAAATCAAAATGGCGCTGACCGGTAATGGCGACGCCTCAAAAGAGCAAGTGGCGGGTATGCTCATCAAACTGCTGCACCTAATTCCTGAACAGGTCAATCCAAAACTCGACGCCACCGACGCCCTTGCGGCGGCATACTGCCATTTCATGCAAATGGGCAGACCAACAACATCACACCAATACTCCAGTTGGAAAGATTTCGCGCTCAAAAACAAGGACAAAATCCATTAGACAATGGCAGGCATTTATGTCCATATACCTTTCTGCGCCTCACGATGCAATTACTGCGCTTTCTACTCCAATGCCAACATGAGCCATGACACACAAAAGGCATACGCAGACAGCGTAATTGAAGAACTGACAGCACGACGCAACGAGATATACGATACCGTCAGCACTATATACTTCGGAGGCGGAACACCCAGTCAGCTCACAACGGAGTTGTTAGGCAAATTACTTGACACCATCACCCACAACTACAACATCGCCCCTGAACCTGAAATCACTATTGAATGTAACCCCGAAGACCTATCAGGTCAATATCTTGCGGCACTGCACTCAATAGGTTTCAACAGGCTCAGCATGGGTGTGCAGACATTCGATAACTCGCTGCTCACACTACTACATCGCCGCCACGACAGTCTCCGAGCCCAACAAGCAGTGCATGACGCACAACATGCGGGATTCAACAATATAACCATAGACCTAATGTACGGCTTGCCTGAGCAGACCGAAGAACTCCTACGCAAGGATATCAACACCGCTATATCACTACCTATCAAACACTTATCAGCGTATTGCCTGACATACGAACCATATACGGCGCTTGACACGCTTCGACGCCAAGGCTCCGTAATAGAAACCGATGACGACACTCTAAATAACTACTACGACATACTCGTTGACACCCTTGCCAAAGCCGGCTTCGAACAGTACGAGACCTCGAATTTCGCCATTCACGGCTACCATTCGCGTCATAACAGCGCATATTGGACCGGAGGTCAGTACCTCGGAGTGGGAGCCGCGGCTCATAGTTATGACGGACAGAGAACAAGACGATGGAACATAAGTGACATAAAGCGATATATTCAGCGCGACAGATGGTACGACGGCGAAGTGCTCACAGACAATGAACTTTACGACGAGATGGTTATGCTCTCACTGCGGCAGATATGTGGCATAAACCTCAAGCAGATGAGTGAACGCTTCGGAACCCACATGACACAACAATGTCTAACCAAGGCACAGCAATATATCAGCGCAGGCAAACTGCTCCATGAAGCAGAATGTCTGCGCGTAAGTCATGAGGGAATGAAAATCCTCGACATGATAACCGCCACACTGATGGCGTGACGTTTACAATCCTAATTTTTTGCGTATAACTTTTGGTATAGCGTCCTTATGAACAAGGATGTTCATGGTTTTATAGGCTATGAAATTGCGCGACATATACCACGTGCCTTTATAGTCACCATATTCGCCCCAGGAATTTTTCACGAGGTAGTAGGCTTTGCCTATTTGGTCGTGCGCGGTGCCGTAAATGAGCATACCATGATCGTCAGTCGTTTCCCAATTATCATAAGCCTCTTGTCGCATTTGTTGCGTTACTTCCTTGTCAGGCAACGGTTTTTTGATTAATTCGGCTTTCTTTTCCGCCTTGGATAGCCCTGTCCAACGTGCCATATCAGAGCCGGTTAGTTCAGCACCCTTATCAGCATCCGGCAACACGGCTATGCCCTTGCGGGTGAAACCATCTTCGCTAACATCACCACCCCAAGCTACCGTATAACCCAAGTCAACAGCATTGTCGATAACTGCCATCAAATCCTCAAGAGGCAAGTTATAACTCAATGCGTTACGCCAATTATCTTCAACCTCGATGCTGAATTGTTTATAAAAAGGATGGTGGGTATAAGACGTGAGAGATACATAGTCGTCAGGATTGAAACCTATATGGCGCGCGAAACTCTCAGGAGTATATTCCACACCCTGATAAGTAAACTTTTCAGGACACAAGCCAAGATAAGAATCGTAGATACTCTGTAGCGTATTTGCCCACACAGGACTGAGGCTCGTCAGTTTGCCTTTGGCGATAGCATCTACATAACCCTTAGTTACCGCCGAAAGCTCATTATGATTAGGCAACGAGTCTCCATAAGTGTAACCCGGCATTGCCGATTTGGGGACTATGCCGTAGTTCTTTATGCAGAACATCACATCTGCAAAACTGCCACCGGGGGCAAAACTACTACTGCCATGCAAGCGAACATAGTTTTGGGCACGATCTACCATAGTATGACTCACAACAAACATCGGTGAGAGTTCATATTCACCCTTACCCATACGAAGTAATTCTGCCTCAACCATGCCCAAAGTACTGAAACTCCAACAAGTACCACTTCGATGCTGATCCTTGATTGATGTTATCGGTAGCTGCTTATCAATAGTGAAGATAAAAGTATCTTCCTTTTGCTTTTCTATGTCAGCCACGCTATCCGTGAAAAGTGAAAAACGCGACACTATCTGTTCGGACGCAAAAACGGAAACGCTCACAAACAACGAAAAAATAATAGATAAATATTTCATAAGGTTCATTTTTTTCAGTTAACACCATATTGATTAGAATTACAAGAAAGTTATCGCTCAATGAAATTCCATGAGGTAGGCTTTGATGA
>DGSV01000056.1 GCA_002394025.1 Bacteroidales bacterium UBA4353
CTTTGTTTTTACCATAAAACCTTAGCTACAAATAAATATGCAACAAAAAATTGCATCTAATCTACACGTTTTTGCGGAGAAAGAGTTGTTTTTCTCCGCAAAATTTTATTTAGTCGTTCCTTAAAAGAGATACTATCCTACAAAAATGGGTATTGACAAATAATTGGTACGACAGAGATAAACATCTCCAGGGGTTCAACATTAATGCATAAGGTGGTGTGTAGGTTCTTTTACAAACACGAAGTCAGCAAACAGGACTTCATGAAATTTCGCTCCAGTTATGTACTTGAGATTTCATGGCTTGAAGGTTCTTGGCGAAGATGAAATTTTCGTTTTTGGTGAGTTCCGGGTCATCGTCAAGAATTTGTTGCGCTTCATGACGTGCCAGTTCTATGAGTGCTTGGTCTGTCACGAGGTTTGCTATTTTGAGTTCAAATGGAATACCGCTTTGCTGCGTTCCTTCCATATCTCCCGGTCCCCTGAGTTGCAGGTCGGCGTCGGCTATCTCAAAACCGTCGTTAGTGCGCACCATGATATCCATACGTTTCTTGGTGTCTTTTGACAGTTTGACGCCTGTGAGCAGTATGCAATAGCTTTGTTCGGCTCCCCTCCCTACTCTTCCGCGCAGTTGGTGCAGTTGCGAGAGTCCGAATCTTTCCGCATTTTCGATGACCATAACCGAAGCGTTGGGCACATTGACACCGACTTCAATGACAGTAGTAGCTACCATTATTTTAGCTTTTCCGGAGGCGAAGAGTGCCATATTGGCATCTTTGACGGCAGCTGTCATCCTACCGTGTACCATACATACGGTGTATTCGTGAAATGCCAGTTTTATCTCCTCGTATCCGGCTTCAAGACTCGCGAGGTCCATCTTCTCATTCTCGTCGATGAGGGGAAACACAAAATATATTTGTCTTCCGAGTGCTATTTGCTGTTTTAGGAAGTCGTATATCTGCAGTCTTTGACTGAGATAGCGATGCACAGTTTTTACAGGTTTTCTTCCCGGAGGCATTTCGTCGATTACTGATACTCTGAGGTCTCCATAGACTGTCATTGCCAGTGTTCGCGGTATTGGAGTAGCCGTCATCACGAGCACGTGTGGTGGCAGTGTGTTTTTGGTCCACAGTTTAGCTCTTTGCGCTACGCCGAAGCGGTGTTGTTCATCGATGATAGCGAGTCCGAGGTTGCGAAACTGTACGTTATCTTCGAGCAGGGCATGAGTGCCTATCAGTATGTTGAGCGTGCCGTCGGTGAGTTGTTGATGTATTATCTCACGCTGTTTTTTTGTTGTGGAGCCTGTCAGCAGTCTGATATTTATTCCGAGGTCCTTCGTCATTTGCATTAATGACTCGAGGTGTTGATTGGCAAGGACTTCCGTGGGTGCCATGATGCATGTCTGGTAGCCATTATCGACGGCAATAAGGCAGCATATAAGTGCCACGAGTGTCTTACCGCTACCGACATCGCCTTGCAGCAGTCGGTTCATCTGTCGTCCGCTGCGCATATCGTCGTATATCTCTCTTATAACTCGTTTCTGCGCTCCTGTGAGCGGGAATGGCAGGTGGCTGAAATAGAAAGTATTGAAATAGTGCCCTACGCTGCGCACTACAAGTCCTGTACTCCCCTGCTCGCGCTGGTGGCATTGTCGCAGCAGCATGAGTTCGAGATAGAATAGTTCCTCGAATTTAAGTCGCTGCCGTGCTTTGTTAAGCAGGTCTATATTTGCCGGAAAATGGATATTCAAGATGCTCTCTGTGAGCGACATGAGATGGAGCCGTTCGAGCATTGCTTGAGGTAGATGTTCTGTGATTTTATAGTCGCGTACAATCTGCATGGCGCCTGCCTCAATATCTTTCAAGACCTTGGATGTCAGGCGCGAGTTTTTCATCTTTCCCGTAGTGTTATAGTATGGTTCCAACCCGCTATAGCTACGTTGGCGGAATTTGCTGAGCAGTTCCAGTTCCGGATGCGAGAAGTTATACATGTGGTTATAAACCCCCGGTTTGCCGAACAGCACATATTCGACACCTGTCTTAATTTGCTCGCGGATGTATTTAATTCCGGCAAACCACATGACGTCTATGGTGTTGTACCCATCGCTGAACACGCCTTTGAGTCGCTGCGTTTTTCCGGTGCCTTCGATACTGAAATCGATGAATGTTCCTTTGATTTGCACAAAAGTCTGGTCGGAATCTATCTCACGAATAAGGTAGAAGCGCGAGCGGTCGATGTACTTGTAGGGATAGAAATGTATCAGGTCATCGAATGTTTGTATGTCCAACTCGCTCTTAAGCAGTTTAACTCGATTGGGTCCTACTCCATGGAGAAATTTTATGTCAATATTGTCGAATTGTCCCACCTATCTCACATCTTTTCCGTTATTAGTTTTATGGCTTCGATAACTCCTGTTGATGCCGGTTTTTTGATATGTTTCACGTTTCCTTTCATCGCAGACAGGTCCATATCCGCGGGGTCCACGAGGTATATTTGTGCGTTTTCGGGAGCCGCGTATGCCAGTCCTGCCGCGGGATATACCTGCAATGATGTGCCAACCACCAGTAGCACATCGGCACGGCGCACGATATCCAGCGCCAAACTATAGTTAGGTACCGACTCTCCGAAGAATACTATGAAAGGTCTGAGTAGTGAGCCGTCAGGATGCCTTGCTTCGGGGTCCTGTTTCCAGCCTTCGAGGTCCACGGTAGCAGTTTCATTGATTGAGCTGCGCAGTTTGCGCAATTCGCCATGCAGGTGAACGATATTTTTAGTTCCGGCACGTTCATGCAGGTCATCAACATTCTGTGTTATTACGGTGACTTTATATCTCGGGTCTTTCTCAAGCGATGCTATCGCCCTATGCGCAGCATTGGGTTCCTTGCTGAACATCTGGCGTCGCAAGTCGTTATAGAAATCTATGACCGCATCACGGTTCCATTCCATAGCCTCATGAGTGCAAATGTCCTCAATACGGTGGTTGTTCCACAAACCATCAACTCCCGAGCGGAAAGTAGGTATTCCGCTCTCGGCGGAGATGCCAGAACCGGTAAAAATCACTATATTTTTCATAATCAGAAAGATTTTTGATGTAATATTGTTGCAAAGTTAAAAAAAATTACTAAATTTACGGCACGATTTTGGCATAAGAATAAAATACAATGCCAAAACCGAAAAGATAATGAGAAAAGCATTACTTGGATTATTGTTCTTGCTGTCGTGTTGCTGTTATGGTTCGGTGCCTGAAGTAACTCGTTCATGGCGTGAGTCGATACGCACATTGCGCGTGCGCAATCTGTCGCACGTTCAGCCTGAGCGCGCTATTCTCACTCTGGGCTCTGACGAAGCGCTGGAAATCAGTTTCGACGAGATGTCGCATGACGGGCATAACTATTCTTATACCATAGAGCACTGCAATGCCGACTGGACACGTTCCGACCTCTTTTCGGGTGAATACCTGCAAGGTTTCACCACCGGGGACATCACTGACTACCTGACATCGCTCAATACCGCCATCAACTACACTCACTACCGTTTCACCATTCCCAACGATGACATGTACCTGACCAAGTCAGGCAACTACTGCGTCCGTATCTACGAGGATAACGACCCTGAAAACAACACCGTAGCCACTGTCTGTTTCTCAATTGTTGATCCTCGCATCGATGTCAGCGCCACGGTTTACAGCCAGACCGACATAGAACTCAATGGTCGCTACCAGCAGCTTGACATAGCATTGAACACCAAGTCCTATCCCATGCGTGACCCCATGTCTGAGTTGACAGTTGTGGTGCGTCAGAATGGTCGTTTTGACAATCAGGTGACGCTGACTCGTCCCACGTTTGCCGGTCCTGGAATGTTGCGTTACGAGCATAACAGGTCTTTGATTTTCGAGGGTGGCAATGAGTTTCGCCGCTTTGACATTCCCAGTCTTCACATGCTCGGCACCGGTGTTGAGGACCTTGATTTCTATGATGGTAACTACCACGCTCTGCTCACCCCTGCGCTGAACCGCTCACGTATGCCATTCGCTGATGACAATGACGCTAATGGTCAGATGATTATCAATGCCGAGCGCGTAATGGATGTTGATACCGAAGCCGAATATGTCTTCGTGCATATCTTCATGCCCTGTGATGTTCCCTACCTTGATGGCACCCTGCTGGTATGCGGCGACCTGCACAACAACCTCTTCACCGATGCCACAGTAATGCACTATGATCACGAACTTAAAGGCTACACCTTCACAGGACTCTATAAACAGGGCGGTTATGACTACCAGATACTGCTGTTGCCACGTGGCGCTACGGCAGCGACAACAACACGCGTTGAGGGTAGTCATTGGCAGACAAACAACGAATACGCTATCTACGTATATCACAGAGCGTTAGGCGACCGTTACGACCAACTTATCGGCTACCAAGTAATTAGATAACAACCCAATAAACATACCATGGAATACATTGCCGTGCATTTTGATGTTCATTTTGCCGAGGGCTTCATGAACGACATTTTCGTTGATACTCTTGCCTCCATAGGTTTCGAGAGTTTTGAGGATCAACTCATAGCCTACATCCCGGAAAACATCTTTTCACAAGATGCTCTCAACCGCGTAATCAGCGACTTTCCCTACCCCGGCGTAAAAGCCACATGCATAGAGCACATCGTAGATCACGATTGGAACGAAGAGTGGGAAAAAAACTATTTCAAACCCATAGTGATAGGCGACAAATGCGTCATTCACAGTTCATTCCATCATGACTACCCTCACCTGAAATATGACATCACCATAGACCCCCGCATGGCTTTCGGCACTGGTCATCATGCCACTACAAGTTTGATTATCAACACACTGCTTGAGATAGACTTGAACGGTAAGGCTGTGCTTGACATGGGATGCGGCACAGCAGTATTGGCTATCCTTTCATCAATGCGCGGAGCGGAAACGGTGACGGCGATTGATGTTGACCCCGGTTGTGTAAACAATGCCAAAGACAATGTTGCGCTGAATAGTATCGATAATATTGATGTTATGCTTGGTGATGCGTCCTCGCTTGCCGGTGGGCATTTCGATGTGATACTTGCTAATATCAACCGCAACATCCTGCTGATGGATATTCCCGCATATATGGATTGCCTCGCTTCCAGCGGCATACTACTGATGAGCGGTTTTTACACCGAGGATGTGCAACAACTTGAGCACAAACTGCACGAGCACCATGGTATCGTCAAAGAAATCCGCGAACACGACAATTGGGCAATGATTTTCGCTGTTAAAAAATGACACATGACACACAAGGCATAAGACACAGGACATAGAACCACAGCGCTGATGGTTTCAAAATAACCAACATAAAACGCTACTCCCTGATGAAAAAGAGAATTTTCATCAGGGAGTAGTGTTATGTGCAGTGTAAGGATTATTAGCTTTCCGAGGCTGTTTCCGGCTCTGCGGGTATCACTTCTTCCTCTGCCGGTGCCGGTTCTTCAGCAGTAATTTCTGCCGGTTCTTCCACTTGCTCTTTCGGGAATAGCGGTGAGCGCAAAGCCTCCGCTTGCGTCATCCTATAGCAGATATTTCCGAGCCATAGTCCACAGCAGATAACAG
>DGSV01000106.1 GCA_002394025.1 Bacteroidales bacterium UBA4353
ACTACTTCACAGCTATCGATAGTCTTGCCACCGAACCATACGTTGACGCCGACAGACTGGGTTGCGTAGGCGCTTCCTACGGAGGATTCTCGGTATATTGGATTGCCGGACATCACAACAAGCGCTTCAAAGCCTTCATAGCTCATGACGGTATCTTTAACCTTGAGCAGCAAT
Source organism: Bacteroidales bacterium UBA4353 (assembly GCA_002394025.1). GTDB lineage: Bacteria > Bacteroidota > Bacteroidia > Bacteroidales > Paludibacteraceae > UBA3747. The sequence continues at coordinate 175 of DGSV01000106.1, forward strand.
ATGTGGAAACCGAAGAGATGTGGTTCGTCAACTGGGACCTCGGAGGCGCATTCTGGGACAAGGATAATGCCATAGCTCAAAACAGTTATGCCAACTCGCCACACAAATTCGTCGGCGAATGGGACACCCCCATACTCGTCATACACGGCAAGCAGGACTACCGCATTGTTGACTCTCAAGGCATGGCGGCATTCAATGCCGCGGTACTGCGCGGAGTACCGGCAGAAATGCTCTACTTCCCCGACGAAAATCACTGGGTATCGAAACCACAAAACGGAGTTCTATGGCAGAGAACATTCTTCGCATGGCTCGACAAATGGCTTAAACCCAACGACAAACAATAAAATAGACAGATATTGATAATACTAAAAAAAGAGCGGTTGCCGGATAGTTCGACAACCGTTCTTTTTTATATGCTTTTGATAAATTATATGCTTCTGACAAATATTTCAGCCTCGGGCATTTGCGATATCTTGCCAACATCCATCATCCTAAAATCAGCAGGTTTATAAGCTTTTATGCTATTTTCGGCAGCCGCGGCGACATAAAACGGCACAATGGGAAACGCCCCCGTCAGTCCACGGCTGTGCATCAGCTCAAAAACACTTGGCGACACAACATGAATACCGGCAAATGCGAGACGCTCATAATGGTGCTTATCTGTTATGCCTTGCGGCAAGGTCTCGCCGGTCTTGATATTTTCCCAACCGCATAGGCTATCACAATCATCGAAAAGCAGATAACGGCTCGTTTCGCGTTTACTAACGACCAAGGTTGCCATAGCATCAGACTGAAGATGTGTACGATACAACAAGCCAAAATCAAGATTGCTAACTATATCGACATTATGTATCAACACCGGCTCATCGGCATTAAATAGGCGCTCGGCATATAGCAAACCGCCACCTGTATCAAGCAACTGCCCTCGTTCGTCACTAACTTGGACTGCGACACCAAAATTATCGTTATGGTGTAGGAATTCTATGATTTGTTCGCCAAAATGATGAATATTAACAACAATATTGTTAAATCCTTGCCTCTTGAGTTTTTCAATCAGCCTCTGCAACAACGTCATGCCACCTATCTCTACCAGAGCTTTAGGTTTATTGCTTGTTAGCGGTCGTAGTCGGGTACCAAGTCCCGCGGCGAAAATCATAGCTTGCATAATGCCGTGGATTAATAATGCTACATCTCTATCGCTATTCTGCCTCCCAAGGCGCATAGCGCACCATTTTGTTTACCGGTATAGTTTTCACCATCAATAGTGGTCGTTTGCTGTGCCCTATAGCCATGAGCACGGAAATATACTCCTACTGCTATCGCACTGCGAGTACCTACAACATGACGATACATCAGCGACACATCACCTAAGGCGCCACCTTTAACATCTTTGGTGAGCGATATGGCATATCCGGCTGATATACTCACCACCGGAGCATTCTTTTTTGTAGGCAAAAAGTTATAACGCATATGCAGATAGACAGGCAGTGTATTCCAATTGTCATTTTTTTTCAGTCCGCCGGAATAACCTATCCCGGCTCCAAGGAACATAGCGCCTGATAGCAATAGCCTATGACCCATAATCAAATCAACATTAACGTTAGCCCGAGAATCATGAGATGTCCATGCACCTCCACCACCAATAGTCAGCATAACGCCAAAAGGTGTTGATGACGACTGCTCGCGAACTTCGGAAACTTCGTGAACAGGTTCGCCAATAGATTTTATCTCCGACTTTTGCAACTGAAAACGCTCGCCCCTATCGGTGACCAAAAGCAGAACATCATCGTTCTCGAACTTGATTGTACCGTCAAGAACCGTACCCGTATTAAGGGTCACGCGCACTATACGGGTTTCGTCCTGAGCCAAAGTTGTCAAACTATAGCACAAAGCCAAAACAGTAATTAACAGGAAACGTTTCACAGTAATCGGAGTTATAAAGGGTTACTATACAGTATCCATGAAGCTGCGTTGCACACGATTGAATATCACAATCCCGAGAAACACCAGTACCACCATAAATGCGGCACTATAGCCCAACATTGACCAACTAAATTGACCAACGCCCAACATACCATACTTAAACGCCTCAGTGATACCCGTTAAAGGGTTCAGAGACATAATCAGCCGCAACTTGGGATTGGTGATTGTACTCAAGGGATAGATAACGGGTGTGGCATACATCCACAGGCTCACGAAGAAAGACAGCAAAAACTGCAAATCACGATATTTTGTCGTCAAGGAGCTGAATACCAATCCAAAGCCTAATGCCAAACCGGCAAGTAGAATAATCAACACGGGGAATAGCAGTCCATAGATATTGGGGTGTACATTTACATCGGTGAAGATAACGTAATACAGGTACACCACAAAGAACAGCCCCAACTGTATGCCGAAACGCACAAGGTTTGAGGTCACATCAACCAGCGGTGAAATCAGTCGCGGGAAGTAGACCTTGCCGAAGAGGCCCGCGTTGGCGATAAAGGTGTTGGAAGTGCTTGTCAGACACGACGAAAAATACTGCCAGATTGTGATACCGGCAAGGTAGAACAACGGCTGCGGCAAACCGTCAGTACTGATTTGCGCTATGCCGCCAAACACAATCATGTACATCACCGTGGTTATCAACGGCTGAATGACATACCATAGCGGTCCTAACACAGTCTGTTTATAAACTGTTACTATATTGCGCTTTACGAATAGCCACCACAAATCACGGTAGCGCCATAGTTCTTTGAAATCAATGTCAAGCAGACCATTTTTAGGTCGTATTTCAACAGAAAAGTCTTCCACAATTATTGTATTTACTTATTTTAATGATTTTTATACCAATCGTAGAGTTTTCTCACTCCCTGATCAATATCCACTTTATGTTTCCAACCCAATGCATGTAATTTGCTCACTTCGGTCAGTTTTATCATCACACCGTCAGGTTTTGCGGCATCAAATTCCACTCTACCTTTATATTGCAGAGTATCAACAATTTTTTGCGCTAATTCCCGCAACGTGATGTCAACTCCCGTACCAATATTTATATGGCAGTTGCGTATTTCTCCCAGCGCCGGTATGGCACCGCCTCGTCCTTGTTGCTTATTGCGGTCAATAGCTTGTGTCGAATAGCCATCCTGCAATGCCCTGCTGTAGTTTTTCTCGCCTATGATATCCGCAAAATCGACATTTTCCAGTATGTGTACCGAGGCGTCCGCCATATCCTCGCTCCAGAGGAATTCGCGACGCGGAGTGCCTGTTCCCCACAATGTCACATGGTCAGCGAAGATGCCATATTTGGCAAGCACAGCGGCTATGGAACCATTATCGGCATTGCCGTCAATACCCTCCACCGGACGGCGGTTAAGGTCGTGCCTTATAACGTCCCAAGAGTCTTCCATGAGTTGCTGCGAAAGGTATATCTTACGCATCATTGCGGGCATAACATGGGAATTTTCAAGGTGAAAATTATCATTCGGACCATAGAGATTAGTAGGCATCACGGCTATGTAATTGGTGCCGTACTGGAGGTTGAAACTCTCGCACATCTTCATGCCCGCGATTTTTGCTATGGCATAAGGCTCATTGGTATATTCGAGTTCCGAAGTGAGTAGCGCATCTTCCCGCATGGGTTGTGGTGCGCCTTTGGGATATATGCACGTAGAGCCAAGGAAGAGAAGTTTCTTAACACCATGCCGAAAGCTCTCACCGATAACATTTTGCTGTATTTGGAGATTGATATATATAAAATCGGCACGATATATTGAGTTAGCCATAATGCCACCCACATGGGCTGCCGCCAAGACTACATATTCGGGTTTTTCATCATCAAAAAACTTACGCACCGCCTGTTGGTCACACAGGTCTAACTCACTATGACTGCGACCTACGAGATTCGTATAACCGCGTTGGAGAAGATTATTATAAATTGCCGACCCCACTAATCCGCGATGTCCGGCAACGTATATTTTTGCTGACTTGGAAATCATACTGTTAACTATTTCACTATTCCTTTTTCAAGATATTCGGCGAGGTTGGTGCGTATGTGGTCCGCCGCGCCCTCTATCGCCACCTGCTCCATATCATGTTTCACCATAAGTTTTACGAGTTGCTCAAAAGATGTCTTCTGCGGATTCCATCCGAGCACGGCTTTGGCTTTAGTGGGGTCGCCCCAGAGGTTGA
>DGSV01000015.1:0-12173 GCA_002394025.1 Bacteroidales bacterium UBA4353
TGAAATTGTCAAGCATGATACGGTCTACGCCACCATGGTCGAGAACCTGCTGCAGTTCCTCGAAATTCCGCACTTCAATTTCTATTTTGAGATCCTTGCCTGTGCGCTTGCAGTAGTCTCTGGCGCGGTCTATGGCATTGACGATACCTCCCGCGAAGTCCACATGGTTGTCTTTGAGAAGTATCATGTCGAAAAGTCCGATGCGATGGTTGGTGCCTCCGCCGATGCGTACCGCCATTTTCTCAAGCATACGCATTCCGGGTGTTGTCTTGCGGGTGTCAAGCACGCGGGTGTGAGTGCCTTCAAGGCGCTGCATATAGCGGTGGGTGGTGGTGGCAATACCGCTCATGCGCTGCATAACGTTGAGCATCAAACGCTCCGTTTGCAGCAGACTGAGCACCTTACCCGTTACGCGGAACACGATGTCGCCTTTCTTGACCGGGGCTCCGTCACCTATGAATACTTCAACGTGAAGTTCGGGATCGAATTGGCGGAAAATTTCGCGGGCCACCTCAACGCCGGCAATGATACCATCCTCTTTGATAATGAGTTGTGAACAGCCCATGGCGTCTGAAGGAATACAACTCAATGAAGTATGGTCGCCATCGCCGATGTCTTCAGCGAACCATAGGGGTATGTACTTACGATAGTCAAGATTGTCAAAATTGCTGTCCATAAATTAATAAGAGTTTTAGTAAAAAGTATTGAAAATTATTATTGTGGCGGATTTTTTATATCCCAAATGCAAAGTTAATGTTTTTGTTTGAATAAATGCCGTTTGACACCAATTAGTGTTTAATAAAGGATGCCTAACATCCACAGCGGTATGATAAAAATTGTTTTGAAACACTAATTTTGCCTGTTTTTTAGTGTTTTGAGATACTTATTGTGATTTTCTCGTTAAGCGCGAAGAGCGCGGGAGTGACCACGAGAGCCATCAGTACTACTGCGCCCATACCGATGAGCGTAACGGCGCCGAGCGAATACATGGCGGGGTGTTCGGCGAAAACGAGCACTCCGATACCTAATAGCATGATGATGGCTGACACGATGATTTCACGACGAAATTGAGGCAGAATATCCTGACCCGTGTTGCGTTTGCGAATGAGACCCTCAAGAACGAAAATAGTGTAGTCATCGCCCTGACCGAAGATGAATGTGGCGAGAATGACATTGACGATATTGAATTGAAGGTCAAAGATTTTCATCAGCCCGAATATCCAGCACCATGCTAAAACCATCGGTGCGAAGGCTATCAGCGCAAGGCGGAAGTCGCGCATTGTGACCCATAGAAACAGAAAAACTATCAGCGAGCATATGATACCGAGATAATTGAAATCGTCGGAAAGAATGCCTGCAACCTTGCTGTTCAGGTCTGTGGGAGTGAAACTGTCGGGAATATTAAGCAGATAAGTATCAATCTCATGCATAGGTACTGACAGCCTGTCCACAATGCTGAATGACGGGTAGTCGGTCTGTTGCGTATTATCGGCATAGTAGCCACGGAAGAATGTGTTTGCGGGCTCTGATGCCAAATCGCATTTGTCGGCAGCATAATGATGGTTGACGATGTGCATGAAACGTTGAGTAAACACAGGTGTAAGGCCGTGTTTTTTTGCACTTTGTTGTATGAGGTTTAGTGTCGGCTCGCGGTGTTGGTCCCAGAAAGAGTTCCACATATCCAGTCTTCGGTGCTGTTCTGCAACTGATGGTATGTAACGCGTAATGCTATGGACCTCAGCACCTTCGGGATAATGGGCGCTTAGGGCGCGTTCTGAGGCTTCGTCAAGGCTGCCGGCGCGATACGCGACATAGAGTGTGGTACTTAGTGTGTCTTGGTGCGATGCTTGCTCAAAGTAGCGGAAATCGGCGCGCTGCGAAGCTGTCATGTAATTGATGTTGCTCAGGTCGCTGTCGAAAGTGACATCTCTGCCGATATATGCCAGTGCAATGGTGGATATGCCAAATATGACGTAGAAAACATAGCGTAGGGGACTGTGAACCTTGTTCTTTATACCTTGTTCCTTGTCCTTAGTTCCTTGTTCTTTGCTACTTGCCGGTTGCTTACGGCTCATCATCTGTGGCAATACAATCACGGTGAAGGCTATTGTACCGAGGAGCATTGCCGTAGCGAAGATCCCGAGGTCTCGCAGTGCCGTGGAAGCCATGGGCAGCAAGGCGAGGAAGGCTCCGAGTGTGGTGATATTGCCAATGATGAGCGGAGTGGCTTCTTCACGCAGATTTGCGGCAACGTCTGCCGTGTAGTGGCTATGAAGCACCAGATGAAGCGGATAGTTGACGGCTATTCCGGTGATTACAGAACCGATACCGATGATAATCAATGATGTATGACTATGAATAAACCCTAATGCCGCCATGCCGCAAAGCCAGCCGAAAACAATGGTGAGAATGATAAGTCCTATGCCCCGCAGGTCGCTGCGGAATAGGAACGCGAGAAGCGCAATGATAAGAACTGCAGATATGCCAAGTGCAATAAAACTGTCAGTCTTAATGCGTTGTGCGTTTTGAACGGCAATCACAGGAGCTCCCGATAGACGGATGTTGACGTTTGGATTTTCGTCAGAAACGGTCCGGCATACAGATTTCAGGCTATCGACCAACGTGCTGTTATAATGTGTTTCCCGCGCTCCGTGGGGCGAAGTGCAGTAGGCTATGGCACGGCTATGATCCTTGCTGACCATGTAGCCATCATAAATCTCAAAACCATCAATACCAACCCTAAGAGCCTTAAGGTCAGCAATCTGATTGTCAAAAAGATGCAGTGGGTCATTGACGAGGACTCGTGTAGCAATGCCGCTCATGGGTATGCCGAGCACTGTCTTGGCATCGCTAAGTCGCTTATCGATACTGTCAGGCGACAGCAAGTCAGATAGTCTTGCGTAGTCTGTTTCTACGAGGTAATATGGTATGCGGGCATAGAAACTGTCAAGGGCGGTAAGGTTGGCATCAATATCTATTTGTGTGGTGGGAGCCATGTCTTGAGCCAAATCCGCAAAGTGGTCCACGGCATTGAGAAGATCATCAATATCGGCATTGCCTTCTTTTTCAAAGATAATGATAATCCTATCAGCATCAGATAGTTGACCATAGAGCTCCATGTTGGCTTTGTCGTTGGCGTTGAGGGGCAGGAAGTCAGTGATATCCTCGCTAAAACGAAGCCTGCTGACCCCCAGAGCGGCAAGGCATACCAAGACGGCAAGTATAGCCATTAAAAGCCCGGTATGGCATCGAAGGTACTGGTATATGTCGGTGATGATCCCCATCGGTTATTTGCTTATATGATTAAAAAGTGCTAATTTTGTCGCATGATACAGCGTTTTCTTGACTATATAGCTATCGAGCGTCGCCTCTCGCCACTGACCGTGACGACCTATAGCAATGATTTGCGACTCTTCGCGAATTTTGTTGAGCGGCAGAGTGGTGTGCCTTTCGACGCTACAATGGTTAAGTCCGATGATATACGTATGTGGGTCCTAACCCTTAAGAATCAAGGCTATGGGGCTCGAAATATAGCACGCAAAATATCTGCCTTGCGATCTTTTTGGCGCTATTTGCTTAAGATGGGACTTGTAAGCGACAATCCTACAACGAAAATCATCACCCCAAAATTCTCGAAACCGCTGCCGACAACGTTCCGCGAACAAGAGGTGGAACGTGCACTGGAGTATAATGATGATGCCGATGACTATCGGCAAGTCTTTGACAGTCTTGTTGTTGATATGCTCTATCAAACAGGTATGCGTCGTGCCGAGTTATTGTCGCTGACGCTGCCGCGTATCACTCTAAACGGGCATGGTGGCGAACTCAAAGTCATCGGTAAGCGTAATAAGGAGCGTATAATACCTTTCGGTGCTGAACTTGAACAACGTATATTGCATTACCTGACTGTGCGTCGCGACTTGGGAGCATCCTCCGATGGTTCGTTCTTGGTGCGTGCCAATGGTGAGGCGGCTACGGCGTATGACATCTATCGCGCGGTGAAGCAGTCTATGGCAACTTCCAGCACGCAAACAAAACTCAGCCCCCATGTGCTGCGACACACTTTCGCGTCAACACTTCTCAATAACGGCGCTGACATCAATGCCGTCAAGGCTCTGCTCGGGCATGCCAATCTCAATGCCACTCAGATATACACCCATGTCACTTTTGAGGAAAAACTGAAGGCTTATAAGCAAGCTCACCCTCATGCCGGCGAAGAATGAAGAGCGCGCTGCTCGCGGACTATCAGTAACGCCTCATCACGAACGGGGTAGGGCAACTCAATGCCGCGCAGCTGAAGACTTCTACACCAACCGGCAACATCTATGTCGCGTAATGTATTGAATACTTCCTCGAAATCAGCTGTTTCGGCAGCCGTGTAACTTTCGGCACTGCGGTGGGCATAACAGTCAAGATTTTCATCATCATAATAAATAATTTCGTCGCTGCTGTTGAGTAGCGTCTCGCGCTCGCACACCAAGTGCTGACCACAACAGTTGGCATCAACGTCGTGCACAGGCTCCAAATGTCCGGCTGCACGCCGGCGCTCGCGCAGTTCTGTGCCTACAACTCCTATTATCAGCAAGATAATAAAAATACCAACAAGTATGACAATTCGTAGCATAGTGCTTTAGATGATTTTCAAAGTACAAAGGTAAGGAATTTTTGCACATAAAAAGTCAAAAAAATCACATTAGCGCTGTTGTTAAGTCAAATAATTTTCTTAATTTTGCGAAATGTTAAGTGCTATATGGCACGCTGATGTGATATCTTGACCATGAAAAATGTTTATTCAGCACCGAATTTCTAACTTTTATACTACTAATACATGAAACTTAACAAAAAACTAACGTGTGTGATGCGTTGCTTCTTTGCTCTGGCAATGTTGTTTGCGGCTTTGCCTGGCTTTGCTCAGACGAAACGTATCTCCGGTGTCATCACCGACACAACGGGCGAGACGGTGATCTCCGCCTCTATTGTCGTCAAAGGTACGACGATAGGTACTGTATCAGACTTCGACGGCAATTACGTCCTTGACGTTCCCGCCGACGCTAAAACCCTCGAAGTGTCGTTCATCGGCATGCAGACCAAGGAAGTGCCCATCACGGGCAGCGTTATAAATGTGGTGCTCGCCGAGGACAATAAAGTTCTGGAAGAAGTCGTGGTAACAGGTTATGGTTCTACTAAAAAACGTGACCTGGTAACATCAGTGGCGTCAGTAGGCGCTGAACAGCTCAAGGACATTCCGGTAACTTCGGCTTCCGAAGCCCTGCAGGGTAAACTGGCTGGCGTTCAGGTTACAACGTCAGACGGTGCCGCGGATGCTGAAATCAATATCCGTGTGCGTGGTGGTACGTCAATCACGCAGTCAAACGAACCTCTTTACATCGTTGACGGTTTCCCGGTATCAAGCATCTCTGACATCGCGCCAAGCGACATACAGTCTATGGACGTGCTCAAAGACGCTGCCGCAACAGCAATCTATGGTGCGCAAGGTGCTAACGGCGTTATCATCATCACAACCAAGGATTCTGACACCGACTCCGACAAGATGACATTCCACATCGACTACACAGGCTATGTGGGATGGAAACGCATGGCGAAAAAGTATGACATGATGTCAGCTCGCGATTTCGCGCTCATGCAGTATGAATATGCATACCTCAAAGGAAAATCAAAAGACTGGTTCTCCACACCTTTTGATCCATACGTGGCTCGTAATGATGACGGCACGATAAAAGGCGATGACGTTACGCCTATCTCGCAAGTGCTTGACTATTACTCCAATGAAGCTAAATATTACGACTGGCAGAGAGCCACTTTCGGACCCACATGGGGCGAAGGACTCCATAGCGGCAATGACTATGACCCTGATCGTGAAGGATATTACGAACATCAAGGCTTTACATCAAATCATAGCATAAGCCTCTCAGGCGGTAACAAAAACGCAAACTTCAACCTCTCATACAGCCGCATTGACGACAAAGGTATCATGTACGGTTCTGACTACGCTCGTAACAACATATCTTTCAAAGCCAAATTCAAACCCGTCAAAGACCTCACCATTGGCATGACCACGCGTTTCTCTAACACTCAAACGGTAGGTCCTGGCGCCAACGTGAGCGACGATAGCGGCTCCTCTTCTGACTCGCGCGTACGTAACGCCGTGGCTTATACGCCTATTAAGCTGTTCGCTAAGGATTCAAACCAAGACCTTGAAGACGAGTCATCATTTGGTAATATGTATGACCCTATAACAACTATCGACCACAACTACAAGTGGAAGAAAGACAATAAGTGGACACTGAGCGGATACATTTCCTATAAGTTTGCCAAACACTTCACTATCAAGACCGAACTGAACTTCGAAACACGCAACCGCGACACGCAACGTCTCTATGGACCGACAACTTACCTCTCACGTCGCGGCGACGGCGCTACCTTCTCGGGTAAGCCGGGCATGAACAACGCGCAAGTAATTGACCAACGCGACCAAAAGCTGCGCAATACTAACACCCTCGAGTACAAAAACAAGTGGGGACAACACAACTTCGATGTACTCATCGGTGAAGAGCAGACATGGAACAAGGGCTGGCAGGAAACCATCTGGGGCTACGGCTTCGACCCCAACTACTCCAGCGAAGTGGTCTTTGACCACCTCAACGACAACCTCGCCCGCACCATCTCCAATAAGATTAACGCCACGGATAACATGTTGTCGTTCTTCGCGCGCGCCAACTATAACTATCGCGGACGCTACTATCTGACAGCCACGTTCCGTGCTGACTGCTCAACACGTTTCGCCCGTGGCAACCAATGGGGCTACTTCCCATCAGTGGCTTTGGCATGGCGTATGTCTGACGAACAATGGATGCAAGGCGCGTCAGACTGGCTATCAAACCTCAAGATACGTTTCTCTTACGGTACAGCAGGTAATAATAACGTAGAAACAGGTTTCCTCTATGCCGACTATACAGCAGGCACTGACACCTATTCGGCAGGCTTCAATTCTGACGTTTACTACTACATCGGTGGTGAGGCCAAGACACCTACAGCGTCTAACTCCAAACTCAAATGGGAGACAACACACACCCGCAACCTCGGTATCGACTACGGCTTCTTCAACGAACGCCTCTCAGGTGCCATAGACCTCTACTGGAACACCACTAAAGACCTCATCATCCGTTATGCCCTGCAAGGTCGCGGTGGTTACAGTTACCAGTATCGCAACATAGGTTCTACAGAAAACAAAGGTGTTGAATTTTCCGTCAAAGGTGTCATTCTCGACAAAAAATCACCGGCACTGTCCTATGGCCTCTCTGTTGACGCCAACATAGCTTTCAACTTCAACAAAGTCATTGACCTCGGCGGTATGGAAACATATCCCGTCGGCACAGGCGTTTACACCTCTAAATATCAGCCCGACGGATTGGAATATCAACTTCGTGAAGGAAGCCCCATGGGCAATGTCTATGGCTTTAAGACGGCCGGTTGGTACACCGCTGACGACTTTGATGCCTATGACTACAAGGACGACCGCTGGCTCAAGAAAACAATCGACGAAAATGGCAATGAGGTGCTCACAACGGTTGCTGACCCGCTGGTGTCTGAAGGCGTGGCAAGACCCGGAACAGTGAAAGTGGTAAAAGCCGACGGCACACCGGCTGAAAGCGCTGACGACATCGTAAAAATCGGTAACACTCTGCCTCTCTTCACCGGTGGTTTCAACATCTCAGCATACGTCGGCGGAGACAAATGGGGTAAGGTGGACTTCACGGCTAACTTTACCTACAGCTACGGCAACGACATCGTCAACATGACGGGACTGGACCTTACCACCATTGTTGAGAGCACAAAGACGCGTAACCTGCTGGCCAGCGCAGCTTATGGCAAACGCTACTCTTTGTTCTCATCAACAGGCGAGTACCTGCCTCAGTCAGCACAATATGTGCAGGACGCTATAGAAATACCCGGAATGGACCCCATCATCATCAGTCAGATGGTTGAAGGCGACAACTACCAAGCCCTCAAAAACACCCTCGCGGCTGCCAACGCCGGAGCGTCAATAGCTAACCCGGTACAGAGCCAAGTCCTGCTCACCGACAAATACGTCGAAGACGGCTCATTCCTCCGCTTCCAAAACCTCACTATCGGTTACTCATTCCCGAAAGTATGGATGGAAAAAGCTCACCTGACCAACGTACGCGTGTTCTTCCAAGCTACAAACCTCTTCTGCGTGTCACCATATTCCGGTCTCGATCCGGAAGTCAACACACGTGCAAAGAGGAACCCCATGCTTATCGGCGTGGACTATTCAGCATATCCTAAAAACCGCGGCTTTAACGTCGGCGTTAACTTCCAATTCTAAAAATAACATTTAGCAAATAAATAGGTATTATGAATAAAATTAAATATCTTTTCATTGGTTTCGCGGCGCTGATGTTTGCTGGGTGCAAGGATTTCTTCGAACCCGAATCACCGTCATCCATAGCTGGCGAACTAATCTATACCTCGCCTGATAAGATTGAGAACGCCATACATGGTGTCTATCATATCTTCAACGAGAACAACTCATATCGTAATCGCCTAATGTGCGGCTACCAAGGGCTTAACACTGACATCGAGTTCAACAACAAAACAGGTGACGACGAACTGGCTATCTGCGCATACAACATGAACCTGACCAACGCACGCGTGGGACAGAACAATGGTGGTATATGGTCGTACCTCAATATCGGTATCGAGCGCTGCACGAACATCATTGAAGGCATACAAGAATATGGCGACCTGAATAACGCAAAAACAAGCTATTACCTCGGCGAGGCACTCACCATGCGCGCTTTCCTCTACAATGAAATGGTAAAACTCTGGGGTGACGTTCCGGCACGCTTCGAGTCGGTAACAAAAAATCCCGATGTGCTCAATACTGTCAAGACCGACCGTAATGTCATCTATGAACAGTTGCGCAAAGACCTCAAACGCGCTGCGGAACTGATGCCGTGGGCTGCCGAATGCCCCGCAGGTGTCAACAACACTACGCAACGACCCAGCAAAGCCTTCGCACTGGCGCTGCTCGCGCGTATCGACCTCAGCTATGCCGGATATGCACTTAGACCTGACTTCATACAAGTCGGCGGCGGAGCTCCTTATAGCGTACAACTCAATACTAAAGACGCTAACCTGCGCCGTCAACTCTACGCAGAAGCTATGGACGCTTGCGGACAAATAATAGCCCAAGAAGACTTCAAATTCAAAAGCGACTTCGAAGACATATTCCGCACTATTTGCCAAGACGTGTCTATTTATACCAACACCGAAGTGATATTCGCTATCCCGTGCCCCGACAACCGCGGACAATTCATGAACTACAACTGCATCAATGTTAAGGACGTATCAAAAGGCGTGCGCAACTATGCCGGCGGCTCAACAAATGCCTGCCAACGCGTTATGCCTACGCTATATTATGACTACGACAAAGCCGACAAAAGACGCGACATAACAATAGCACAGTGGTTGTGGAGCACTGCCACACCCGATGGATGGTCTGATGATAGAATGCAAAATACATTCCCCGGATATACAAAAAAACCGCTTTATCAAGACCTCAAAGACCTCCACAATATGTCTCTTGGCAAGTTCCGCGTTGAATGGATGTCAAAAGAATTCAACTCAACAGGTGATGATGGAGTCGATTTCCCGATTGTGCGCTACACCGATGTTATGCTCATGTATTGCGAAGCATCATTAGGTGGCATCACAGGTGAAGCGCCTGCTGCAGGAACAATTGACGCACAGCAACTTTTCGACAGAGTACGCCAACGCGCCGGACTTGAGAGCAAAACACTCAATATGGAAAACCTCATGGAAGAACGTAAGTTCGAATTATGCGGTGAATACGTACGCAAATATGACCTGCAACGTTGGGGTAAACTCAAAGAAAAACTTGTTGAAACACAAGGCAGAATCAACAACCTCATCGCTCATGCCGGCGAGTTTGCCCAAGTGTCAGACACTGTTTGGTTTAAGTACAAAAAAGTTGATCCAGCCATCGCTGCCGAGCAATATCTCTACCAAGGTGATGGCGCTACCGCTGACGCAGCGTTCCTGCTCGACAGCGTCTATGGTCGCAACCTCGGAGAAAATACACGTCCTGAAAAATTCAAATCGTCTAACGGATGGCGCTCAAAGAGCGTGCTTGACGCATATACCTTAGCTCCGGAAGATAAAGAAGGCAAAACCAATTTCCTGCTCTATAAAGACGCAGACCTGATTGACAAACGCCAACTTTGGCCAATCTTCGCATCCGATGTGGCTGTGTCTAACGGAACACTCTGGAACGACTACGACTACTAAACTTAATAACCTTATAATCAAAAGACCGGATTTTTCATTCCGGTCTTTTTTGTTATAAGAATTTACTGTTTTGCAGTTTCAGAAAAAATAACTAAATTTGCGCATAAAACATCAACGAATTTTTACTCGCTATGTCATTTAAACCTTTATACAGTATCGTTTTAGTTTTTGCCTGTGCTTTATGCTTTTCGTGTAAGAACAACGACTCGTCAACCGATGAACCCATAAACTCTACCTACCTCGCATTCCCCGGAGCTGAGGGTGGGGGCAAATATGCCTGCGGAGGAGCCGGAGGACAGGTGATACACATCACTTCGCTTGACGATAACGCACCTAATCAGATGCTTGTCAAAGGTACCCTGCGTCATGCGCTTATGCAGTCTGGAGCAAGAACGATAGTGTTCGATGTAGCGGGAATAATACACCTTAAGTCAGAACTTATCGTAGAAAAAGGTAGTCTGACTATCGCAGGGCAGACAGCTCCCGGCGACGGTATATGTATTGCTGACGGAGGAGTGCAAATCCATAATTGCAGCAATGTACTCATTCAGTTCGTGCGTTTCCGCATGGGCGATAAAAGAAAAAATGAAGCTGACGCGCTGGAGATAAAAAACTGCCGGAACGTCATGGTGGACCACTGCTCAATGTCGTGGTCAACTGATGAATGCGTTTCTGTATATGACAATGAAAACACTACTGTGCAATATTGCATTATAGGCGAAAGCCTCAAAAACTCTGTGCATGGCAAAGGCGAACACGGCTACGGAGGTATCTGGGGAGGAAATAACGCGTCGTTCCACCACAATCTGTTATGCCACCACGACAGCCGCAACCCGCGCTTCGACCACCAATATGTGTCAACAAAGCAAGGACCTATAGACTATGTCAATAACGTGGTATATAATTGGGGCGGCAACAGCGCATACGGGGGCGAAGGCAGAAAGATTAACTTTGTCAACAACTGGTATCAGCCAGGTCCGGCATCTAAAAATCAAAAACGTTTTTTCAACCCTACCACTACATGCTCCGAAGCCAAGTGCAAACCTGTGCAGGCCAACGGACGATTCTACATCACGGGCAATGTGAATCCCGAATATCCTGATGCTACCGCTGACAACTGGGGAGTTGGGGTACAAATGGACAAGAACAACAGCGTTGATAAAATGTCAATGAAAGTTGATGTGCCGTTTGAGGTAACTGCCCTGTCAGCAACCCAAACTCCGCAAGAGGCTTATGAAACTGTGCTGCAAAAGGCCGGTTGCTCACATCACCGCGACATCCTTGACCAGACATATGTCAATGACGTGCGTAACGATTCTTATACGCATAAAGGTTCCAACGGCAGCAGCAATGGCTTGATAGACACGCAGTCGGATGCCGGAGGATGGCCAGAATATAAATCGGCGGAAAAACCTAAAGATACTGATAATGATGGTATTGCTGATGACTGGGAAACAGAGCACGGACTTGACCGTCTGAATTATCTCGATGGGAGCGCCCGACAGGAAGGCTCTGACTTTACAAACCTCCAACTCTACCTGCACTCTCTCGTTGAACATCTCTATTAATGTGTCTTGACCATTCCTTGCGTCATTGTCTCACGCCCCGTGTCCTGTGACCCGTGACCCGTGTCCTGTGCCCCGTGACCTGCGTTCTTGCGTCATTGTCTCACGCCCCGTGTCTTGCGCCCCGTGCCCCGTGTCCTGCGTTCTTTGTCATTGTCTCACGTCCCGTGTCCCGTGACCCGTGACCCGTGACCCGTGACCCGTGTTCTGCATCTTTGCGTCCTTGTCCCGTGTCCTGTGCCCCGTGTTCTGCGT
>DGSV01000015.1:12327-20877 GCA_002394025.1 Bacteroidales bacterium UBA4353
GCCCCGTGTTCTGCGTCTTTGCGTCCTTGTCCCGTGTCACCGCATATTTGCGGTGAAAAAAATAACTTCTCCAAAACATTGCTTCCATGAAAAAGTTTTTAGCAATTTCATTATTTGTATTTTCTTTCGTGTCTTTCAGCGCTTGCGATAAAGACAGTGATAAAAACAACCCTGTTGATCCTTCAACGATAACTTCTGAAGACCCTACTGATTTGTCGCGAGACCCCAACCTCCCTGAAGGATACCCTACGTTGGCTGCACAGCAAAATGCTGTTACTATCGCGTTTCACATGCCACAAGCGGCTAATAATGAAGTGGCGCTTTTCGGAACTTTCTTCAATGATGTCGCAAAAAACGCTACTGAATATAGAAATACTTTAGCCAAGCAACCCGTCAGCGTGAGTAATTTAGGCGATGATTGGTATGCCGTATTCGTCTATCCTGCATATAACAGTTCTATGGAACTGATGACAACACCTTTTATGGTTGGTGATCAAACTTATAATGGTATTCAAGCCATACCCGTTATCTTATTTCCAAATATGATACGCTATGCGGCCATCGACAAAGCCAAAGCGGGAGTGTATCCAACGAGTTTGAAAAACGCATTTACTACCGATGCCAACGCCAATATATTCATCTCGTTACCCATAGCATCAAGCTACCTCTCTACTGCGGTTGACGGTGTGTTATATGTCGATAATGTGACTTTATCTAATAGTGGTATAGCGACTTTCAACGCTTCCCTTGTCGGTGAAATACCAGAAGGCTATCAGCCATATCTGTCAGCACCTGAACTCACCGACTATCCTATAACGGACAGGATAATGTTCCCAAAAGATGACGGAACTTACACATGGACAGGTGATTTCGTGGCAGATAGTGATGGAACACTGAAATGGACTGTTATTCTCGTCAATGGTGAGCAAGATGTCATAAAAACTCAGGACGTTTCAAGCGTAAACATTAATACGAGAGAAGGACTCGACGCAACTTTCAATTTCTGATGTTTCTTATGACAATAGTGCGCAGTTTTGTGTCTGTTCCAAAGTCTCGTTCTGTACCGGCGTATATTTGCTGAGGTCGTGAGCCTACTATAACAACATAATTAATACCCTTAAAATGTTTCCCCTCTACCTGGCTCCTATGGAAGATGTTACAGACCCTGCATTTCGCAGGCTCTGTAAGCGTTTTGGAGCTGATAGGGTCTATTCGGAATTCGTCTCATGTGACGCTTTGGTGCGTAATGTCAACCGAACTGTCCAAAAATTGACCATACATGACGATGAACGGCCGGTAGCCATCCAGATTTATGGGCGTGAACCTGAATCGATGGCTGAAGCAGCACGCATAGTTGAGGAAGCGCAACCCGATTTCATAGACATAAATTTCGGATGTCCGGTAAAAAAAGTTGCTGGGAAAGGTGCAGGAGCGGGACTACTCAATGATGTTCCAAAACTCCTTGAAATATCAAAAGCAGTAGTAAAGGCTGTCAAAATACCGGTAACTGTTAAGACACGACTTGGCTGGGATGACGATCATAAAATTATTACATCGCTTGCCGAACAACTTCAGGATTGCGGTATCGCCGAACTGGCTATTCATGGACGAACACGAAGCCAAATGTATAAAGGAGACGCTGATTGGACGCTTATTGGTGAGGTGAAACGTAATCCGCAGATTCATATACCTATAATTGGAAATGGAGATGTGACAACACCGCAACGTGCCAAACAATGTTTTGAGCAATACGGTGTCGATGCTATTATGATAGGGCGTGCTACATACGGACAGCCATGGATTTTTAGCGATATAAAACATTATCTAATCACAGGAGAATTGCCCAAACAACGCCCCTTAAAAGAACAGATAGCAATTCTCAAAGAACATGTTCTTGCCGCTATCCAATGG
Source organism: Bacteroidales bacterium UBA4353 (assembly GCA_002394025.1). GTDB lineage: Bacteria > Bacteroidota > Bacteroidia > Bacteroidales > Paludibacteraceae > UBA3747. The sequence goes on from DGSV01000015.1 coordinate 14,239, forward strand.
CTGGGCGATGAACGAAAAGGTATTGTTCATTCGCGACGACACCTTGCGGCGTCACCAACTTTCAAAGGCATTCCTAACTTCCGTGATACACGCATCAGGATGTTACAAACTAATGAGTTGTCAGAGCTGTTTGGAATAATGGATGATGTAGCCGAAAAACAATTCGAATAAGTACTCCAAATCTTTCCTCGCCACCCTCATAATTCGGCGCTTATGGTGTCCTTGTTAGGTGTCACCGCCTATTTGCGGTGCATCTTTCCTCGCCACCCTCATAATTCGGCGCTTACGGTGGTGCCCTTGTTAGGTGTCACCGCCTCCTTGCGGTGCATCTCTCCTTGCCACCCTCATAATTCGGCGCTTACGGTGTCCTTGTTAGGTGTCACCGCCTACTTGCGGTGCATCTTTCCTCGCCACCTTCATAATTCGGCGCTTACGGTGTCCTTGTTAGGTGTCACCGCCTCCTTGCGGTGCATCTCTCCTTGCCACCCTTATAATTCGGCGCTTATGGTGTCCTTGTTAGGTGTCACCGCATATTTGCGGTGAAAATCTTACCTTTAGCCTAACATCCCAAAGAACAGAAAATATATTTACTCAATGAAGCAAAAACAAAGAAATTCTCGCGTCCTGCTTATTTTTACCGGTGGCACTATTTCCATGACCGAGGACATTCACACACATGCCCTTGTACCACTTAGCTATGAACGCATGCTACAACTCGTGCCCGAAATCAATAAACTCGATGTTGCGATATCCACCTTGCCATTCACACCATTTATTGACTCGTCTGACGTGGAACCTTTGTTTTGGACAAAACTCGCGACAGCGATTTATGATAATTACGCTGAATATGACGGTTTTGTGGTACTGCATGGCACCGACACCATGGCCTACTCCGCTTCCGCACTGAGTTTTATGCTCGGCAATCTCGCCAAACCGGTGGTATTCACCGGCAGTCAGATACCAATCGGAATGATGCGTTCCGATGCGCGCGAAAATCTACTCACGGCTATAGAGATAGCGGCTGCTTACGACGAACATGGTAGGGCGCTAATCCCGGAAGTAACGATATTTTTTGAGGATAGCCTTATGCGTGGAAACAGGACTACAAAGAAAAATTCCGAGCAATTTGCTGCTTTTCGTTCCTATAACTATCCAAGATTAGCGCAGGCGGGAGTGGATATAAAATATAACACACATCTCACTCTCAAGCCCGAAGCCGAAAAACCTCTTGAGCTCTTTACAAAAACCGATTCTAACATTGCCGTACTAAGGCTTTTCCCCGGAATGTCTCAATCTATAGTCAACGCCATACTCAATATCAAAGGCTTAAGAGCTGTGGTGCTTGAAACTTATGGTAGTGGTAATGCTCCGAGCCATAAGTGGTTACATGATGCTCTCAAACAGGCTAACGCCAAGAATATCATACTGCTTAGCAAAACACAATGCCCCGTAGGCAGGGTAGCAATGGGACGATACCAGGCAAGCCTTAATCTGCTTGATGCGGGAGTCATTGCTGGCAGTGATATCACCACAGAAGCCGCGGTAACGAAGCTTATGTATCTTATCGGACATTATGGCGATGACGTAGCTACTATCAAACAACGGCTTACGCAACCTATACGTGGAGAAATGACGGTGTGAAAAAAAAGTGGCAAAATAATCAATAAATACACATTATATTTAAAAATTATTTGCTATTTTTGCATTCGTAAAAGTCTAAAACCATATAAAAAACTTTTCTTATGAAAAAAATTACTTCATTACTCGTGATGTGCCTTATGTATTTAGGGCTCGTCGCTCAGCCTGCGGTTACTCCGACAGGTTCGCTGTCACTCCCGACAACAAGTGATGTACTTGATGCCATAGAGTGGAGCACCGATGCCAAGATTTTACACAATTACTATCTTGACGCAACCAAGGGTGTGCTGGTTCTTAGCCCCTATGTTGTTGGTCAAACAACAACCAAGCCTGCATGGTGGGCTACCAACGGAGCTGGTTCTGGAACAGCATCACAACTCTATGACCCGTTCGATGAATTCCAAGGTCTCGGATATTATCAAAACGAAACCAGATATTGGACAGTTCGTAACGACCGTGCCATTGATATCCAATTCACGGGTGCTGATAGCATCAAAATGACAGGATATGCCAATGCTAGCAGCAAGTACTTCGTTGCCAAACTTTTCGAGGTAGGCGCAGAATCAGCAACACAAGTTGGTGAGGAAGCAAAAATTACTAATAAAGCTTGGGAGGTGGCTAAATTCAATGACCTCGATGCTTCTAAGGTTTATATCCTTGAAATTACCAGCAATAACACGGCAAATTGCCGTGTAGGTGAAGTGGCTTTCTATTTCACCCCCGCGCCAATCGAAGCTAACGACGCTACAGTATCTTCTATCAAATACGGTGAAATCGCTGCCGTGAAAGCTACCGAAGCAGGTGTTGAATATACGCACGCTCTGGAAGTTCCTTACGGAACAAATGTTGCTGATATTGCGCTTGACGTCACAACAACTGATGCCCTCGCTACTGTTGGTACTATCACATATCCCACAGCGCTGCCCGGTAATGCCACTTTCAGCGTAACTTCTCAAGACGAAACTACAACAGCCGACTATGTCGTTTATATCTATGAAGAACCCGCTTCTGACGACAACTTCCTCTCACATGTCGAGTTCTCAAACGGATTTGACGCTTTCGTGGTATCAGGTGAAGAAACCAATACTGTTACTGCATATTATATGGCTGGTACAACTGCTCCATCTGTTGTTGAAACATCAATAGTACATAATGGTGCTTCTTATGCCATCAATGCCGACAATATTACCATCACTGCCGAAAGCGGTGCGCAACGTGTTTATGCACTCACTCTTGAAGCCGTTACTCCTTATGACGACTATTCAAAAGTATTTGACGGTACTGAAACATGGATTAAGACCGGTAACCCCATAGCTCTTGACACCGATGCTGGCAGAACCGAAGCAGGAACACTCCGCGGTCTGTGCATCAACCAAGGCAAGGAAGACGAAAATAACAAACGTATCTCAGAAGGTAAGAACCGTATCTATTTCTTCGTGGGCGCTGCCGCAAAAGTACAGTTCGAACAAGGTACACAAAACCGTCATATCGTAGTCTATGACAACGGTGCTGAAATTTTCAACGCACAATCTGAAGCTGGTGTTGGTGGAACTATAGAATTCAATCTTGACGCCGCTGCCGCTAATCACATGATAGCTATTGTCAACGACAAAACTGGTGGTGACTTTGGCGTTCGTAATATCCAACTTACTATTGCAGGCTCTGACAACGCAAACCTTGCAAGTCTCACCGTTGATGGCGCTGACGTGGAAGGCTTCGCTGCTGACATCGTTGAATACGACATCGAACTCGCTCCCGGAACAACGCAAGTACCCGTTGTGTCAGGTGTTGCTGCTGATGCCAACGCACAAAGCGTGGAAGTCTCAGAACTCGCTGCACTTCCAGGTGATGTAACCGTAACAGTAACAGCTGAAAACGGAACTCAAAAAGTTTACACAATTCACTTCACTGTAGCTCTCCCGGGCTCTGACAATGCTGACCTCGCCAGCCTTAAAGTAGGCGGTGCCGATGTCGAAGGATTTGCAGTGGACGTGCTCGAATATACTGTTGTTCTGCCCGCCGACGCTACCGAACATCCCGCAGTTGAAGCCGTTGCAGCAGACGCTAACGCTCAAGGTGTTGTTATTTCCGAACTTGCTGAAGTTGTAGGTGACGTAACAATCACCGTAACAGCTGAAAACGGTACCGAGAAAGTTTACACAGTACACTTCGTGCTCGAACAACTTCCTGACGTGCTCAACACTATCACTGAGACCACACTCTTCAACTTCGCTGACATGACTAACGGCGACATCGAAGCTGACACATATTTCAGTGAAGCACAAACCCTGTTGCTCAAAGCCGGTGCTAAAGCCGATAACAAACACTTCACCCTAGAAGGTAATAGCAAAACTATTGACGGCATTTCATTCGCTAAACGCCTCAAAACTAACGGCTCAAGCGCTGACAACGCTCGTCTGATTAAATTCCAAGTTGCCGGCAAGGCTAAGATAACTGTTTACGCAGTATCTTCTTCAAGCAGCGAAACACGCAACGCTCACCTGCTTGCTGACGGTGTTGATGTACACACATGGGCTATCACTGGCACCGCAGCTTCTTACACCTACAACAAAACTGACGAAGCCGAAGTACAATATGCTATCTCTGTCGAGAACGGCATCAACTTCTACGGAATTCGCGTATTCATCGGCGAAGACCCCGCTGACGCTGTTATCTCTGAGACAACATTCATCAACTTCTCTGAACTCGCTGCCGGCGACGTTACTGAAGTCGTTTATCTCAACAAACTCGGCGTAGTTGGTAGCTCAAGCAAGAAATGGAATGTAGAAGAAAACGAAAAAGCTCTCAATTCAGAACTCACATTCACCAAACGCCTCAAATCAGGCGGAGCAGCTTCTACTGCAGGACGCTACATGCGCTTCAATGTTAGCGGTGCTTGCCGCATCGAAATTCTCACCATGTCAGGCAGCAATGGCAATACACGCGAAATGGAAGTACGCCTCGGAGCTTATGACGGTGAACTCGCCGCTACACTCTCTGTAACAAGCGCTAACGCTGAAATCGAGACTCTCGTTTATGAGTACACAGGCTCAGAACCTGCTACTATCTACATCATTCCTAAAAACTCTATCAACTACTACGCTGTTGCCGTCATCTTCGGTTCCGACGAATCACCTTATCCCACATCACTCGCTCAAGCGCAAGCAGAAGGCATTCGCTACATCGGTGGTGTCCTCTACAACGACAACAACTTCCGTCTTGAAGTGTTCAACGTTGCCGGTCAGAAAGTTGCCGACACTCGCAACAACCTCGACATGAACTACCTCCAGAGCGGTATGTATCTCGTACGCTTCAACAACCAAGTACTCAAACTTGTGAAGTAAATCCATTTGACATATAACTATTTAGAATAACCATTCAGAGGCGACCCCAAGTCGCCTCTGTTATTTTGTCCTTGTTCCTTGTTCTTTGTTTCTTTTGTCCTTGTCCTTGTTCTTGTTCCTTGTTCCTTGTTTTTTGTTTCTTATTCTTTGTTCCTTGTTCTTGTGTTCTTTGTCTTGTGCCGCCGCATTTTTGCGGCGGTCCCTTGTGTCCCTTGTCCCTTTGTTCTTTGTTCTTTGTTTTTTGTTTCTTGTGTCCTTTGTCTTGTGCCGCCGCATTTTTGCGGCGGTCCCCTGTGTCCCGCGTTCTTTGTTCCTTGTTCAAATGAAAAAAAACATCTTGTTCTTTGGCAGTTCAAAATATTTTTCGTAACTTTGCAGTCCATTTGGTGCAGTTTGCCCAAGTGGAACGTAAAACTAAATATATTAAGTAATTAAACACAAAAAAAGAAATGCCAACCATTCAACAATTAGTTAGAAAAGGTCGCGAAGCTCTCGTCGATAAGAGTAAATCGCCCGCATTGGACTCATGCCCACAGCGCCGTGGTGTATGCGTCCGCGTTTACACAACCACACCTAAAAAACCTAACTCGGCTATGCGTAAAGTAGCTCGTGTTAGACTTACAAACCAAAAGGAAGTCAACGCCTATATCCCGGGTGAAGGACATAACTTGCAGGAGCACTCAATAGTTATGATACGTGGCGGACGTGTTAAAGACCTTCCTGGTGTTCGTTACCACATTGTTCGCGGAAAACTTGATACCGCGGGTGTCGCTAACAGAAACCAAAGACGCTCAAAATACGGAGCCAAGAGACCTAAAGCAAAAAAATAAACTAACCTATCGACAAGGAATGCTGGCTATAACATAATATTTTATGATGATATCCAGGGTTGACAGGTTGAGTAAACCGCAAAAGTCGGTTGAAGAGTAAGCAACCACAAATTCCTAAACAAAACTTTTAACAAGCCCAAATAAGGCATTAAAAATTTACTAACAATGAGAAAATCAAAGCCAAAAAAGAGAATAATTCTCCCGGACCCCGTCTTCAATGAAGTAATGGTTACTAAATTCGTTAACCACCTTATGCTCGACGGCAAAAAGTCAACAGCTTTCAAAATCTTCTATGACAGTCTTGACTTCATAGCCAGTAAAATGAAAGACTCAGAACTTACTCCTCTCGAAATCTTTAAGAAAGGACTGGAAAACGTTACACCTCTTGTTGAGGTTAAGTCACGTCGTATCGGTGGAGCAACTTTCCAAGTTCCTACCGAAATACGTCCCGACAGAAAAGAATCTATATCTATGAAGAACATTATTATCTTCGCTCGCAAACGTGGCGGCCGCTCAATGGCCGAGAAACTCGCGGCGGAGGTGCTCGACGCTTACAATAACCAAGGCGGAGCTTTCAAACGTAAAGAAGATATGCACCGCATGGCTGAAGCTAACAGAGCTTTCGCACACTTTAGATTCTAATCTCTCAACATCACAATGGCTAAAAAAGACCTACATCTGACTCGTAACATCGGCATCATGGCTCATATCGATGCCGGAAAAACTACAACTTCTGAACGTATCCTGTTCTATACCGGACTTACGCACAAAATCGGTGAAGTACACGATGGCGCTGCTACTATGGACTGGATGGAACAAGAGCAGGA
>DGSV01000042.1 GCA_002394025.1 Bacteroidales bacterium UBA4353
CCTCGACGAGGTTCTTGACGACGTGGCACAGGCCATCAGTGAGGCGGGCAGCGGAGCGGTGAATGTCACGACCAACCAGGACGGAACATTCGTTATCCATGTCGGCGAGACTGACTACACCATCAATCTCAACCACACCCACGAGAACATGGCAAAAATCGTCAAGTGTACTGAGGCGACATTGCCGCAGACGTTTGCCGATGACACCATCTATGTGCAGGTGGATAACCTCACAACACCAACTGAGATTGAGAGCCTTTGGCTGTTCGGCCTTGAGTTCCAGCGTGGATTTATTCCCGAAACTGGTGAACCTATCATCATCTCGCCTTATAATGGCACGGAGATTAACATCGGTGAGAATGATGGTAGCGGTGTGTCGAAAACAATCATTGTTAAGGGCAAGAACCTAACAGGAGATATTACTGTGGTTGCCAGCACTGGTTTGACGTTATCATACGGACAATCGACTGGTCAAAGCAGCGTGACCATCCCAATGGCTCAAGCATTGCATGGTGCGCAGGTCACCATTGCCTACAGCGGCACAGGTGCACTTGATGACGGCACTCTTGTGATTTCGCAAGGGAGTAGCACTCTTTGCGCGGTTGATGTGGTGGTAGATGCAGTTCCTAATTATTTGAGCGCAATCCAACTCACTGGAACCCAGTGGTTGCAAACGGATTACTATCCCAACGAGAACTCAGAGTTTGAGATGGAAGTGAAATTCACTCCGAACAGCAATACTTCTGATAAAGCATTGTTCGGGAACGGCGTGTTTATCCTTCGTGCATCGAATAATACTGGTTCTAACAGGTGGGACATGAACCACGGAAATGGCTCATCTGCGGAAGTGTGGAAATTAATTTTCCATACGGATTCAAATGTCGTATTGTCTAACATATATAGCAAACAGAGCTTCACGGAAGATCATACCATCATTAAACTTGTAAGGTCTTCAACGAACAAATTTGATTTCTATTTTCAAGGAACTAAAGTTGGCTCAATTAATGCAAAATCAGGCACGACACTATTCCCGCTTGCTATTGGATATAATTATCAGTTTGAAGATAGCGGGCCTATATATAGGGCTTTCGACCTCACGATATATAGGTTGGTAATCAGCGAGAACGGTACTGCGGTTCGCCGCTATATGCCAATGGAAGTGGACGGCGTTCCAGGACTATACGATGAGATACAAGGAAACTTCATCAGCAGTAAGACTGCGACACCCGTTGTAGCAATTAATAACAATCAACAAAATAGCTAAATGATATGGAAAACATTGATATAAATCCTTATGGGCAGACCGCTGAGATGCCTGACGGATACCCTATCGTTGACAATCTTGTGACCAGCAGCACAAGAAAAGCGTTGTCGGCAAGGCAGGGTGTAAAATTAAAGGAGATGATGTCAGAAGTGCAGAAAAGCAAAATGCCGACCCTGCTGACGATGGGCGAACCAACTAACATCATCTACACTATTGATGAGTTTTTGCTGGCTCATGAGTATGACCCATCAAACAACGTTAATAATCTCAAGTTTTCCACTGACCTCGGCAAAACTTGGATTACCAAAGAAAACACTTTTGGTGTTTTGACCAACGCATTTCGTTTCGCTGACGGAACATTCATGATGTGTTGCCAACAAAGCGACGGTATGCACTTCTTGTGGTCAAGGGACTTTGACACGTTCAACGATTGCACGGTATATGATTACAATGGCAACACATACCAGACAAGAGCAAACGACCGCAGGGGCTACATGAACCGCCAAAAATGTTATCACACCTTCTACAAAGGAACTGAGTATTACCTGTTCGAGGATTATGTGTTCCCAGATTCAAATTCCGCATCGTCCAATCCGCGTTTATGGTATGCGCTTTCAGAAGACGCTGGTGTGACCATTCGGTGCGCATTCGCTTTCGGGTTATCTCAGATAGGAGGCGTAACAATCCCTGCCAGACACGTCCATTCGTTTGTATACAACAAATACGATGGGTATTTCTATGCCATGACTGGCGATCACGGAGCAGATGAGTGCAACGTCATGCGCGGAACGCTGGGCGACAACGATACTTGGGTGTGGGAACGCATGGCGCATGGACAGAAATACAAGGTAATGTCTCCCGTTTTTGACGAGGGCAACATCTACCTGATTACCGACTATACCGATGCGAGCCTTGTTAACGCAAAGGGTATTGTCGGTGTCCCTCTCGATAGATTTGACTTCGACAACTTTACCTATTTGTTCCACGCTACAGCGTCATTTATGCTTGAGGGGTCTATCAGTTCAGCGCAACCAGCCGCCATGACGCACATGGTCACTGACAATCATGGCTGGAGGTTTATGATTACCGACTACATCGGAAACTCCAAACACATGATTGCCAAAGGCGACCATAACTTTGTATGGGTTGATAACACAACGGGTTTAAAGTTTGAGAGGATATTTGGACCTAATGCCAAAGGCGATGTATATGTGTCAACTAAGGTGCCAAGTTCTTCCGTCCCTGAAGAAACATTGCGAATCAGCGGAAAACAAACGTACAACCTTACCGAAGCCATGCGCAATAGCGGGGCTACTGATTTCTTCGATGGATATAACGGGATGCCGTATTAAGTCGGTATTCAAATCCCGACATGACAATGAAAGACAAGAAATATCACGTTTTGGCATGATTACAGACTACACACATATCTTGGCAGGTTTGCCAGTTATGTACCTAATCGTGGTGGTGGCCATGTGCGTCGTCATTGG
>DGSV01000088.1 GCA_002394025.1 Bacteroidales bacterium UBA4353
GCCACTCCTCCCCTGTCGAAGAAAGGGGAGGTGCCCGAAGGGCGGAGGGGTAAGGTCAAGTGCAAAAGTGCGCTTTCCTCCCGTGTCCCTGTTCGGTGCCGCGGCATATTTGCCGCGGGCTGTGAGGTTTAGTGAGCCATCTGTTCCGCTATGCCGTTGAGTTGTACGCATTCTGCGCGTGTGATATGTCTTGTGCCTGTCATCGCTTGTGGGTGAAGTATTAGCGCCATGCCCGAAGCGCAGGCATCGAAAAGTTTGCCGGCAGGCTTGTAGTATTCACCGAAAGGTTCCGAAACAAGAACAATAACCGCCAATCCCTCACGTAATGCAACGTCCAGTACCTGCTGTTCCCTATCGCTGATGAAAGCACCGATGAGGCTTGCACCGTGACGGCCGGCAACAATACAACCATTCATATATTCACGTGCCTGTTGTTCTGTGAAATGGCTACGCACATGCACAGCATGCTTCTTGCGATCCAATAGTGATATGTTGCCGATGGCATCAAAAAGAATATTTCCGAAATCAATTCCTGACCTTATGGTAAACAGGTCATGATTGCTCCGTCGCAGTAAGTATCGCCGTGGATTGTCGTGTACGTAAGCTATCATGCGCTGTAGTTGACCGCTGTCGGTGAGAATACGGTCGTGAAACCCAGATTCCCAGAGACTGGAATCATTACCGGTCATTTTCCGATATTGTGATGTTGTGCCCGACATGAAACCCCTTATCACGCTGCCAAGACTGCAGTCCATAGTTTCTTTGACGAATAGTATGCCGTGAATATGGTCAGGCATGAGCTGTGTTGCGAGGATTTGTATCTCACGATGAATTGTGAAACCCGCTTCCTCACTACGTTTGGCGGCAACGGAGCTTTGACGCGAAGGAATCTCATGCCAACTTCGGACAACCATAGCACCCACTGCACTCGGAATAACGTTGATGTTGTCGGAAGTCCCTTCTATGGAACACAATAGAGGCATACGCTGTAATGTACATAATGTGATTAAGTATATGCCCCTGTCGCAGTAGTCGTGAATATTGCAACGCTTATGCTGATTATTAGCTCTGGTGACCGTCCCTGATTTCTTGTCCATGATATGAGATATTAGTTCTGCTTCCTTTGTCCCGTGTCTATGTGTTCTTTGCTGTGTGCGTCAGCCGCTCCTCCCCTGTCGAAGAAAGGGGAGGTGGCACGCAGTGCCGGAGGGGTAAGGTCAAGTGCAAAAGTGCGCTTTCTCCTGTGTCCTGTGCCCCGTGTCCCGTTTCCCGTGTCCCTGTTCGGTGCCGCGGCATATTTGCCGCGGGCTCTTCGTCCCGCAAAGTTAATAAATCCTGCGCAATTATGCGCAGCACCTGACATATTCCTTTCTCCCTGTGTCCCGTGTCCCGTGTCCTTTCTCCCGTGTCTCTGTGCCCCGTGTCCCTGTTCGGTGCCGCGGCATATTTGCCGCGGGCTCTTCCGCGGGCTCTTGTTATTTTTTCTGCTGGAAAGCATTGTTTTTTGAAAAATAATTGTTAATTTTGCAATTGAAAAGGGATGTGTTGTTTTGCTTTTGTGTTATCCCTTTTTTACCTTTTACAAACACCTCGCCTTGTCGGGGATGTCCGTTGGGTAAAAGTCTTTTGACTCCTGACTTTATTAAAAGTTATAATATTATGTTACAGAGTGCTTTCCGCCGGAATACCGGTCTTTCATCGTATGCCCATGATGGGTTAAATCGTCTTATATCTGATGTTCCGTGCACGGAGAGTGTGACATTACGTCCACATTACGAGCCAATGAAACGCCTTCATTGGCTCGTAATGTTTTTATGCCTCATCCTCGGAACTACACAGGCATGGGCAGATGAAGGAACTATAAATTTTGGTAATGCTACTGGTTCTACAAGTATCAACGATGCCTCTGTAACTGGAGATGATTCGAAAGGTAACACGTGGACAGTCACGACTGAAGGTACCACATCATTTACCCCACAATCATCATACGCTCAAGTCGGTTCGAAACAAAAGCCAGCAACGAGCATAACATTTACAACCACACTTGCGTCGTCAAAAAACATTACGTCATTCAGCGCAAAATTCGGAGGTTTTAGTGGCACAGCAGGCACAGTAACACTTAAGGTAGGAGACACTACTGTTGGTACAGGCTCGTTAAATGAAACAAATGATGTTACTGTAAGTAGTACCTCATCTGCTTCAGGTACAGTTCTTACTGTTACAGTAACAGGTATCAGCAAAGGAGTTAAATGTTACTATATATCTTACACGTACTCATCAACGGCATACACTGTATCGTTTGACGCTCACGGCATTGTCAGCAATCCTGCTGATAGAACAGAAACTCCAGCAGGCGCTGGGGTTACGCTGCCTAACTTGACTGGTATCAGTTGTGGCGAATGGACTTTCGCCGGATGGGCGACAGCGTCAGTTGCCACGGCAACTACTACAGCACCGACACCACTCTATGCTGCAGAAAGTACATACAATCCTACAAGCAACTGCACACTCCATGCAGTATATAAGAAAACAGAAAGTGGTAGTTCTACTTCTGAAAGTAAAACATTTACATTCTCAACTATCGCAAGTGCAAATAGTTGGGAAAATGGAACAGCATATACACCAGTGGAAATAGAGCCTGTTAGCCTTGCAGGTAATGGAGGTGGAAACAACGCTAAATTTTACACTAGCGACAATTCATGGCGGATGTATAATGGCGGCACTGTAAACATATCTGTAGAAGGAGGTTCTGTAACATCCGTGTCATCATCGCCATCCAAAACATTTACAATATCCGATGGAGAAGCAACTCTTGTGTGTAGTGAAACAATAAAATTTACACAGATTACAGTTACTTATACTATTTCCGGCACCACAACCTATCATTCCACACCAACTTGTGCCGCCACGTGTTCTGCCGCTCCGACAGTTGCTACAGGTTCCAGTTCGAGTGTAACGTCATCAGGTGCTACTCTAACAAATGCTAGTGGTATTACAAAATTAGGGACCGGGACATGCGCTATCACAAGTTATGGTTGGGTAGTGGGTGCTAGTGCTAACCCTACTGTCAATGGCACTGGTGTAACAAAATATGAAAAGGGAACAACATATACTACAGTGAACACAGATTTCGATAGTGAAAATATTACCGGTCTCACACCCGGAACGACATACCACGTTCGCACCTATGCCACTAATGGCTATGGAACTGGTTACGGCTCTGATTACACCTTCACTACCGCCTGCTCTAAATTGTCCACTCCTACAGGGTTGGCTTACAATAATTTGACATCAACATCTGTTACGTTATCATGGAATGAGGTAGCCAATGCCTCAAGTTATCTTATAACTTGGACCGATGCCTCAACTAATCCCGTCGGTGAACAAAATGTCGGCAACGTCACGTCATACAACCTCACAGGCCTCACACCGGCTTCGGAATACCTATGGTCAGTACAAGCCATCGGCGATGGCACCGACTACTGCAACTCAGTGCAGTCGTCAGGTGAGGAGAACGACGACTTCATTACCCTTCCCGCCTCCTGCGACTGGACCATTAGCTATCAAGCCACAGAGGGCGCCGCAACATGGTCTGAGAATAACTGCTTCACGCAATCCGGCACGTCATCGATGTGGACCCTCGCCAACTTCACGCAGCCCAAAAATACATGCCAGTTCTGGGTAGGCCCCGGGGCTTTTGCCTCAAGTCCGGGACATTCTGTAGTAGCTACTGTTGATAATATCCAACTTGCGTACCCCCTTGTCTCATCGGATAATAGCGGTTTTGCGGCACCGGAGGGCACCACGGGAACGCTGCGCATTTACGATAACAGCCCAGACTATAACTACTACTGCGCTCTCGTGCCCGACGCTTTCCAGCTCACCTACGGCATCGATGGCTCGTCAACGCCATGGACCAACATCGCCTTTGAGAGGGTGGGCAGCACCAATGTCTATCAGACAGCTCTCGTGGACGTACCGGCAGGATATTTCGCTAACGGCAACCTCAAATATTACGTTGGAACCCGCAAATCTGACGGCACCACGGGCTTCATCACCGGCAAGTCATCAACGCTGGCTCTGAACACCATGGGCGGCCTCACTGGAACAAACCTCGAAGGCACCAAAGGCGTCTTCCGCTTCGACTGCACCGCTTCCGACAACAATTTCTACATCCAGTTCATACCCTACTACCGCATAGAACTCTACGACGCCGATGGAGTGCTCTTCGGCACACCATCAGACTACTATCCCGAAGCCGCCACCAATCTCTCATTCCGCCTGCCGGCTGTAGAAAACTCTCCGGCAAAAGCTGCTGACGGCAACTATCAGTATGACTTCGTGGGTTGGAACACAACTCCCGGACTTTACGGAGAGAGCAATGTGCTCACGGTGTCAGGCGTGGCATTGAAAAACGGTAATAACTGGCTCATACAGCAGTCTCCGGCCACCAACCTCTTCCCCACGGGCGCCAAACTCTATCCAGTATATAACAAAAAGCTCAACCTGACCTACGACAAGCAGGGTGGCACTTTCACCGCTTGCACCGACGCCAGCAGCGGCGGCTACAAAGTTGTGGGCTCGCAATACACCATCTGCAGCAATGCCATCACCAAAGCCGGCAGCACTTTCACCGGCTGGCTCTACAGCGGCGACGGGCACGTCTATCAAGGCGGCGACGTCATCACCATCGCTGACGACAGCAATGCCCAGACCCTCACGGCGCAGTGGACGGTAAACACCGTGAACCTCGTCTTCATGGGCACTGACGGCACCACCCCGCTGGCGACTTACAACAACGTCGCCTACGGAGCCGCATGGGCACAGGGCACCAACAAACCCGCCAACCCCACCACAAGCTGCGAGGGCTACAGCTTCCTCTATTGGTCCCGCACTGACCAGAGCACACTGTCGTCCACAGCGCCTGCCGAGTTCCCGACATCAGGCACGCTGACTTTCAGCGATGCCACAGGAACCACTATCAACCTCTACCCCGTATTCACCCACGGCGACGAATGCGGAGCATGGACACTCGTTACTGACGCCGCGCAACTCCAAGCCGGAAAACAAGTGATTATAGCGGCTAAAGATGAAGACTATGCTATGGGAACGGAAAGTGATAATAACCAATATAGAAATAGGACAACTATTGCAAAGTCAGGATCTTCAATATCTGACATAGGAGAAGCCGTGACTTTTGTATTAGGAGGTAGTACAGGGGAATGGACGTTTAATGAAAGTGCAGGCTATTTGTCAGCGACTTTGACTAGTGGTAAGAATTATCTCGGAACTGTTAGTACAGTAGGTTCTGAAGGTAAAGAGACATGGACGATTTCAATCTCGGAAGGTGCCGCAGCAATCACAGCAACGTCAACAACTGGAGGCTCAAAAACAATACGATATAATAAGAATTCTGGTTCTGAGCGTTTCAGCTGTTATGGCGAGAGTGCTCAACAGCCTATTTCTCTCTACATAGCCGGCGGCAGCACGCAGTACACCTCGCGGCCGTCGTGCAGCACTCTGAGCAGTATCAGCGCCGCCAATGAACACCGCACATTTACCGAAGGTGACGCCTTCACTCCGGAAACCATCACACGCCACTATGCCGACAACAGCACGTCTGTCATACCCTCGTGCGTAACAGTGTCCTACACCCTTGACGGTAATGCCGTAGCGGCAGGAGACGAGTTGACATACAACGGCTCATATCCAACAGATCAGACGCATACTATAGTGGCTTCCTATGGCGGTAAGACGGTATCATACACCATCACCGTAGAGCCCCTCCCGCGCTACACGGTAATATTTGACACCGGAGCCGGCGGACAGACAATATCGCCCATCACCGAAACGGCGAACGGAGCCGGTATCACGCTGCCCAACGTGACATCAATGCCCTGCGCTGATTATACCTTTGAAGGATGGCTGGCAACAACGGTTGACACCCCCACAGATGAGGAACCCGACGACATTCTCAGCGCCGGAGATACCTACAACCCCGACGCCAATATCACCCTCCACGCTCTCTATTCACAAGAAGACGACGCCGTGGAAAATTGGGTGTTGATAGACGAACAGTCTGACCTCGACGCTGACGGCGAATATCTCATCGCTACTTATTATAATAGCACGGACTACTTCTTTACAGGAACTGTAAGCAGTGGAAAAATGTCAATAGCCTCGTCGGGCACTGAAGCGTATTCTTATTCTTTGGCAGACATGACGACTCTCGGAGCTGCCGTGGTAACATTGGAAGCAGGAACTTCAACCAATACTTACTATATAAAAGTGGGCAGCAGTTACCTCAAAACGGGAGGCTCATCTACAACAAATTTATCTCTTGCAACAAAAGAGAACGCTTGGACGTTTACAAAACGTGAAATATCTAATACAGACCCAGGATGGCAGATAAAATATACGACAACAAATAATCACACCCTGCGCGGCAATAATGGAAGCGATATTAGGTCGCAATCAGGTAATACTAACGGAACAAATATCTACCTTTTCAAAAAATCCGCCGGTGTTTCTTACACCACAACACCTATTTGCGCCACGCTGACGGCTATCAGCGTTGAAAATACCACTGCCACGGAAGATGACACATTCACATTCCCGGCAACAGTAACCCGCCATTACGACAATGGCACTACCAATACCATGCAGGGCAGTGCCGCTGCCATAACTTACAGCATCTCAGGCAACAACGTTACCGAGGGAGACCCATTGCCTGCATATACCGCCACATATCCTGACACTCAAGACATCACAGTAACAGTAAACTACGGCGGCAAGACAACGACATATACCATCACCATGTCACCTAAAAACCGCTATACCGTGACATACTATAACAACGGCTACTACTATGGCGAAGAAACGGTGCGTGATGGTGATAATGCCAACGGTATTGCAGCGCCGGCAACGACCTGCAAATACGACGGCACTAATCTTTATACATTCAGCGGATGGTCGTCAACACAAGGCTCGGGAACTACTACAGCCTCCGGAACACTGACGCCCGTTGACCTCGCGCAAACACCCATTACCGCCAACACCACCCTCCACGCCATCTGGCAAGGAGCTAAAGCATCCGAAACAGTGGAATGGAATCTCGTGACGTCATCATCAACAGCATTGGCGGTAGATGACGAAGTGATTATTGCTAGTTACACTGCAATTGACAATAAATACTATGCAATGAACTACAGAAGTGGTTCATATAACAACTTATTGGGTGCGGAAATAACATATAACAACGACAAGTCTAAGATATTGACACATAATAGCGATAGCGAGTGGGTTCTAAAAAGTGGAAATAATGGTGTTGGTTTTGCCTTTGCCCATGCAGTAAATGACGGATATAATTATATCCAGAAAAAAGGTACTTCGTCCAGCACAAATAATTATATTGATGCTAACACTTCGACTATATCATTAGCAACGTCTTGGAATGTGTCTGTTGATGCAACTGGAAAAGCATCGATTGTCGCAAGACTATATGGAACATACAACATAAGGCATAATACAAGTAACACTAATAATTTATTCGCATCATATTCAAGTGGAAGTTCGACAGGTAGCAGTGTCTATATCTATCGTAAAACCTCCATTGTCATCTACGCTCTGACGACGAGTATCTGTGACGAGGCAACCGACAAGTCTGCTAATGTGCTGTGGTCTGCCACGGGCATGACCCTCGAGGGACAAAGCTCAGTGCGCTCCATATTCGGAGCCGACTACGAGCTCTCAGCCAACACTACTGCTGGCACGCAAGTTCTCACTCCCACGACACTTACCAAGGGTAACGTACTCCGTTGGTCCGACGCCAACGGAAATTACAAAGCCGTAGTACCTGCCATTATCAGTGCCAATGCCACAGCGGTAAGCTCTGATGCAGAGACGGATATCGTCATACTCCCGGGAGCAAAACTGACATTATCGTCAGGCACCGTCAACGCCCGTAATGTCTATATCTATCGTCATGGCGACCACAGCGGAGCCCTTGATGTGAACGGCGCTACACTCAATGTCTCCGGAACATCGAACCTCGTACTTACCATAGACCCCGCACGCTATTACTTCTTCGGAACACCTTATGCGGCACCTCTCAACACATTGCGCTACCTCAATGGCGATGACATCGCCGACGACTATCTCGCCACTTCGGCATCCAACAACTGGCTCGTGGTACAGAACTACGACGGTGCAAGGCGTGCAGAAAAAGGTTCCGACAGCAATAACTGGCAGGGTATCAAGCGACCGCAGTACGATACGGCAATTCTCGAAGCCAATACAGGTCATGCCATAGGTGTTGATATCGTGGGTGGTACGGCAAGCACGCAACGCAGTTATGTGCTCCCATTCACCATTGCCGACAAAGCCAACAGCATCGCCGTTAAGGCTTATCATGCTGACAATCAGCTCGACGAAGGTTGGAACATGCTCAGCAACCCATACCTGCACAATATCACCACAACCAATATGTCCCTCGCCAGCAACCAGCTGCTGTATATCGTACTGCCTTATAAAGGTACCGACGAACGCTTCCAACAGTACCTCGCTGCCGAAGGCAAGATACTGGAGCCTTTCGATGTATTCTTTGTTCAGGTGCGCGGCACTTCTGACGGAACCTTAAACCTCGGAGGTAACGGCGGCCGCGCAGCCACTCCTCACCTGTCGCAGAAAGGGGAGGTGGCACGCAGTGCCGGAGGGGTAACAAGAAATACCCATTTCCTGCGACTGCATATCACAGCACCTGATGCCGACACTGACTTCACAACACTCATCGTGGGTAACGACTTCGCTGCTAACGACATCGTAGCCGGCGAAGACCAAGGCAAATTCGGCTCAGGGGACTACATACAGTTATATGCCATCGAACAGGGACAGCGTCTCGCCTTCGACGCCATCAACGCCACCGATGCCGCCGCGGGAACATCACTGGGCTACCACGCACCCGAGGCTGGAGAATATACCATCAACTTCGAGGAACTGATAGGTAACACTTCTGCCATAGAACACATCTGGCTCACAGATAATGTCGAAAGTATCACCACCGACCTGCTCACCGGAAACTACACGCTGACAACAGCTTCGGGAACCTATAACGGGCGACTGACAGTCAAAGTGCAGTGGCGTCAGAACAGTGGCACGGTGACAGCACTTGACGACATCACCGGTGACGATTACGACATCCGTGTCGAAAACGGAAGAGTAATAGTGATGAGCAACGAACAAGGTGTGCGTAGCAAGGACATCCGTCTCTTCGATGCCGCAGGAAGATTAGTGTCTTATGAACAAGGAGCAAAGATTAAGCAGCAAGGACCGAGAACATGGACCTCGCCCGTATTGCCACAAGGTGTCTATATGCTCCGCATAGGCAGCGCGACAAAGAAAATCGTCCTCTAGAAAACCTAGAAAACCTAGAAAAGCTAGCAGACTAGCAACCTAGCAAAGCTAGCAGACTAGTAACCTAGCAAACCTAGAAAGCTAGCAAGCTAGCCAATAATAAAATAATTAAATAACCAAATAATAAAATATTTAAGGTGTTGTCTCGTTCTTATTTATCAGTGTTGTTGTTACTTTTCGTTTGTCTGGCGCTTCAAGCCTCTCAACCGGAAGTATATAGTCGTGATTTGTTCCGTCGCGGCACTCAATATCAGTCGCTGGGTATGGGTAGTGTAGCCCCCATGAATATGTTCTATTCTCGCCCCACCACGACCTCAAGTGGCTACGCTTCTTTCTCTATTGCGCCACGTGGTGCTACAGGTACCTTCCAACCACCGCAGCTCACACAGATCGGACAACAGACACTGCCAGTGATTGCCACCACGACTGCCGACGCCGTCGTGATGCGCGTCCGCGACGATGATGGCGACGGAGGACACACGGATGTCAACCAGCCACTGACAGGCATCTGGTGCCTGATGCTCATGATAATAGCCTATGCCGGCAAGAAATTGCTAATGAGAACTTCCCGACAGCACCCCCAATAAATTCTCGATAAATCGGAATGTCGGAATGTCGAAATATCGAAATTCCGAAATATCGAAATTAAAAGTGTACGGACACGCCGCGGCGTGTCCTTTTTTTTCCCGTATTAATGCGTGTCCTTTTTTTGCCGTTTATAAAAAAATATTAAACAAGTTTCGCATGTAGCAATGCCGACACCTCTGCTTTATAAAAATCAGAGAAATAGTATGCCACGATTACTTGAGAAACTTCAGTAAATACCTGGTTACTTTAGTTGTAAATTGTCTCTACCCCTCCGGCACTGCGTGCCACCTCCCCT
>DGSV01000067.1 GCA_002394025.1 Bacteroidales bacterium UBA4353
TTGGAGCAGAAAATGAGTAGCGTGAGGCATATCGATGCCACAGCCAGCGGCGCTCCCTGTGATATGATACTGCCCCATGCCGATGTGGTGTCGTGAAAGATAGGGCGCAGGTGATTGTTGGGGTAGAGGAAGTGACGGAACATAATGGCGATGCCGATAATATGCCCAACTACTGTAGCTACTGACGAGCCGGTGATGCCCCATCCTAAAAGTTTGATAAACACTATGTCACATGTGAGATTGACGATATTGTCAATTAGTATGGCTATTGATACGAGCCTTGGGCTGCCATCAACGGCTATCATTGTTCCCAATGCCCACACAAGCATAAATGCCGGTGCGCCGAGTAGCATGGGTTGCAGGTAGTCGCGAGTTGAGTCGAATAGCATCCGGTTGCTGCATATCATGTGTGTTATGCTGTCGGGACATACAATGCCGCATAGTGTCATGAATAATCCGAAAGCGAGGCATGCCATGATAGACATGGAGTAGATATATGCCGCTCGGTGCTCTTGTCGCTTGCCAAGTTCCATACCTACGAGCATTCCGGCACCTGTTGAGAGCAGCATACTGACCGTGAACATGAATTGCACAATGGTCTTGGAGAGGTTGATGGCGCTCACACCATCTTCACCGATGAGGTTGCCGACGATGGCGGCATCGATGATATTTCCCAAGCAGCCCGAAAGGGCGATGATGATGGCGGACCACAGAAAACGCCAGAAATTTTTATTGAAAGAGGATAGGTCTTCTTGAGTCATGAAAGTGCTGATATATTGTGATTTATGGTCTTGTGTCTATCACCGGAAACTTATGGAAGGCCCATATAAATAAAACAGTGATAAGACTCGAATGACAAAATTCATGTAAAGTTACGAAAAAAAATCCGGACGGAGTTTTGTCTTCCTTTAATTTGCCTAATTAGCTTTTTTTTTCTAATTTTGCGGGTTAACTAATTAGTCGTTCCTAATCATGAAAATCTCTAAATTATTATGCCGTATCGTTCTGCTGTTCGTTGCGACTTTGTTGTTGTCGTGCAAAGATAATACGAATGAATCTTATGACGGACGCTCGGATAGAAGTCAGTTTGTGGTAATTACCGATGTTGTGCCGGATGTTATACTTGAAATACGCTACTTTGGCACCTATAATTTTGTTGGTGAGCGTATTGATGGTTATGAGGCTCCGGTAGCGCTGCTCACTAAGCGTGCCGCTGACAGTCTGCGTCTTATCAGTGATGACCTGAAACAACGTGGTTATCGTCTTAAAATTTATGATGCCTATCGTCCACAAAAGGGTGTTGACCATTTTGTGCGCTGGTCCAAAGACGCGCCTGATATTCGTATGAAGCAGTATTTCTATCCCGATTTGGACAAGAGTGTGCTATTTGAGCAAAATTATATTATTGAGTATAGCGGTCATACGCGTGGTAGCACAGTTGACTTGACCCTCTTCGACATGAATAGCGAGAAAGAACTCGACATGGGTGGAACTTTCGACTGGTTCGGTCCGGAAAGTCACCCCGATTTTTGCGGTAATCCCGAAACGGGAGAGTACACAGGTGATAATAGTAAGAGTCCTACAGGACGAAGCATTACTGAGCAGCAGTTCCGTAACCGCATGATACTGCGCAAGGCTATGCTCAGCCATGGTTTCAAACCTCTCGATAGCGAATGGTGGCACTTCACGCTGGGCGACGAACCTTTCCCCGACACTTATTTCACTTTCCCCGTGAAGTAAACTGACAAAGCTTCATACAATGCCGTTTTTAGTTTATGTTACGTCATTTATCATTTATTTTATTATCGGCTCTTGCAGCCTCACTATGCGCTC
Source organism: Bacteroidales bacterium UBA4353 (assembly GCA_002394025.1). Taxonomy (GTDB): domain Bacteria; phylum Bacteroidota; class Bacteroidia; order Bacteroidales; family Paludibacteraceae; genus UBA3747. The sequence goes on from DGSV01000067.1 coordinate 1,834, forward strand.
AGAGCGTGATAAGTGTTGGAAAGGGTAGTTATGCTTCTTATCCTCCGTTGGTAAAAAGCCGCAGTGTTGACCATGGAGGTGACCAAAGTATGTATATGCAAACTCGTCCGCTATATATTCGTGAGCGTGAGGGGCAGCCACTCCCTACTAACGACTGGTGGACAGACATGATAAAGGACACACAGCCCTTTTCGGGACATTTGTGGAGCTATCCGCAGATGGTAGAGGCTCTGCAAGGCGGAATAAGAGTATCCAATATTGATTATTGGATTGCTAACGGCACGGAGATGAAGGCATCCACATCGTTGAAAATCACAGGTGCTGACTTTGTTCCCCAAGCAGCTATAGTGGAGTCATGGCATGATTGGGATGTTGAGTTTTCGCTCACGGAAGATGGCAAGAGTATGCTTGTCACTATGGCTCATGGGGTGCCGTTCACGTGGGTTGAAACTAAAAATATGAATCTGATTGTTGACGTCTCAAATGCCCTTGAAGTCAGTGAGCAGGATAATGCGTGGTTGATACTCAAACAGGGTGTTGACGATGTCGGTAACACTCATAGCGCTTATTATGCCGTTTACCTGCCACCAACGGCGGACGCGGAGGTGGTTGATGGTGAACTGAATATACGTTTCGCGGCGCAGGAAGGTTATGTGTCGGTGGCGGTGCTGAACACAGCCGCAGAGCTCGAAGCGTATCGCCAATATGCTTATAACATAGTACGCGACACGCGTGTTGATTGGAGTTATGACGCTGGCGGAGGTCATGTGACCACGGTGTGGAATGTTACGGCACAAAATTTACTCTCGGGAACTCAAGGCGATGTTTTGCAGGGCTTTATTCCTCATCATTATCGTGATGGCGCTGCTGCCGAATTCGATTTTACAGTACATAGTCATGCCACTCCACATGGAACGTTGAAACTGGCTTGCGGTACATCTTTTACGATAAAGTACGATTTTTCGGGAATGTTACCCTATTATGCCGCTCCTACGGATGCCAATGCTGAGCATCACCCTTTTGACCGTCAGAGAATGGCTGATATGATAGAGCGGTATGCCGTTCAGGGAACTTTTGGTACCGATACGTATTGGGGTGGCAAGGGTTTGACACAGATGGCATTATATATGATGTTCGCCCGCGAACTGGGGCTTGAGAACCTCTTTGACCTATGTCGCTCAAGGCTCAAGGCCGCTCTTGCTGATTGGCTGACATATACCCCCGGTGAAGACCATACATTTTTTGCGCGTTATGATCGTTGGGGAGCTCTGATAGGTTACAACACCAGCTACGACTCCGAGACGTTCAACGATCATCATTTCCATTACGGATATTTCACTTATGCCGGAGCGTTGCTATGTCTTGTTGATGATGATTTTCGTGTTAATTATGGTCCTATGCTTCGTGAGTTAGCTAAGGATTATGCCAACTGGGAGCGCAGTGACAGCCGCTACCCCTTGTTCAGAACCTTTGACCCGTGGTCAGGACACAGTTTTGCCGGTGGTATGGGTGATGGTAATGGCAACGGTCAGGAATCATCGTCGGAAGCCATGCAGAGTTGGGGCGGATTATATTTGTTAGGCATGGCTTTGGGTGATAATGCTATGCGTGATGCGGGACTTTTCGGCTATGTAAGCGAAGCCAGGGCTGTGGCGGAATACTGGTTCGACAGGCGTAGGCTGCTTGCTGATGGTACGCAAAATATCGACTACACGAAATATCAGCATCCTTATAACAGCAACCTCACATGTCATGGTGTCGGCTGGTGGAACTATTTCAGTGGAGACCAATTATGGAATGCCGCAATACAATGGATGCCCATCTCACCTTGCCTCGACTACTTGTCAGAGAATCTTGACTATGCCAGATGGGACTATAATACGGCATGGTCGCTAAAGAGTATAGGTGGTTGGTATGACCGAGCTACGCGCATCGAGAATAACACCACCATAGATGACGGTTCTTTGGGCGATGCTTCAGGGTTGGGCAATGTGGTATTGAGTTACCTGCAACGTTTTGACCCCTTGCAGGCGGCAGAGATATTTGATAATCTCTATGACGCAGGAGCTTCTACAGCGCGAGCTACAGACACGGGAGGTATTACATATTTCATCACCCACTCGCATATCAGTCATGGCGACATAGCATGGGACGTGCATGGCAATATACCATCATCACGAGTTTATCGCAAAGCTGACGGCACCAAGGTTTATGCCGCTTATAACGTTTCTGACCAGATGATTAACGTTAATTTCAGTGACGGATATCAGCTGTCATGCTCTCCGAAGCAACTAACAGTCAGCGATATAACCTCGCAAGCCGTACGTGATATTACACCTGTTGACGAGAGTGAACCAGACCCTCGCGAGGATTTGGTAATGCCTAACCTCGCTTTACATAAACCGGTGACAGTCAGTGGTTATGAAAATGCCGGTTTGGTGGCTGCCAATCTCACGGATGGGGATGCCGCGACGCGTTGGGGCAGTCAGCATAACGATAACGAGTGGTGTATGGTGAACTTGCAACGGAAAGCTGCTATTTATCAATTAAGAATACTCTGGGAAGCTGCGTACGCTAATGAGTATCAAATCCTTGTTTCTAATGATGGAACTAACTTCTCGCTATTCAAAACAATGAATTCTGTGGGAGGTAATCAGATAGTGCCGATGAATGATGTTGAGGCCCGTTACGTCAAGATAGTAGGCACTCACCGAGCTACGCAGTACGGCATATCGATATATGAATTAGAGGTATATGGTATGTGGTCAGATGCTACGGACACAGATGTTATAGGTCTGAAAATTTCTGCTGATACTGATGTCTTGAGGCAGTATGAGCCGACAACACTATATTGTGAGGGTTATACGGCTGCGGGCAACTATGTTTCGCTCAATGATGTGGAATGGAGTAGTAGTGATGGTGCGGTAACATCTTCAGGAGTGTTTACGTCTAATGTATATCCGCTTGCGAATGTCAGCGTAAGCAGTGATGGCATATCGGCACAGAAGAGTTTTGTGGTAGAGGAAGCGTTGTATTGCGCCTCGATAGATGTTGTGATGTCCCAGACGGATGTCGTGGTTGACAGTCATGTGTCATTTGAGGTTTGTGCCACCAATCAGTTCAATGCTCCAATGGATGTCAGCGATGATGTTGAGTTTGATGTGTATGAGGTTGATAATAATGGCAATTTGCTTCCGACGACAGAAGCGCATGTCGCTGCAAATACTTTCACATCATCGCGGCTTGGCAAATATGCTATAGTAGTTACACTGCGTCAGTGGGGTGGTGACGAACTGACAGCGCAGCAGATTGTTAATGTTGTGGCTTTCTCAGATATAAATCTTGCGCTCCACAAGCCTGTTGTCGCCACTTCGGAATATGGCGGCAACGTAGCGTCGCGACTTACCGATGGCTCCTATGACACGCGCTGGGAAAGCCTATGGGGAAATCAATACTCAACGCAATGGAAAGATGATCAGACGTTAACGATAGACTTGCGCGGAATATATACCATCAATCGTGTTGTTGTTAATTGGGAAGCCGCTTATGCCGATAATTTTGTTTTGCAGGTGTCTTGTGATGGTGTGTCATGGTCTGATGTCGGCACCTATCAGGGTGGTAATGGCAAGCACGAGTATTCGGGATTTTCCGCAGACGCGCGTTTCGTACGTGTGGTGATGTTAGGCAGACATCTTGTGGCGTACGGCTATAGCATTCATGAGATAGAAGTTTATGGCACTGCAGTTGTTAGCGAAGGCACTGCAATAGATGACATACCATCCGATAGTTACGATTTGCTGTGGGCTTTACGCTCCGGCTCATTTACAGTGTATGCTCCTGACGGCAGACTGGTTAACAGTCGGTTAACGTCAGATGGCATATATGAATTGCCTCGCGGTGTGTATATCATCAAAAGTGATGAAGCAGGTTATGCTCCTCGCAAAATTATCGTCCGTTAACTTTCAGGCAAAAGCGGGAATTTGATAATGCTGTTATTACTTTGAATACACGGCTTTACTATTTGTTAAGACAGATTTTTACATTATAATGCTAAATTTGTCCGATTGTGAGTCCGAAATTATTTGTTAACTTTGCATGTGAGCGAGCCAATAGTTCTTGATAGGATAATGCCGAAAGAAAGTCTCATATTAACTAATGATGTCCGTCAGGTATCGCTGCTTGGCGATTTTGTGAAGTCAACAGCCGCTAAGTGGCACTTATCGGCATCGCTTGCGGGTCAGTTGCGTTTGGCGATGGAGGAAGCAGTAGTCAATGTTATGGAGTATGCGTATCCCGATGGTGTACAAGGTACTATTGAAATAGAACTATTCAAAGACGGGCAGTGTATATCAGTCGTTATCAGTGATGAGGGTACTGTTTTCGATCCAACTCATGTTATGTCAGCCGACACAACCCTCACCGCCGAGGACAGACCTATCGGCGGCTTGGGGATATCGTTGATAAGGGAATTGGTAGATGAGATGAGTTATGAACGCTTGCGCAACAAGAATATACTGACACTCAAGAAAAAACTCTAATAGGATATAATATCATGAATGCTTCCGTAGAAGAAATAGCCGGCAAATATATTGCCACTCTTGACGGCGAATTGGATACCGCCGCTGCTTCAGAGGTAGAAGAAATTCTCAAGCCTCTTTATTCGGCTCCCAACCCCGATATAGTGATTGACTGCTCACGGCTGCAGTATATAGCATCGAGCGGATTACGTATCTTGCTCAGCATTCTCAAGAGCGCCAAAGCCAATGGCGGAAAAGTTGTGCTGCGCAATGTCAATGAGGACATCAAAAGCGTGTTCAAAATGACGGGCTTTGTGAATATCTTCGACTTTGAGTAGGCTTATTTCACGCGTCTGCCGGTAGAGTCGTATTTAGTACCGTTAGGGAGGATTATATAGAGTTTTCCATCTTCAATAACCTTCTTGACGGCAGTTTTTTGTTGTTGATATTGGATTTCGTCCAACGCTGTAGGTTCCGAATAGCCTTTTGCCAATCTCACAGAAAGACTATAGTTTCGTTGTGTAGAATATAAATTTTCTGACCCCCACTGAAAAAAGATTCTATATGCATTATTTCCGTAGGAATCCGATAACCAGTAGTTTCCTATGCTACTAAGTGAACCCGAAGGAAAGAATACAGCTCCTGATTCTTCAAGTTTTTCCCATTGTTGATATGTATATGTGGCACCTGAACTATGTGAAAAAGTTATACCTTGTGGTGCTGTCCAATCATCGGGCAGAATCATATAGCCAAGAATGCCTTGTATCGTCACAGGTCCATGTAGAGAAGAGGCATTGGGTCTGTCGAAAACAATATATATCCATTCATCTACCTGGAGTGTTCTCCAAGTTCCCGGTTCGTCATCACCAATCTGATTATACACACCCCAATCGGCATAAGCGTAAGCACCGTAGAGATTATTATTGGACTTTTCCCCAAGAAAATAACTATTATTGTTCCCGCTTCTAATCCACGGTTCGCCATTGCTGGCATTCCAACCGCTTGTACCCCAGTTGAAATGATCTATCCAACCATCGTATGTAGATGATGCGAGAGTGTTGTTGCATTTGACATCATTCCAATAAACATTTCCCATGTCAGCGTTTCCCACGTAATCGTATTGGTGTTCAGCGAAACGGAATGTTCCTTGTTTTGTTGTGCCGTCCGCGCAGGCGTGTGTGCCAAGAGCCGCGTTATACTGCAGGTTCCCCGGCGCGAACATGATTTGGTCGCCATTACTATTAATCGTGAAAGGTCCGCATTTTTGCGCATTGCATAGTAGCGCAAACAAAGTGCTCAAGAACGTGAGGGTGATGGTTCTCATGATTGTTGATATTTATTACATTCTTTCTGGTGCTTCGATGCCGAGCAGGTTGAGGGCGTCGGCTATGATGTTTGCTGTGCAGCGCGAGAGCAGCAGTCGCATGGCTTTGATGTTGCTGTCAGGTTCGTTGAGTACGCTATAGTCGTGGTAGAATTGGTTATATTCCTTGACGAGGTCATAGACGTAGTTGGCAATCTGTGCCGGACTGAAGTCTTTTCCGGCTTGCTCGATAACAGAAGGGTAGGTGGTGAGCAGTTGTATCAGCGCTTGCTCTTTGTCGTTGATAGTGGCGTGTTTTGCGGCTTCAAGGTCCACGTCTCCGGCTTTGCGCAGTATTGACTTGATACGTGCATAGGTGTATTGCACGAAAGGTCCTGTATTTCCGTTGAAGTCAATTGATTTTTCGGGGTCGAAGAGCATATTTTTTTTTGGATCGACCTTGAGAATGAAGTATTTGAGAGCTCCGAGACCTACTCTCCGTGCTATTTCGTTGGCTTCGTCGTCGGTGATATCGGTGAGTTTCTCAACCTTATCGGCGCTGACGTTTTTCGCGTCTTCAATCATTTTTGCCATAAGATCGTCGGCATCAACTACTGTTCCCTCGCGGCTTTTCATTTTGCCGTTGGGTAGTTCCACCATTCCGTAAGAGAAGTGTACAATGTCCTTGCCCCATGGCAGCCCGAGGCGGTCGAGCAGTATGCTGAGAACTTGGAAATGATAGTCCTGTTCATTGCCTACGACATAAACCATACGGTTGATGGGGTAGTCTTGGTAGCGTAGGCATGCTGTTCCTATGTCTTGCGTCATATAGACACTTGTACCGTCGGCTCGCAGCAGCAGTTTTTCATCGAGTCCGTTGGCGGTGAGGTCTGCCCATACCGAACCATCGTCACGACGGTAGAAGAGTCCCTTGGCGAGTCCTTCTTCCACCTTTTGTTTGCCTACGAGGTATGTGTCCGACTCGTAGTATATCTTGTCGAATCCGACGCCCATGGTGCGGTATGTTTCGTCAAAACCGGCATATACCCAATCGTTCATTGTTCGCCAAAGGCTGCGTATTTCTTTGTCACCTTGTTCCCACTTTACGAGCATATCATGAGCCTCTTTCATCAGGGGACTTTCTTTTTCCGCGCGTTCTTTAGCAGCGTCTTGTTGCATACCCTCAGCCTCAAAGCGTGATTGCAATTCACGAACTTCGGCGCGGTAATGCTTATCAAATTCCACGTAGTAGTCTCCAATGAGGTGGTCTCCTTTTTTTCCGGTGCTTTGAGGTGTAGCTCCGTTGCCCCATTTGAGCCATGCGAGCATGGATTTGCAGATAGGAATACCGCGGTCGTTGACGATATTGGTCTTCACCACTTTCCATCCGTTCGCCTCTTGGATTTTAGCAATCGA
>DGSV01000046.1 GCA_002394025.1 Bacteroidales bacterium UBA4353
CAAGACCGAGGAACTCATCCGCCGTATGAAACGTGCGCAATTCGCCAAACAGCGTGTCGAGATTTTCAAACCAAGCATTGACACACGCTACTCCGACGTAGATGTCGTCAGCCATGACAAGACCATTATTCAGTCCACACCCGTAGAGTCATCCAGTACCATACTGCTTCTTGCCGATGATGTTGATGTGGTGGGTATTGATGAGGCGCAATTTTTCGATGCCGGCATAGTGGATGTCTGCACAGAACTGGCACGCCGAGGACTGCGAGTGATAGTTGCCGGACTTGATGTTGACTTCATGGGACGACCCTTTGGACCTATGCCACAACTGATGGCAATAGCCGAAGATGTCTATAAAGCGCACGCCATTTGCGTACGCTGTGGAAGTCTGGCATACGTGTCGCACCGACTTGTGGACTCCGACAAAAAAGTACTGCTCGGGGAAAAGGAAGAATACGAACCTATATGCCGGCACTGCTTCAACCAAATATACTCCGAAAAACAATAACACACCTCCTACGAGTCTAGTACCATGTTGATAAAAACCTACGGAGCCGCCGTACAAGGCATCAACGCTACGTTGATAACCATAGAGATAAGTACCACCAAAGGCGACGGTTACTGCCTTGTCGGGTTGCCGGATAACGCCGTTCGCGAAAGCCGCGAACGCATAGTTACAGCACTCTTCAACTGCGGCAAAAATCTTCCGAGGAATAATATTGTCGTCAATATGTCGCCCGCCGACATCAAAAAAGAAGGTTCTGCCTATGACCTACCTCTGGCCGTAGGACTCGTGGCTGCCACGGAACTGATGACATTCAACAACATAGAGCAATATCTCATCATGGGTGAGTTGTCGCTCGACGGCTCGCTGCAACCCGTCAAAGGAGTACTGCCGATAGCCATCATGGCACGTGAAATGGGCTTCAAAGGCTTTATAGTACCAGAAAAAAATGCCATGGAAGCCGCCGTGGTCAACAACCTCGCCGTCTATGGCGCACAAAATATCACTCAGGTTCTCGACTTCCTTGCCGGTGACAACGAAGCACTGACGGCAACAGACATAGACACACGGGCACTCTTTGCGCAAAATCAACTCATGAACTACGACACCGACTTTGCCGATGTCAAAGGTCAGGACAACGTGAAACGCGCTCTTGAAGTCGCGGCAGCCGGCGGTCATAACATCATCATGATAGGTCCCCCGGGAGCCGGCAAAAGCATGATGGCTAAACGATTACCAACCATCTTACCACCGCTGACACTATCTGAAGCCCTTGAAACGACCAAGATACATTCCGTGGCAGGAACGATATCCGGCGATACATCACTCATAGCACACAGACCTTTCCGCAGCCCGCATCACACCATCAGCGACGTGGCACTCGTTGGAGGAGGGGCATATCCGCAGCCCGGAGAAATATCACTGGCACACAACGGAGTGCTATTTCTTGACGAACTGCCTGAATATAAGCGCACTGTGCTCGAAGTCATGCGGCAACCCCTTGAAGACCGCAAGATAAACATCTCACGAGCCAAGGTAGCCGTGGAATATCCGGCAAGCTTCATGCTCGTGGCTGCCATGAACCCATGCCCCTGCGGATACTATAACCACCCCACCCACCCATGCGTATGCACGCCAACAGCTGTACAGAAATACCTCTCACGAATTTCAGGACCTCTGATGGACCGTATCGACATACAAGTGGAAATAGTACCCGTACCCTTTGAAAAACTCGCTTCCATGGCACCGGCGGAAAACAGCGCTACCATCAGACAACGAGTCATCAGAGCACGACAGATACAGCAACAACGTTTCGCACAACATAAAGGCATACACTGCAACGCGCAAATGACCGAAAAACTCATACACCAATATGCCGAACCAGACGAACAAGGACAGCAACAACTGCGACGAGCCATGCAACGCTACGACCTCTCGGCAAGGGCTTACACGCGGATTCTTAAAGTAGCACGAACAATAGCAGACCTCGAAGGAGCACAAAACATTGAAGCACAACACATCGCCGAGGCCATCGGATATAGAAATCTCGACCGCAATGATTGGGTATAATCGGGCATAACATAATAATAACACATTTTTTATCATCCCCTCAAAATATCAATACTATGATTATTAAAGCCCCTTTAAGCAATTCGCAGTATGGAATATATGCCGAGTGTATTGAACATACTGATAAACCTTGTTATAACATACCGTACCTATACACCTTTGATGGTGAACTTGATGGTGAGCGCCTATGCCGTGCCGTGGCGGCGGCGGTGAATGCTCACACCACGCTATTCACACGCATCATATTAAACGATAACGGGGAACCGGTACAGATTATTGACAGTGATGAGACATTCTCGTTAGAAATTGAAAATGTGGAAGATATCAAGACTATAGTATCGCATTTTGTTCAGCCTTTTGACCTTTATAAAGACCGCCTTTTTCGTATCAGGTTACTCAAAGATAACGAACACTACTACCTGCTTCAGGATATTCACCACATCATTAGTGACGGCACATCGCGCAAAATTCTGCTCACTGATATCCAGAAAGCTTACGATGGTGAACCGATAGAAGCAGAAGTACTATCGTTGGCTGATATCGCAGCAAAAGAAGCTGAAAGACGTCAAAGCGCGGCTTTTGAGGACGATAAAAAATGGTTTGCTGCACATTTTGACTGTGGTGATTGCTATTCGCCCATCATAGCTGACTTAGAAGACGGCGAGCGTAAAGAGGGACTGCTGACACGCATCATGTCCGTTGACGCCAATCGGGTAGAAAACTATTGCAAAGAACATGGTATCTACAAAAGTACTTTCTTTACAGCCGCTTATGCCTATCTATTGGCCAAATACAACAACGACCATGAGGCACTATTCTACACCGTTCATAACGGACGAGCCGATAAACAACTGGCACACACGGTGGCTATGTTGGTCAAGACACTTCCTGTATATGCCAAGTTCGAACAAGACACTACCATTCTTGACTTCCTGAAAGCTAACCAGGAAATCATAACAGGTTGCCGACAGCATGACACATACGCTTTCAGCGATGCCGTCAATGACCTGGGATTACAAATAGCAACATCATTCGCATGGCACGGACAACTATTCGATAGCACCATGTTTTGCGACAAACCCATGACGGCGCAGCGACTGAATAATAACTCCGGAGGTGTGGCGGTATATATCAAGGCTTACGTTCGTGACGGACATTATCTGGCAGAAGCCGAATACAATAGCAACGAGTATTCTGACACACTCATCAACCAATTCCTTGAGAGCTATGAAACAGTGGTTGAAGGATTTATCAACCATGACCTGCTGCGTGAAGTAAACATCGCATCAGCATCACAAATAGACTTGCTTGATAGTTTTAACCATACCGACGCTGACTA
>DGSV01000036.1:0-3317 GCA_002394025.1 Bacteroidales bacterium UBA4353
AGCGAATGCCAGTCGGCAATGAAGAAATAGCTGTTGTAATTATTCTGCATTTCAACAAAGCTGCGTACGGCTCCGAAGTAATTGCCGAGGTGCAGATTGCCCGTCGGACGTATTCCACTAAGTACTGTTTGCATTATTTTAATATATATGAAGTTTTATACTAATTACAATAAATTGTCGAGCGGTAAATCATCCTGCTCTTTGTTCTAAAAACACTATTCGGCCAATTGGGCTTTTATGCGGCTTTCATCGGCTATTATTTGCTTGAGTTGGCTGATATACAGCCGTATAATATCGTATGCCGTAAGCGCTTCCGCCGATGTCAGTTTTTCAAGTGTTGACAATGCTTGTGAGGCATATTGCAACGCTGCCGGCAAATCGCTCATCATTTCCTTGCATACGGCAATATCTGCCAAGGCATACGCCCTGACAAGAGGTTTTTTGTGATCAACCAGTGGCTGCCAACTGTCGATGGCTTGAGCCCACTGCTGATGCGTCACCAAGCCTATGCCTTGTTGATGAAGATGCTTACTATCAAATAGGAACCTATCTTCTTCAGCCCATTGAGGAACAAGAGTAGTTACCGCTCTCATACCACATGCCATGGCTGCGCTGCAGAGCGCCCACTGCGTCTGTGGCATATATGCCTCTACCTGCTCTAGAGAACCTTCATGCTCCCAAAAGATGGTATCACGAATAGTGAAATTCACTGCAGAAGAGACTCTAGAATAGCGTATTTCCCACTCAGCCGCGGTAACGACATCGAGCGATGAATAATAAGTTTTAGCGCCAAAAAGCGGGTCATTAGACTCAAGTTGCAGGGTTCTGCTATCCTTGACGGAAATTTTATTGAGCACCAACAAAGCCTCGACATCGTATGCTTGGCATAAACTATCAACCTTAGCCTGAGAGAGTTGCCAAAGTGTGGAATAAAGTTCCGAATACGGATGTAGTGAAGCGTCTATGAGTCCTACGGACTGAAAAAAGCCCGTCTCGTTGAGGCTCTCAAGCATACCCCATACGCAATATACAGACACACTATCGGTAGGTACTATTTCCTTGCCTCTATTATTGAAAATATGGATGTTATGCCCTGTATTAGGACTTGGCAACGCAGCATTATTGACCACAAGCACATTCTGCACGGTAGCGGGGAATGTCACCGGCGCAGGACGTAACAGTCGCTGAACAAAGTAATACCGTTCGGCACAACAAACAGCGGCAATGCCGACGATAAGAGTCACTATGACAAACAAACGGTGCTTCATCTATGCAAAATTAACTATTTTTTTTGATATATGTCAATAATCATGCCATCATAGGCTGGTTGCACGCTGCCCGGCAATTTGGCGCATAGTTCCTCGTGCTTGGGAGCCGAATGGGCAAGGTGCGTGAGCAGTGTGCGCCGTGCGCCAATCCTTGCTGCTACATCCACTGCTTCGCTGATAGACAAGTGAGTGGGATGTGGTTCTGTGCGCAAGCCATTGAGCACTAACAGGTCAAGACCGTCAAGAAGTTCGTATGTCGATTCCGGAATAGTTTTCACGTCTGTCATATAAGCAATATCTCCTATCCTAAAACCATAAATGGGCAGTTTACCGTGCATTACGGGTAGTGGAACCACTGTCCAAGGACCGATATTCCATGGTTCAGTACCTTTTATCAAATGTAGTGTGAGTACCGGGGCACCGGGGTAGTACTTATCGCCAAAGCAATATGGCAGGCAACGGTGTATCGCTTCCTGACTACGTTCATCAGCATAGATATCAATACTGCCCAACGGGCGCACGTCATCCAAGCCTCCAACGTGGTCATAGTGCTGATGAGTGATGAGTATAGCGTCGAGCGAGGTAATGCCGGCACGCAGAGCCTGCTGACGGAAATCAGGCCCCGGATCAATGAGGACCCGCTGCCCGTCACCCTCAAGAAGCACCGACGAGCGAAGACGCTTGTCGCGAGGGTCGGAAGACATACATGTCGGGCAATGACACCCTATCACAGGAACGCCAGTACTGGTGCCGGTACCAAGGAAAGTTAATCGCATATCAAATCATTTGAACTACAAAGATACTAATAATAACCGACATGAAAAACTGCACAAACAAGATACTACCCACATGAATTTTCTCACACATCAGGAGGGCAGAGGAGTTCCGTCTATCACTTTCATCATCGACAAATCAACCTTGTCACCAAGATGATAGTAATATTGTTCAGTGAAATAGCCATACCCGGTGGACATCGTTAGTTCTCCAACGACAGGTTTTCCGTTTACCACATAGAAATCCACCCTCATTTGAGGATGCCCCTTTGATAAAGCGGAAGCAACCGACTTCATCTCTTCAAAACATGATGGACGCGGGAATTCAACATCAAACTGCGTATGATAATGTCCCATCTCCTGAATACAGTCCTTTAACCGATGCCAATTTGCGTCATATAGGTCAACTGTCAGGCTGGCTGGTTTGCGGTTATATGCCACAAAGACACTTTCTACCTTACCATCAAAACACCAGACCTTGAAATCCACCATTGACTGTGGTGAAATCAGGTCTAAGGATTTGTCTTGAGAGAGTAATTCCTCTGCAATTACACATGGCTTAATATCCAAATAGTGACGCTGATATCCCCTATATCCGTATGGTATTGCAAGCCATTTTTGCAGCATACACTTGATTTTCTTTTCATTGAAATGTTTTTTTTCTTTCACTACAAGCACAGTACCGCAACCATTATTGGTTTTTAACACAAACTGGTCCGGTAACTCATCCCATACTATCTGCCCGGGATTATCCCACTGAGCATAAAGTTTGGGCAAATAGCGCTCACAACCTCTGGATTTAACATAATCCCTCATCCTATATTTGTCGGCGCAGAGAGTCCATTCCGACACATCGCAGTGCAGTTCCATCCAACTTATTTTCTCTATCAGGTGATGAGGATTCACCAAGTCGGGGTTACGACCATAGTTGGTGTGAAATACACGGTTTATTTCCGCAACGGGATTCTTCAGACATGTATAGCGATGAACAAGATAGGCAAAGTACCTATATACAAATGATTTGTTTAGCGCATATAGCACATTAAGTTTCAAATTATTCACTGCCTGATTCGGGTCATTAAGTATTTTACACTGTCTTTGAAATTGTATGCAAAATTACTATTTTTTCACTAATATGACAAATCGCCCCTTTGATACTGCCAACATGCGACATAATAATTAATACGCAATAATGCCACACATACCCAACAAAAAGAAATAGACCTAATTTGTATCAAATTTGCGGGAATAAAAAATAATTATTACCTTTGCAGTC
>DGSV01000036.1:3430-22625 GCA_002394025.1 Bacteroidales bacterium UBA4353
TCAAACACCAGTGGGGCAACCCATCTCGGTTCGATCCCGAGTCTGGGTACAGCAAAAAAGCCAAGAGTTGTGGTACACGATTCTTGGTTTTTTTTATTAAAACCGATTTATAACATGATTACCCACCCTAACGCAAAAATCAACCTCGGACTATACATCACCGAAAAACGCCCCGATGGCTACCACAATCTTGAGACAGTATTCTATCCTGTAACAGGTCTGACTGATACGCTTATTATCGAGCGCGACGTTAGGATTGATGACATAGAATATCGTCAACTCGGCAACTCCATCAATTGCTCCGCCGAAAACAACCTCGTTGTGCGCGCCTACCGACTTCTACAGACCCTACGCGGCATAAAGGGGGTACGTATCACACTGGAAAAACACATTCCATCAGGAGCCGGACTGGGCGGTGGCAGCGCCGACGCAGCTTTCACACTTAAAACACTCAACAACATCTTCGAACTTAACATATCTGACAACGAACTTGCGACACTGGCAAAAAAACTCGGTGCTGACTGCCCCTTCTTCATTTATAACAAGCCCATGCTGGCAACGGGAATTGGTGACATACTAACACCGATAGATATAGACCTGAACGACTACATGATAGACATCATTAAACCCGAAGTATTCGTGAGCACTGCCGAAGCCTATGCCGGTGTCAGTCCCAAGCAGCCCACAGAGAACCTGAAACACCTCATCACAAACACGCCCATAGAAAAATGGTGCGAAGTGCTGCACAATGATTTTGAGGACACGGTACTACTTCGCCACCCGGAAATAGCCACCGTAAAGCAGGATATGTACACCCGCGGCGCCATCTACTCAGCCATGTCCGGTTCAGGATCAGCAGTATTCGGAATTTTCAAAAAAAGCTAGAAAACTAGAAAAGCTTGAAATACTAAAAAACTAGAAAAGCTAGAGCCTATAAAAGCACTATACCAAGCCCCTATTGAGGAGTTGCATGCCGTTCGAGGGGAGCCCGACACAGAACCGAAAACGCAACAGAAGCCAAATTTGACACCAAAAACAAGAAATAAGCTTCCAAATTCAGTTTTTTTTCGTAATTTTGCAGGGTATTAGCAAAACATGTAAATAACCACTAAAAACAGAATATGGATAACGAACAGAATCAGGATTTTGTAGAAACCGGCAAAATCATTAAAGTTGACATTGACGAACAGATGCGAACGTCGTATATCGACTACTCAATGTCCGTCATAGTAGCCCGCGCTCTTCCCGAAGTTCGCGATGGTCTGAAGCCTGTGCACCGCCGCGTGCTCTTTGGTATGAACCAGTTGCACAACACTTTCGACAAACCGACTAAGAAAAGCGCACGTATCGTGGGAGAGGTAATGGGTAAATATCACCCTCATGGCGACAGCAGTATTTACGGCACTCTCGTGCGCCTTGCACAACCATGGAATATGCGCTACTGCCTCGTTGACGGTCAGGGCAACTTCGGTAGCATTGACGGCGACGGACCGGCGGCTATGCGTTACACCGAAGCAAGACTGACAAAAATGGCGGAAGAAACACTGCGCGACATCGACAAAGAGACCGTAGATATGGTCCCCAACTTCGACAACACAGAAAAGGAACCCACAGTGCTGCCCACACGCATACCCAACCTGCTCGTAAATGGTGCGTCAGGCATCGCCGTAGGTATGGCTACAAATATGCCAACACATAACCTCTCGGAGGTCGTGGACGGCATAATAGCATATATTGACAACACGGATATCAGCATTGAGGAACTCATGCAATATATCAAAGCCCCGGACTTTCCTACAGGTGGCATTATATACGGCTACCAGGGTGTGAGAGATGCATACACGACGGGGCGCGGACGCATCGTGATACGCTCACGCTGCGAGATAGAAATGGATGATGACGGCAGGGAGCACATCATAATCAAGGAAATACCCTATCAGGTCGTTAAGAGCGAACTGGTAAAAAACATCGCCGACCTCGTGCGCGACAAACGCCTTGAAGGCATCAGCGACATATCGGACCACACATCCAAGAAAGAAGGCATCAGCATCGTGATAGACATCAAACGCGACGCCAATGCCAACGTGGTACTCAATAAACTCTATAAGATGACGGCTCTGCAGTCATCATTCTCGGTAAACAACATAGCCCTTGTCAAAGGTCGCCCAAAACTGCTTAATCTCAAGGACTTGGTAAGCAACTTTGTGGAGCACCGCATGGACGTGGTAACACGTCGCACACAATATGAGCTCAAGAAAGCTCAGGAGCGCGCCCATATCCTCGAAGGACTCATCATAGCCGTCGATAACATCGAAGAAGTCATCTCCATCATCCGCAGGAGCCGCAATGCCGATGAAGCACGCGGCAGACTCATGGAACGTTTCGCAATGAGCGACATACAAAGCCGTTACGTGGTGGATATGCGACTCAGAGCCCTCACGGGACTGGCTATAGAAGACCTCAAAAAAGAATATCAGGAAATCAAAGCACGCATCGAATACCTGCAATCAGTGCTTGACAGCGAGGAACTGCGCTATCAAATCATCAAGACAGAAATGCTCGAAATCAAAGAACAATATGGTGACGAGCGTCGCACACAAATAGTGATGAGTGCCGGTGAATTCACCGACATAGACTTTATAGCTGATGACGAAGTGGTAATCACCGTGAGTCACATGGGCTATATCAAGAGCACACCCCTTGCTGAATTCAGGGCGCAAGGTCGTGGCGGCAAAGGTAGCAAAGGCTCCGGGACACGCGATGCGGACTTCATAGAATACATCTATCCCGCCACGCGACATAACACACTACTCGTCTTCACACAACGCGGCAGATGCTACTGGCTCAAAGTCTATGAATTGCCCGAAGACGGCAAAAACAGCAAAGGCCGTTACATCAATAACCTGCTCAATATGGAGCCCGGTGACACCATCAACGCACTGATACCTATACAAAACATCAACGACAAAGATTTTGTCAACAGCCACTACATAGTCTTTGCCACACAACAAGGTATCATCAAAAAGACCTCGCTCGAAGCCTATTCACGCCCACGCACAGCAGGCGTCAACGCTATCATAATCCGCGATGACGACCGCGTAGTTGATGTCGCGCTCACCGATGGGAACTCAGAAATAGTCATCGCCAACAGCCTCGGACGCGCAATACGCTTCAATGAAAGCACCGTGCGCGCCATGGGCAGAATGTCAACAGGCGTCAAAGCCATGAACCTGCGCGAAGACGGCAATCAGGTAATTGGCATGGTTTGTGTACCACAAGATTCAGGACAGACAATAATGGTAGTGTCGGAGAACGGCTACGGCAAACGCACAAAACTCGACGAAACAGACGAAAACGGTGACATTGTACCCGTTTACCGCATCACCAACCGCGGTGGACAAGGCGTCAAAACACTCAACATCACCGAGAAAACCGGCAACCTCATAGCCATCAAAGCCGTTAGCGACGACAACGACCTGATGATTATCAACCGCTCGGGAATAACACTGCGACTGCACGTAGCAGACGTCAGAGTCATGGGACGACTCACACAAGGAGTTAAACTCATAGACCTGCGCAAAGACATCATAGCCAGCGTATGCAGCGTAAGTACTGAACCCGACGAAGAAGGGCAAGAAATAGAACCCGAAGCCGAACAAACTGCGGAACAAGAAAATGAATAAATAACAAAAATCTTAATTTCTATATCATTATGAAAAAGGCATTATTAACCCTTCTGGCGGTAGCCCTGATGCTGCCGGCAGTAGCCCAGAAAGCCAATGTCAGCAAAGCCCGCAACAAAACTTTATCGGAAGAACCTGACTTCAACGCGGCTCGTGAAGCCATAATACCGGCGTTGAGCAACGACGAGACAAAAGACGACCCCAAGACATGGGTCGTAGCGGCACAAATCGGCGAATACGAAGCCACAACATTGCAGTCACAACTCTTCGGCGGCGATGCGGCAACATTGGTACCAATGATGGGCAAGGCACAGTATGAATCAACAGGATACTATACCAAAGCCGCAGAACTCGCGGCAATACCCAATGCCAAAGGCAAAATCGACAACGGCACCATAAAGAAAGCCCAGACACAACTCGCACAATACTATGCCGACCAATACATCATACAATACGGCAACCAACTCTTTGAGAACAAGCAGTATATGGAGTCTTACGACGCATTCATGCGTTGGGCTACCATACCTGACCTGAAATTCATGCAGGAACCAAAAGTAGCGGCAAAAGTAGCCAAGGACACACTCTACTATCAAATCAAATACTACGGAGCCATGTGTCTGCTGAGAGCCGAAAAAACACACGAAGCACTCGAACTCTGCCAGAGCATCAAAGACGGACTCTACGACCCGTCAAACATCCAGCAGATAGTCACCGACTGCTACCGTCAACTCGGCGACACCACAAACTTCCTCGCCAGCCTTGAGGAAGGTATGCGCAAATATCCTAACGACCAATGGTTTATCCTGACCATGATCAACCACTACGTATTCGGAGGCAAGTCTGAAGAAGCATTGAAACTGATGGACAAAATAATCAAAGAGGATCCTACAAACGCGCAGTACCATTTCGTAAGAGGCAACCTGCTCAATAATATCAACCGCTTCGACGAAGCCATGCAAAGCTACCAGAAAGCACTTGACCTCAACATAGCACCCGAGACACTGCCTGAAGTCTATAGCGGCATGGGACGCTCGTACTTTAACCACGCGGTGCAAATCAGCGACGCATCAACATTCGAAAAAGACATCAACAAACTCAACGAAATGGACAGCCAAATCAAAGAACTACGCAAGAAAGCACTGCCCTACTTCGAGAAAGTTCATGAGCTGACACCAGATGACCGTCAGACAATGATAACACTGCGCCAACTCTACTACCAGCTCAACATGTCTGACAAATACAGCGCCATCAGCGCCGAACTCGGAATGTAAGACTATATAGAACAAAGAGTTAACAATAAAGAGTCAAACTTTGTCCGGACACGCCACGGCGTGTCCGGATTTTTTATTTGGTCATCTGTTTGAACAGAGAGCAAAACTTTAGGCACACAAATCATCTACTTTATGGGCAAAGAAAACATGTTATATTTCCGCAAAATTTTCAAGGTAAAGTACATCGCTTTTCAAAACACCTTAATCAGGAACACGAAAAGCTGAAGGACTAGATATTTACTGCTATTATATAATTTACTTTTCATTTATTGTGCTATTAGGTTTTCTATTTTTATAAAAAATCTTTTGCGCATTACAAAAAAAACACTAACTTTGGCAATTGAATTTTCAGGGTCCGTTATAATTACCTCTGTCGCAGAACTCACCCGAATAAATTAGTTGTCAAATCATTGTCATAAACATTCTACCGCCATGATTGATTTTTTTGAAGCCCTTCCCTATTGGCACCGCATTTATTGGACCATAGCCATCGTAGCCACCATTATCTTCGCCATAATGACGATATTGAGTTTTTTTGGCGCAGACAGCGACATGGACATTGACGGGGATGGCGACTCGGGACCAAGCCTATTCAGTTTTAAGAGCCTGGTAAACTTTGCCCTTGCATACGGTTGGACTGCTGCACTGCTTTACAATACCATCGAGAGTACCGTTATACTTAATGTCATAGCCCTCTGCGTAGGCATTGGTTTTCTGCTGTTGGTTTTTGGTGGTTTAACGCTTATGCTTAAGCTTGCCAAGGACGGGTCTTTCAAGATTGGTCAGGCGCTGGGCAAAAAGGCGAACGTATATCTGCGCATACCCGGGCAAAAAAGCGCCAGCGGCAAGATACAGGTCAGCGTCAACGGTAGCGTGCATGAGATAGACGCATGGACTGAGGGTGAAGAATTACCCACAGGAGCCGTATGTACAGTGACGCAAATCATCGACAAAAGCAATGTCATGGTGGAGCCGGCATAAATCAGAAAAAAACAATAACTCTATAATAACCAACAACTATGCTACAATTAACTATTATCATTGCCGTAGCGGCGTTCTTCATTTTCTACGCCATAGTAAAGCGCTATAAACGTTGCCCATCGGACAAAATTCTCGTTGTTTATGGTCGTACGAGTGGCACATCAGCGCATTGCATACACGGTGGCGGTGCCTTTATCTGGCCCATTATCCAAGATTATGCCTACTTAAGCCTCACACCGATATCCATAGAAGCTAATCTGACTAATGCCCTGAGCCGTCAGAACATCCGCGTTGACGTACCATGCCGCTTCACGGTAGGTATCTCCACAGAAGAAGACTCTATGAACAATGCCGCAGAACGTCTGCTGGGTCAGACAGCGGATCAGATACAAGAACTCGCGCGCGATATCCTCTTCGGACAGCTGCGTCTTGTGATAGCCACCATGTCAATTGAGGAAATCAATGCCGACCGCGACAAATTCCTAGAGAACGTATCGAAAAACGTTGAGGCGGAACTCAAGAAGATAGGTCTTCGCCTGATTAACGTCAATGTAACCGACATCAAAGACGAGTCAGGCTACATCGAGGCCCTTGGTAAGGAAGCCGCCGCAAAGGCCATCAACGAGGCTAAAGTCAGCGTTGCCGAACAAGAAAAGATTGGTGAGATAGGTAAGGCGGAAGCTGTTCGTGACACGCGTATCCGTACCGCAGAAGCCAATGCCGTAGCCGTCAAGGGTGAGAATGCTGCGCAGATTGAGGTTGCCAACTCCAATGCCGACCGTCGAGCCCGTGAGGCAGAAGCGGCACGCCTTGCCGTATCGGCTGAAAAAGTTCAGCAGGCACGAGCACTGCAAGAAGCATACGCAGCGGAACAAGATGCCGAACGAGCTCGCGCCGAGCGTGAACGGGCTACACAGAACGCCAACATCATAGTGCCTCAGGAAGTTGAGAAAAACCGCCGTATCATTGAAGCACAAGCCGAGGCGGAACGCATACGAGTCAACGCCCAAGGTGAGGCTGACGCCATATACGCCAAGATGGAAGCCGAGGCAAAAGGTCTCTACGAGGTGCTCACAAAACAGGCACAAGGCTACCAGCAGATGGTTGCCGCGGCAGAAGGAGATGCAACGAAAGCATTCCAACTGCTGCTGCTCGAAAAATTGCCGGATTTGGTACGCACACAAGTAGAAGCCATCAAGGGTATCAAGATCGACAAAGTCACCGTATGGGACAGCGGAAATCCAAATGGCGGAAAAGGCTCTACGGCGAACTTCCTCAGTGGACTATTCCAATCAATCCCTCCTCTCAGCGACCTATTCGAGCAAGCCGGACTCAGCCTGCCCGAATACCTCAAAGGAAAAGACAAACATGACGTTGAGAACGTAACACCACAAGAGTAGTTGCAAAAAAACAACAAATTTTTTACACTGATAACAAAAATTAGTTGTAACTTTGTGCCAACATTAACCAGGAACGGTGCTATGCCGTTTCGCAAAGAATAAATCGATGGAAGAAAGAAAACAAGAAAACAGAAGAGACAGCGAAATCTTTTTCTCAAAAGCTATCCGTGCCGGCAAACGTATTTATTACCTTGATGTTAAGCAGGGAATGAACGACGACCTCTATCTCGCTATTACAGAGAGCAAAAGACGCCAAGTTGGTGAATTGCCCGATGGTCGTCCAGCCTACGAAATCGAGAAACACAAGATTTTCCTCTACAAGGAAGACTTCCAGAGTTTCAGAGATGCCTTGGCTGAGGTCATCAAGTACGTTGAGGATCATCTTGACGCGCCAATAGAGCCCCGTCCAGCATACGTTCCGCAGCATAACGCCGAAGAGCCATCAGCTGAACAAGAGGTAAAAGCACAAGATGCCGAGGCGCCGAAAGACAAAGAAGAAAACGAAGAAGAAAGCAAAGGATTCTTCGGAAAACTATTCGGATAAGCGGCTACTTAGTCTGCAGGACTTCAGAAAATTACAACTTTTCAGCCTGCACAAAGAAACAAGTATCATAAAAACATAATTTTAGCGATAATAATCTATAACAATAACAAAAGAGGCAACCCTGTCAGGTTGCCTCTTTTGTTATTATTTCATGCGCCTTTCAAGTTCGCAAGGTAGCGGTTTGGTATAAAGACACAAACACTATTTGATTTCTATTGAAGTCAAAGCACGAGCTTTTTCCTCTTCGGTTTTCTTGGGTAATGTTACGGTTAGCACTCCGTCATTGACCTTAGCCTCGATGCGACTGCGCTCAACATTGTCAGGAAGCAGTATTGACTGCTCAAACTTGCTGTAAGAGAACTCGCGACGCAGATATTTCTTATTCTGCTTATCTTCGGTTTGAGTCTTTTTCTCTACACCTATTACCAATTCACCATCCTGAGTGATATGAATGCGGAAATCGTCCTTAGCCATGCCAGGAGCGGCTACCTCAACTTCATATTTGTCTTTATCTTCGATTACGTTGATCGCTGGAGTGGTGTTGCTGCTTACTACCCAGTTGTTGTCAAACAAGTCGTTGAAAATACTCGGTAACCAGTTTTGGTTCATTCTTGTCATTGGTGTCATAATTGTATCCTCCAAATTAAAATGTTAATAAATTTCGTTTTTTTTATATCGCCTCGGGTCTTAACCTTACGGCACTTACCTTATGACAAACCCCGTGCCTAAACATACTAACTGACTAATTGTCAGTATTTTATGTCATTTTGTCCATTTTTATGCCATTTTTTCTGCCAATTTGTCGGATAGAGAGATTTTTCGTATCTTTGCAAGTTAGAATATAACACAAGGTGCATAAAACAATCGCCATAGCATTGCTAACCTTCACGATGCTCCTAAGTTGCGCATCGTGTGATATTCTGTGTAAGAAAGTAGCCCCTCAAAGCCCGAGCAACAAGTCCGTACCCGATAGTGCCACCGCGAGTGTTCTGGAGCTCAATCAGCGCCTGGCAGCTGAAGCCGACCAGGAAATTAACGCCATTGCAGAGCGTTTGAACGACTCACTATCTGCTCTCGGGTCGAGTCTCTATCAGCGCCATGAGCAAGGCTATTGGGTGCGTGTTATTAATGCCGGCGAGGGCGATACTTTGGCTTTTGACGAGCATGCCACCATCGAATATGCGATACGTCTCACAGATGGCACGATGGCAGAACAAACAAGTCGCGAGATCACCGTAGGTCGTAAAGAGGTGCCGGATGCCATAGACATCACGCTGACACGTTTGCGACACGGAGCTCATGCCGATATTATTGCACCATGGGCTTTGCTCTACGGAAGAATGGGAACGGAAAAAATACCACCATATTCACAAGCCATAATAGCACTTACAATAAAATAATGCCATACATGAAAATGCCGATACGAACATATATCACACTGTTGCTAACAGCACTGATGGTGCTGCTTGCGGCATGCACCAAAGGCACCTATGCCGATGAACTTAAGGCTGAAAAGAAAATCATCAAGAACTTCATCTCACGCAAAGGCATCAAGGTGCTTAGTTCTATGCCAAAAGATTCGGTATTCGCCGAAAACGAATTCTACAAAACCAGCGACGAACTGTACTTCCGTCTTGATAAAAAGGGCACAGGTCAGGACACCATCACCCCCGGCGCCAGAGTTAACCTGCGCTACAAGAAATACGACCTCTCGGAGAACCCCGACACGATATCATATTGGACAACAGCCGAGGTGCCCTACCCCATAGAGTTCTACTATCTTACCAGTACCGAAAACACTTGTCTTGCATGGCATTACGCAGTAGGAATGATGCGCCAAAGCGGCTCGGAGGCAACAATCATAGTTCCCGCAGCTCTTGGCTTCAGCAGCGACCAAAGTCCACTGACACCTTATGTGTATAAGATAAAAATAAAATTCAACAAACAAACATGAGCCTAATAAAATCTATATCCGGCATACGGGGCACGATAGGCGGAGTTCCCGGTGACGGTCTCGACCCCTTGAGCGTAGTACGCTTTACAGCTGCTTACGCTACTTTTATTCTACAAAACTCCCAAAGAACCGACCAACGAGCCAAAATTGTGGTAGGGCGTGACGCACGCATATCCGGAGCTATGGTCGATAAACTCGTCAGCGCGACACTGATGGGTATGGGACTGGATGTAATAAACATCGGTCTGGCCACGACTCCCACTACGGAAATAGCAGTAACCAGCGAACATGCTTCAGGCGGCATCATCATCACCGCAAGCCACAATCCTAAACATTGGAATGCTCTGAAACTACTCAACGCACACGGTGAATTTCTCAATGACGAACAAGGTAAGCAAGTACTTAAAATCGCCGAGGATGAAAGTTTCATATTTGCCGATGTTGAACATCTTGGCACGCAAATCAACATTCCCGACTATGCCATGCGCCACGTACAGCAGGTGCTGGCATTGCCTCTCGTCAATGCCCAAGCCATCAAGGATATGCACCTGACAGTGGCCATCGACTGCGTGAATTCAGTAGGCGGAATAGCGCTGCCACTGCTGCTGCATGAACTGGGTGTGGAGAATATCGTGGAGCTCAATACTACCCCCGACGGACATTTCGCCCATAACCCTGAACCCCTGCCCCAAAACCTCACGGAAATAGCGGGACGTATGCGTCAAGGTGGCATAGATGTCGGATTTGTCGTGGACCCTGATGTTGACCGCCTCGCCATAATCTGCGAAAATGGTGACATGTTTGGAGAGGAATATACCCTTGTCGCTACCGCGCAGTACGTGCTTAGCCACACTCCCGGCAACACGGTAAGCAACATGTCATCAACGCGCGCTTTAGCGGATATCACGTCAACATTCAACGGCTGCCACTACTCATCAGCACCCGTGGGCGAAGTCAATGTCGTGGCAGAGATGAAGCGCTCTGGTGCCGTGATAGGAGGTGAAGGCAACGGCGGAGTCATATATCCCGCCCTGCACTACGGCAGAGACGCATTGGTAGGCATTGCGCTATTCCTATCACTAATGGCTGAAAAGCAACAAAAACCATCATTGATAAGAGCCTCACTACCCGACTATCACATCAGCAAGAACCGCATAGACCTCACAGAGGGAATTGATGTTGATGCACTACTCACGGCTGTGAAAGGCATATATAAAATGTATCATGTTGACGACCGGGATGGTGTGAAGATAGAATTCCAGCAAGGCTGGGTACACTTGCGTAAATCAAACACAGAACCCATCATACGCGTGTACAGTGAAGCGCAAACAGAGGAGCAAGCTGACAAATTCGCGCAAGCTATCATAGCGGAAATAAAACGAATAGCAAATATAAAGTGAGTTAAAAATCATACAATAACAGGTTTATAACACACAGCAAAAAAAATCACCATTACTCCACTCAGTTTTTTTAATAATCAAAAGAGATTTGAAACGACATGAGGCTGTCTAACAACAAAAATAGTTAGACAGCCTCGTTTTTTATATATTAACAAATGACAAACTGACCCACAAGGAATTCTATCACTTAACAATCATTCGCTTAATGATATTTTTGGCTGATTGTTTGATGAATTCTAACTGCCTCTGCCAGAAATCGTCGCTCCAGCGTTGAGGATGTGTTGTAAACAGCACGTGGCTCGGCAACGTTCCTGCCTCAAGTGCACGAAGAATGTCCGCTGTTGTGTGATACACAAGACCTTGCCCTATCCATACATCCTGATAATGAGGGATTTTATCACGCACGGAGACCTTGAAACCATCCCACCGGCGCCCTGTGTCAGTCAGGTAGAAAGTCCGTGAAAAATCAACGTCAAAATATGGCTCACCTATAATGCCCAGTTGGTGATAATCATAGTCTTGCCATAGGTCTCTGCCATCCCATTTACTGGTGGGAGCTCCGTGCATACATATAGTACGAACAGGATAGAAAGTACGCAAACGTTGCAACTCATCACAGAAATGACGATAGGCGGCCTGCTTGTCACCATTGCACAAACTCATATCCTCATAGTGATAACCCACCTCATGACCTAAAGACACTATCTCACGAATCGACGGCTCGTCATAACTCTCTGCCACACAGCGAAAATAATAGGTAGCCTTAATTCCGACCTTATGCTCCAAACGCGCCATAAGCACCGAATTATGAGGCAAACGGTCAACATCATGGCGCATAACGACAACACGGCTATCTGACTCATAATCATGAGTCAGAAAATCTTCCATAGTCACAAAAACATAGTCGTGCTTAAGCAGACTCTCAAGCAATGAGCGATAAATATGTAAAGAAAACTCGGGCATAATAGAATAATGTTTACGCAAAATTACGCAAAATCCGTCAAAAAAATGTAAATTTGCATTGTGATAGAGCGATTTTATTTTATAGCATTGCTGACATTGTGTCTGACATCGCTTCGCGGTGAGCAATATCTGTTCATGACCTATAATGTAGAAAATCTATTTGACTGCCATGATGACAGCCTTCATGACGACAATGAATTTTTGCCAGACGGCAGCAGGCATTGGACAGAATATCGTCTTCAAAAGAAAATCTATGACATCGCACGCGTTATAGTCGGTGCATCTCCCACAGAGCCTTTCACAGCCATAGGCCTGTGCGAAGTTGAGAACGACAGTGTGCTGATGCGCTTGACCTGCGGCCCGTTGCGACGTTTCGGCTACCGGATTATTCACCACAACTCGCCTGATCGCCGAGGCATAGATGTTGCCATGCTCTACAACCCTAAACACCTCAAACCGTTGCGCACACACTTCCTGCCTGTCACATATCCCGCTGACACTTCATTCCGCACACGTGACATCCTCTACTGCGAAGCCTTACTCACAAACCTGCATCGGATACATATCATCATTGCTCACCTGCCATCGCAACGGAGCGACAACAACGACTCAGACCTCAAACGACAGGCGGCATTTGAAATTATCAAAAATCTATGCGACAGCATTATAACCGACAATAGCAATGCTAACATTCTCATATCTGGCGATTTCAACTGCGCTCCCGACAATAGACTTTACCGACGGGCATTGCTCAACGACGGACTTCTCACAGACCTCATGGACAAATATATCGGTACACCACAAGGCACCTATTGTTTTCAGGGACAATATAGTTGCCTCGACCATTTCGTAGTGTCAACAACCATGACAGACTCCATTGCGTCAAGCACTCTGAAGGCGGACACAATATCCACTGACATCGTAACGCTTCCATGGATGCTCGACAAACCCAATTCACTCGATATCAGATACCCATATCGCACCTTTCGCGGACCATACTATCATGGAGGAATTAGCGACCACCTACCAGTAATCACCACCTTGACAAGCAAATAAACTACCAGCATGAAAATAGTACTAATATACCAACCGGAACAGACACATAACGCAAGCCTTGAAGATAGTCTCATTAGACTCTGCAAAAGTCTTGACAAAGAACCGGTGGTGCTTGACGTAAAGCCGGAACAGATTCCAATCTGCATCGACGAGGAAACTTCGATGGTATTTTACACTACTCCCCGTGAGCGAAAAGCCGTCAAGCAATACCTTAAAGCCTCACGCGAACTGCGCATACCTTATACTTTCGTTGCTCCTTCAGCCGACTCTCTGATACCTAACAGTTTGGTTTGTCCTGTAACATTCCTTGAAGAAGAAGCCGAGAAAGGTCAGTTCGCGGCAGCATTAGCACGCTATTGTGATACTAAAATAACACTCGTCACCGCTAACGACTATGGCTCAAAAGCACGCAAAACAACAGAAAAAATCACTTCTTTGCTTGATAAATTCAGCCTAAAGTATCAGATAGAAAAAGGAGATAAGGACAGTTTCAAACTCTATAATGAGATAGCCCATAAGTCCGTGTCAAGGGACTGGGACATGCTACTGCTCTCAGCATCACGCGAATATGGGCTTGACGATATACTATTCGGGCCTCCGGAACTGCATGCCATCATCAATAGCAGCGCAGCCGTCATGCTCGTCAACCCTCGCGCAGACCTCTATTCACTCTGCGATTAAACCCCAAGTCGGTCATCAGACAGAATAAAGGTTTGAAGCATTTTTATCCTATATGCTTATAGTTTAATTCAAATTGCAAAGTCCTATTTGGGACCATACGACATTATATGCCATTAGTAATTAAGACATCCAGCACATCCTACTCACTGCTTACCGATTCAGGCGAGGTACTCAACGACTGCCGGCTCAAAGGAAATCTACGCCTCAAAGGAATACGAACAACCAATCCTGTGGCCGTGGGCGACATCGTGGATATATACACACAAGATGACGGAACAATATGGATTACCAATATCCACAAACGTGATAACTATATCATCCGTCGAGCCACCAACCTGAGCAAAGAGAGCCAAGTCATCGCCGCTAACATCGACCTTGCGGCACTTGTCATCACACTTCACCACCCCACAACGCACACCACTTTTGTGGATAGGTTCCTATTCAACGCTGAATGTTATCACATACCTGCAAGCCTGATTTTCAACAAGTCGGACATTTATGACTCCGATGAGCGTGAGGAATTGGATATGTGGTGCAAACTCTATTCCTCGCTGGGCTATACCACACATATTGTCAGCGCAGCAACAGGCGAAGGCATTGACGCTCTCAAAGACTATTTCCGTGGTAAGACACTGCTCTTGGCAGGCAATTCAGGAGTCGGGAAATCAACACTGCTAAATGTCATTGCCGGTGAGGAATTGACACGCACTGCCGACCTGAGCAAAGTCCATGAACAGGGTATGCATACCACTACCTTCAGCCAGATGCATATCCTGCCACAATGCCGTATCGTTGACACTCCCGGCGTTAGAGGATTCGGGATAGTGGATATTCAAGCCAATGAAGTTTGGGGCTACTTCCCTGAAATTAGACACTTCGCAAAACAATGCAAATACGCCAACTGCACACATACAAATGAGCCCCAATGCGCTGTGAAAGACGCACTGGAGCATCACTACATAGCTATTAGCCGCTGGGATAGCTACCTATCAATAATGGGCGATGCCAAACAGGAAAAATACAGAAAATAAAACTTTAGCACGTTAGCTCGTGCATACGAGCCAGATACTTACCCAAAATATCAAACTCAAGATTTACAACTGAGCCGACAACGATATGCTTGAAGTTAGTATGCTCATGAGTGAAAGGTATGATTGCCACCTCAAAAGAATTTTCTGTGGGATTGCACACTGTCAGACTCACTCCATTGACTGTCACCGAACCTTTATCAACACAGAAATAGCCCCTGCGAGCCATTGCTTTATCAAAAGGATACACAAATCTATAACGCCATGAACCATCCTCACTCTGCACCGAAACGCATTTTGCTGTCATATCAACATGCCCCTGAACAATATGCCCGTCAAGACGACCATTCATCACCATTGAACGCTCAACATTAACCTCATCACCAACCTTGAGAAGTCCAAGATTGGTTCGAGACAAGGTCTCATTGATAGCCGTCACTGTATATTCGCCATCGCCAAGACTTACAACTGTCAGACATACACCATTATGCGACACACTTTGATCGATATGCAACTCGTCGGCAAACGAGCAACTCAATGTGAGGTGGATATTCTCGCCATCACGCACTATGGCAACAATGCGAGCCGCCTCTTCTACTATTCCACTAAACATGATTGTATATATTTATTTTAACAAAGAACAAAGAAAGCCAGAAAACCAGAAAAAAGTCAAAAAGCCTCACTGACCGTCAGATAGAACTCCGGTACACGATTATAATTACCTTTTGCAACATCTACTCTAAGATGCATTTGCGAGTCGTTGAGCCTTGCACGCAAACCAGCCCCGTAGGAGAATTTTACTTTGTCGGTCTTTACATTTCCATAATCATAGACATCCCCCGCAGCAACGAAAACATGCAGTTTCAATCGCCAGAAAAGGGGTATGCGATACTCAAGTTGCGCCGTCCATGAAAAATCACCTGTAAATAAGTTTCTTTTGATACCTCTCAATCGGTCTTCGCCTCCTAACGTACAGCGATCATAAAAAGGAACATCCCCCCATGAAGCGTCGCCATACACCTGCCAACATATTACTTGTCCACGCCATGTAGGAAAATAATGACGGTAATCGAATGTCGCTTTGCCATAACTATATTTACTGATTGAACCAAGATGCTGTGTTAAGGTTGTTTTAACAAACACTCCTTTTGATGTCCAGAAACGATTATCACGACTATCATAAGCACCCTGTAAACCTATCGCTGCCTGAAAATGTTTGCCCCAACCAACAGCTCCATCCACGATAAGAACAGAGTCCTGAACAGCACTTTTTGCCGCACTGACTTTGTTTTCTGTGTAACAAAACAACACCTGACAGCCGGCAATCCAATTATTTGGGAACTCATGATGTGGTTGGAAATCAACCTTGAACTGATTCATTACATAGGAGAGGCGAAAGCCGTCATCACTATTCCCCGGAGTATAGTACGTATATGGGTAGTAGCGATACGAGACGCTACTATTGAGATAGGTACGCTTGTCCTGACCGACATAGAATTTCGGAGCCACATAGGCGTTAACCTGATTGCGCAGGGTATAAATCACTCCGAAAGTCACGTTACTGACTCGACGCTTATCGCCCGTGGGGAAATAAAAGCCACCGGCAGCCCCAAGTCCAAGACTCGTTTCCGGCGAATAAGACACCTGCGGCATAAGATACCACGTACTGCCAAAAGTTGTGCGCGCCAGCAATGAGTCAATAAAATTACCTTTCGCCATCACCGAACTCAGCGACAGCGACAGAATTAAAAAGACTATGTAACGATTTTTCAAGCGCTTAAGGCACTGACGATTACACCGTCATAATCTCTTTTTCTTTGGCTGCGAGTACCTCATCCACACGCTTGATGAATTTATCGTGGATTTTCTGTACTTCAGCTTCAGCATCTTTTTCGATATCCTCACTGAGCCCGTTTTTAACGAGTTTCTTAAGGCGTTCAATGGCATCACGACGTGCGTTACGAACACTAACCTTGGCATTCTCACCCTCTCCGCGACATTGCTTAACGAGTTGCTTACGGCGCTCTTCGGTCAGCGGCGGTATTGCAAGACGTATCACCTCACCATTATTGACAGGTGTTATGCCTACTTCAGAATTTATGATGGCACGTTCTATGTCACCTATCATCTTTCGATCCCAAGGTTGGATGGAAATAGTGCGCGCATCAGGAGTTGTTACCGTAGCCACGCCCGACAGCGGTGTCATCTGACCATAGTACTCGACCTTGATACCATCAACAATTTTGATATTGGCCTTGCCGGCACGTATGTGCGCTAGTGTATCGTCAAGAAACATCACGGCAGCCTCCATGGCTTCAGCGGCCTGATCTTGATATTTTTTTACTTCTTCCATGTGTATATAATTTAAGTTGTTACTAACGTTCCTATGTTTTCGCCATCAATCACCTTCTTGAGATTGCCGGGTACATCCATATTGAAAACATATATCGGCATACCGTTTTCCTTGCACATGGTAGTTGCCGTGAGGTCCATCACGCGCAGGTTACGGTTATATATCTCGTCATAGGTTATGACGTCGAACTTCACAGCCTCGGGGTCTTTTTCGGGATCAGCGGTATATATGCCATCCACCCTTGTGCCTTTAAGCATGGCATCAGCTTCCAGTTCTATGGCACGCAAACTCGAACCGGTATCTGTAGTGAAATATGGCGACCCTGTACCACAAGAACATATCACCACTTCGCCTCGGTTCAGAGCTTCAATGGCTCGGTCCTTGATGTATAATTCACCTATTGGTTCCATACCTATCGCCGTCATAACCCGTGCTCGCTGACCTTGTGCCGCTAATGCGGAGGCCAGAGCCAAAGAATTAATCACTGTCGCCAACATACCCATCTGGTCGCCTTTGACGCGATCAAAACCGCGAGTGGCACCACTAAGACCGCGGAAGATATTACCACCGCCAATCACTATTGCTACCTCTACACCGCAATCAACTATAGACTTAATCTGAACAGCATACTGCGAAAGACGGGCTGTGTCAATGCCGTAACCTTGCGAACCCTGAAGCGACTCACCGCTGAGCTTGAGTAAAATTCTGTTAAAACGAGGCATATTATTTACGATTTGATCATTTACAATTTCTTCTTTTACGGTTTGGTCACTCATTTTCAAGCCAATGCACCATTGCTCTGCATGCAACCGTCTCACCATTCGACACCTCAAACACCATTGAGCCTTCATGCTCGGCGCGTAGCAACACAGCCGTCTGACCTTGAGTAATCTCATGGACATAATTGACATCGAAACGACGCACCTGATGAGCATAATGATATTCCGGTTCAATCGTATCAAGCATCCACTCTATATATTTCATGCTATTGGTATGTCCATTGAAATCAATATCGGAATAAACCACTTTATGTTCTCCGACAACTGGTATGTCATCAAGTACGGGCACACGCGCCGGAGGGGTTATCGGTACCGTTTCGCCGGTTGCGAACACCGTAAATTCCGGATAATTGCGCAAATCAACAGGGCGACGTGTATTGATATCTATTAGCGCCCATTGCGACATTGCATAACCTATCACGCGCTCCTCACTATCGCGGATGATAAAATTACGCACCGTGGCGATACGTCCATAGTCCTGAACCCAGGTCTCTATGCTAATCCATTCATACTGATTGGGCAATGATGTCATTTCAACGCCAAGCCGCGAAAGCACCCAAGTCACGCCGCGTTCTATCATACCCATAGAGCCAAAACCATTCTCCTGAGCGGCAAAACCAGCAACATTGAGCAAATAACTTTCAAGAGCCACTAAGCGCAATTTTTCACGAAGATTAACCTCTTGAGGCAAAATTTGATAACGATAAAGTTGATGTTTAGGAGCTAAAACCATATTACGAGACACATTAACAACATTTTTAATAAACCCACATCCAAGCCTCATAATGAGTAGTGGTTAGGTAAACAAACGAAATTATTGAACATTTTATGATACGCAAAAATACAAAAACATTTTCAATTGTTAAAATGAAAAATAAAAAATTAGGATATTTTCAAAAAAATCAAAAAAAAGATAATAATTTATTGCCGATAATAAAAAAAATCGTAACTTTGCGCAAGAAAAGTCGAAAAGTGTACGAGTATTTAGTTCTTATTTCAACTCCTAAAGTCTATAATTATTCAAAAAAGCTCTGCTACTCAATTATTTGTGTGTACACAATTACGGCTTACCTATAAGCTAACAAACTTCTTTTAACGGCAA
>DGSV01000101.1:0-22953 GCA_002394025.1 Bacteroidales bacterium UBA4353
AAGCGCAAAAGAACTCCTTAATCAGTCGTGTCCCGCCACCGAGACAAGATAAGAACGAGGAGCGCGATAAAGAAAAAAAAAGTAAAATATGTAAATGTCTATTACCCCTCCGGCACTGTGTGCCACCTCCCCTTTCTCCGACAGGGGAGGAGCGGCTAACGCCCTCCTTGCCGAGTCAAATAAAAAAATATGTAAATGTCTATTACCCCTCCGGCACTGCGTGCCACCTCCCCTTTCTTCGACAGGGGAGGAGCGGCTAACGCCCTCCTTGCCGAGTCAAATAAATTAGCATAATTCGCTTAATTTGTGAAAAAAAATTGCCGAGTCAAATAAATAATTAAATAATTAAATCAAAAAATAACCCGTCTGGCAAATCTGTTATTTTGGTAGTGAAAAGAGACGTTTTGGCATTATTCATTGCTTTGGATTAAAAGCAAATTACTAAATTTGCTCGCTACGGAGTATATATAATTGTGAAAGATACCTGATAACTCCATCTAATACTTTTTTTTTCGGCTGTCAGCCTGTCTGATATTGTTATCACTTTTTTAAGAAGTGCATATATTAAGAAGTGCATATATATTGTGAAATTTTGAAAATCTTGACTAATACCATGAGTTTTTTATCCAAAAAGACATGGCTTATGAGTCTCTATCATGTGTGTCACATCATGATAGCTCTTTTCGTTGTCCAGACTCTCTATGCCTCTCGTGCTGATATGCGTTTTGAGGTTTCGCCGGTATATAGTAACTCGCGCCGCGCCGCTGTGAGGTCTATAGGCTCTCCTATGCCTATTACCATCTTCGGAGGCAGCGCTGTGCGTCCTTCCGTTGGCGTTTTTGCGCCTGCGACACCGTCTATGATTTCAATGCCGCAGATGCGTGTCGTGGCACCGATGAATAACAGCAGTGCTCTCAGTTCCACGATTTACGAGCCTTTTGCTCCGGCACCCATGATGCGCAGCGGAGCCCCCGACGATTTCGACCCGGGAGGTACCGGAGGTTTTGACGCTCCGGGCGAGATAGGCAAATTCCCGCTCGACGGCGAATGGCTGCTGATAGTGTTGGCAGTGCTGTTTATGTTTCTCCCGCGGCTAATATGCCGCGGCACCAAACAAAGCAAACAAAAAGGACAATTTACTATTTGACGATTTACTATTTAATTATTGATTTTGTTATTTAGTAATTTAGTGATTTGCAGAGACAAGATAAGAACAAGGAGCGCGATAAAGAAAAAAATAGGAAAATATATAAATGTCTATTACCCCTCCGGCACTGCGTGCCACCTCCCCTTTCTTCGACAGGGGAGGAGCGGCTAACGCACTCCTTGCTGAGTCAAATAAAAAAATATGTAAATGTCTCTTACCCCTCCGGCACTGCGTGCCACCTCCCCTTTCTTCGACAGGGGAGGAGCGGCTAACGCACTCCTTGCCGAGTCAAAAAAAAACATGTAAATGTCTATTACCCCTCCGGCACTGCGTGCCACCTCCCCTTTCTTCGACAGGGGAGGAGCGGCTAACGCACTCCTTGCCGAGTCAAAAAAAAAACATGTAAATGTCTATTACCCCTCCGGCACTGTGTGCCACCTCCCCTTTCTTCGACAGGGGAGGAGCGGCTAACGCACTCCTTGCCGAGTCAAATAAATTAGTACAATTCGCTTAATTCGTGAACAAAAAAAATTGCCGAGTCAAATAAATTAGCATAATTCGCTAAATTCGTGAACAAAAAAAATTGCCGAGTCAAATAAATTAGCATAATTCGCTTAATTCGTGAAAAAAAATTGCCGAGTCAAACACTCCTCCCCTGCCGAAGAAAGGGGTGAAGAAAAATTTGCAATATTTCCGCAAATTTTTCGATGAAAAGCACACTGTGCTTTTTAGCGCTCGGCTGCGCAGCAGACGCTTTTAAGCGAAGCGCAAAAGAATACCTTAGTCAGGTGCCCGAAGGGCGGAGGGGTAGAAACCATTGACTATTTGACAATTTACTATTTTATTATTGATTGAGTTATTTCCCAGAACCGCTAGAAAAACAAGAACCATTAGAACCGCTAGAAAAAACAAAACTTGAAATATAAAAAGTCTTATGAAAAACTTTACTACATATTTGCGCTACGCGCGTCTCGCGGCGCTCACAATGTT
The DNA here is from genome assembly GCA_002394025.1 of Bacteroidales bacterium UBA4353. GTDB lineage: Bacteria > Bacteroidota > Bacteroidia > Bacteroidales > Paludibacteraceae > UBA3747. The sequence continues at coordinate 2,138 of DGSV01000101.1, forward strand.
CATAACCCTCGGCTTCGGACAGATTTGGGGAGATGGAGGCATCGGTTATAAAGGTGTAAAATTCACTAAAAATGGCACTGCAACAGAATGGTACAACATACATAACGTGAGTTGGAATTATTACAATTCTACATACGATTGCCGTAGCGGACAATCTGGCGTAACAGATTTTAACAATGCCAATTTAGGTATAGTAACGACTTTAAAACTTAAGGCATTTGTAGTTATCGGTTGGACTGATGGTAGCGATTATGTAGCAGGACAATTGAAATATCGCCTATATAAGCAATCCGCTTCTGCCGGGTCTTATAGCACCTACAATGTTGGCAACTACGGTTCAACTTCTACAACATCTTCAGCCGCGAATGTTTTGGTTTCTTCAGGCAACGATCGAGTAGTAGGTAAAGCATCGCTCTCTACAGATATTGTAACATCAAGCACCGCCCCAGGTGTATATTATTTGCAATTACAAGGACTTGGACGAATGCAGTGGGCTAATAATGGTAAATATGGAAGTTTCAACGATAATAATGGTTCAGAAGTAAAAGCCTCATTGACTGTACCGGGTTTTGAAACTACGAGTACTAGTCACGCATTTGGTAGTGTTGATGTGGGAAGCAATAGCTCAACAACTAAGTCGTTCACAAAACACTACGGAACAACATTGACTACAAGTAATTGTTCCATAACAGGAACTAACTCTAGTGATTTTAGTGTCACGGCAATATCCGAGACAGGTGTCACTATTCGTTTTGCGCCATCATCTGCCGGCAGCAAATCAGCAACGCTTACTATTACTGATGCACATTCTAAGACCTGTACCATAACTCTTACAGGCACAGGCACAGCAACCACCACTCCGTCGGTAACCCTCGCGGTGAGCAAGAGTAGCGGAGTGCAGATAGGTGAAACGGTGACACTTACGGCAACGCCGAGCAACGCCACATCACCGACCTACCGCTATCGCATGAAAAAATCCACAGAAACGGCCGGCGCTTGGCAGACATCCAAAAGTTTCGTCATCCCGAGCCACGGCACTTTCTATTTCGAGGTGGAGATGACCAGCGGCGGCACGAAATACTATAATAATGGCGGAACGGCATCTACCGTGCCCACCAATGTGTCGCTCTCAACCACCGAGCCGGCGCTGTCAGGCTCTGCCACTGCCACGGTGCAGATAGGCGGCACGGCATCCATGGCACTCACCAATGCCACATACACCACCAATACCGCCACGATAAAACATAGCAGCAACACACCGAACACATCATATACCCTCGGCAACAACTACACATTCACCAAAACGGGCACATGGACCTTCACAGCCACAGCGGCGTACGGTAGCACATATTCCAAGACTATCACCAAAACTGTCACCGTCAGCACACCCACGATAAGCGGAGTAAGCGATAGCAATGTTGCTCCCGGCGGAACGGTAACTCTTTCACCGACATACACCAATGCTGACAACTGCACCAAGACGATAACTGTAACCACTCCGGCAAGCGTTTCGTCAAGTTATACGGCGGGCAGCAGCTACACATGCTCTGAGGAAGGCACGTACACATTTGTCATTTCAGTGAAATACTCTGGCACAGAAGTAGCCACAAAGACCGTTACCATTACAGCTGCCCCGGCACCTATCATATATGTGCTGAAAAGCCAGAGCGCACAGTCATCAATAACAGGTTTCAGCGCCGCCGAGCCTTACGGTTTGTGGGCATGGGGCGATGCTGGTAATTTCTATCAAAACGTAACGTGGAATACAAGAAAGACATCAGACACGGCACCCACTTATACAGACGAAACAGGTAATGTATGGTATAAGTTTGAGTCCGACAACCTCACGGGAGCCGATGAATATCATTTCCTTATTTTGTCGAGCAATACCGATGGTGACGCCAACAGAATTGTTCAAACAGAATGGATGAGTTCTGGAACTCCAGGACATGTTGACGGCGTTAATCAGACTTCGCCGCGCAAGTTCAGCGGCACTGTGTGGGTCGTTCCTCACGGAGCCGTAAAATTAGGCGCATATATCTACACCACCTATCCCGATTGTGCCAAACCCACGCTGACACTCAACAGAACAGGTACTAGTGGCAGCCCTTATGCGCTGACTATGAGCACCACAGGAACTACCACATTGTCTATCACAGCTACTACCACCGCCACGGCAGCAAATACAAGTTGGGCAGTTAAGACCAGTAGCGGTGCTGCAACGTCAGGTGCATCAATATCTCCAACTTCGGGCAATAAGTCAGCAACTCTTACCGTTACCACAGCAGGGACTTATAAAGTTACATGCACTACTACCAACACTTGCGGCACCACCACTCAGGACTTATACGTGAAAGCCACCTGCGCTACGCCGACTATCACCCCAGGAACCACAACGCTCAATATCAAGGCTTCGGGAACAACGACAGTAGGTCCTACAGCTGTCAGCAACGCTTCGACCTACGCGTGGAGCATAGTAAGCGGCACGGGAGGCTCGTTCAGCAACGCATCCGTGCTCAACCCGAAGTTCACCCCCAAGGCAGCTACGGCACAGCAGTATAAACTGCGCCTGACGGCGAGCAACGCCTGCGGTCAGTCGAAAACGCAGGACTACACCATCACCGTGTGCCATAACGCCACATTCTCGGACAATGCGGGCTTCACGCGCTCCGTGAACCTCAATAACACCTTGAGCGTGAGCCTCGACCCCACTGTGACCAATGGCGGAAGCACGTACACATGGACAAAACAGTCAGGACCTGCGGGGGGCTCCTTCAGCAGCAACAACACCAAGGCCACGACATTCTCGTTCACCACTGCCGGCACCTACGTGCTGCGCCTCACCGTGAACGGTGCGGGAGCATGCTCGTCAGACAGTTATTATCAGGATTATACCATCACCGTGAGCGGCGAGATGCCCAAAGTTACGCTGCACGTCAAGGACGAGAGCGTCAGCACACAATGGTCGGGAGCAACGACAATATATGCCTACTACTGGAAGTCTGCCTCCGTCAATGGCTTCGTGCCTCTCACGTGGAACAGCACTAACCGCTATTGGGAGGGCGAGATACCCAAGAACGTCGCCGAGCTGGGCTACCGCCTCTATATCTGCAAGACCCAGAGTGTCATTGCAGCGGTGCGCACCTACGACGCTAACGAGTACGGCTATGTTGACCTGCCAGCTGACAGCTATACCACCCACACTCTTGAAATCACCCCCTGCCTTGACAGTAATAACCAGCGCTTTGGACTGCGTGCGCAATGCGCGTCATTCACGCTCAATGACGCGTCATTCAGTATCGGTGATAACGCAAGCCTGACCCTCGGCGTAACCAAAAAGGCCGACAGCCCTAACCCGCTGCCAACGGGAGCCACGTATCTCTGGCAGTGCATACAAGGCACCGACGGCGATGACCTGCTCGCTAATGCCACTACTGCAACCCCGATATTCTATAAAACCCGCAACGGACACAACGCCAACGGACGCTATGTATATCAGGTTACGGTTACTAACCCCAACAACAGCGACTGCTTCGCCACGGCACTGATCAGTGTTGATGCTTTCACGGGCACATACTACCTCAAGCATGCCAAGAGTGCCAACAACAGCAACTGGGGCTGGGATAATATGACGCACCAGGGCAACGGCATATATACCGTGAGTGCATACTACGATGGCAATGCCAGCAACGCGGGAGCCAAAGTCAGTCAGGACAAAAAAATACGAATCAACGCCAAGATAGGTGATGTATGTAACAACCAAGTCTTCGAACGTCCTACATTATATTGGTGGCACGGCAGCACCGAGGGCAACTACTATTGTGCAGAGGCCAGTGCTCTTGACGGATACCAGTTCTACGTGCCCGAAGACTATACCAACTTCACCATTGAGAGCGCCTACTACAACAGCGGTGATAACCACACCTACAGCCATAAGTCAGCAAATTACGAAAATGGCGCTGCCGACGATCTGTATTTCTACCTCTACTCCAATGTCAGTGACAAAGGAAGCGACGCTTGCTACACAAGCTACCTCACTTATTCAGCAGTAGATTACCCCGAAGGCTATGTGCGCTATGACGGCTACCGCAACAAGGATAATATCCTCGGTCACGAGCATGCCGCAGGCACCGTGATATGGGTCTATAATGCCGTGACTGACGAGTTGAGCATACAGGAATCCAGAACCTACTACCGCCTTGCCGCCACAGTGCCGTCAGGCACCACATATTCCTTTGCTGGCACCGCTGGCAAGACATATTACTCCAACGGCGTGAAAACCATAGGCACCGGTGACGCCAGCAAGGTATCGCTCTATGTGGCTGCCGGAGCCGAAGTAAAACTTCAGAAATCCACCAACGGTGTGTCATATACTGACGTGAGCCCGGCAGTGGCTTTTGCGGGACCGACACAGGACGGCGTATGGGTGACGCACATATCATCAACCACCAACGGCGCCGCACTGACGTGGACACGCTATACCGGCGACTACTACCTGCGTTCGAAAGGCGTATTGAACGACATGGCTAACTATAAGACCAATGCCAGTGCCAAGATGACAGCCTTTGAACCAGACCGCACCAATATCAACGAATTCTTCAACCACTACTGGGTGAACCACCTTGAGCATGGCGAGAATATCTCAGCCATGGTAGCCAACGACATCAACCCCTGCCTATCGGACGAATTGGGCTCCTACTACGTCGGTACCGACAACTTCCAACCCAATATCCGCTACGCCTACGACGACCTCACAAACCACTTCTCCTACTCGCTGCTCAACGGCTCCACGGCAGGGCTCCGGTTCCTCACGCTATTCGGCGGACAGCACGTCTATGACAACAACACGTCCGGCAAGTCGCTGCTCACGCAAGCCAACCCCGAGGAACTCGCCGACCAGAGCAACTGGGTCTATGTAGCTGATATCTACGCCTACGATGATGCCACGGTACGCCTGCTCGGACAATATAAGAAAGACTACTCTGCCACTCCCAAGCAGGTATGGCTCTTGGGCAACGGCGACAACCTGACAACACTTCAGGTGCTGAGCAATAACATCCCCGACGACATACGTCACCTGCTGGTGACCTACGACTTCAAGACCAACAAGATAGTCGTGGGCTGGATACCTGACGGCGACAATATCAGCGACAACGTTACCATTGAGGGCAACCTGATTCTGCGCCGCACCAATAACGGCGATGTCAAGACCTTCACCCTCGGCTCTGGTAAGACCATCACTGGTTTGCAGCGCGCATACTTTAACTTCATTCTCACGCCATATAATGCCTCCACGGCGCGCGATGGTCTCAAAGCCGACCAGAACCTCTATTGGTTCTCGCTGCCCTTCGACTGCAAGATATCAGACATCTTCGGCATCGCGGGTTATGGCAAAGACTGGATTATACAGCGCTACCGCGGCGACGCAAGGGCTTACTACTCATGGCTCGTATCGATACCGACGTTCTGGAACAATATCACCAATCCCGACTTTGTACTCAAAGCCGGCGAAGGATATGTCATGAGCTTCAAAGCCGCAAATATCGACTTCAAGGAAATCACCGTTGATGGCAAGACGACCTCGCAGAACAGCATCTTCTTCCCAAGCATGTATGAGATAGGCAACGTTACCGACCAACCCACCACAGCCACCTACGAACCCATGATATGCACCGCCCAGAGCGGACTGCGCAAGAGTGAGGACAGCAACTGGCGCGTGATAGGTCCCATGACCTATGAACCGACAGTTCAATTCAGCGGCTACACGGCTGACGGAGAACAGATAAGCACCAGCGGCAAGACATATCCCAACTTCTTATACGTATTTACCAACCCGTTCCAGAAGTCGCAGGGCAACAACAACCCCATCACCGCCTATACCGTTCAGAACGGCAGCAAGTTCACCTACAAGACCACTTTTGGCTATATGACGCAGTTCGCCGGAACCATATCATGGCAGTCAGCAGCCATCTCCTCATCAGGAGCAGGGGCTCCGCGACACCGTGCGCCGCAGACCAATGCAGGGCAACATCATGAGTCATACACACTGATGGTAGGCAACAACGCCGTGGATACTCTCGACCAGACGATAGTAGTGCTTGAGAGCGGCGCCGAGAGCGACTTCGTACCCGGTGAAGACCTCTATAAATTCGCCGAGAGTGACGTAAATGTTATTTACACCATCGCCTCAGGAAAGCCCGCGGCGGGTAATGCGCTGCCATACGCCAATCAGGAAGTACCGGTAACAGTCAAAACCACCGAAGCAGGAGAAGTGACATTCACACTCACGGGTGACATAGACGGCACCACAGGTGTCGAACTCATTGACATGGAGGAAAATATCACCACCGACCTCAGACAATACAGCTATAGCGCTTCAGTGGCAGCTGGAGAAGTAAGCAACCGCTTCAAACTACTGTTTACCATCAATGCCGGACAACACGGCGGCACCACCACGGCCCTTGACGAGATGAGCGGAGAAAATCTTGACATCAGAATCGAGGGAGGCAGAATTATCGTGCTGACCAAAGAGCGGGAAGCAATGAATAATGATATCCGCCTCTTTGATGCCGCGGGAAGACTGGTGGCTTATGAACGAGGAACAAGGAGTCAGGAGTCAGGAGCCAAGACACAGGAGTCAGGAACCAAGACATGGACTTCGCCCGCATTGCCACAAGGCGTTTACATGCTGCGCATAGGCAATACGACCCGCAAAGTTGTGCTATAGCAAAGGCACATGATGCTAACATTCATTTAAATAATAAAAATTCTGACGTTACATATCACGTCAGAGACGTTACAAAATAAAAATCCCTCGGACGACGGAGCGTCCGAGGGATTGTTGTTTAATGGTTTTGTTGGTTGTTTAGTCGCCTTGGCTATTTGCTTGCTGAGCCTCTCGCCAGAGTTGTGCGAAAATGTAGCCGTTGAGAGAAACGTATTTGCGTTGGTTTTTGAATTTGCGGCTTAGTGCAGCGTACTTTTCGGGGTCTGAGGTGGGCAGTGCCTTGACTTGCGCCTGTATGGTAGTGAATTTTGTGTTGATGGCTTTTTGGTCGTCGGTGAGCGGTCCGGTGTAGGGATTGTCAACTCGTACCATGATGGTTTTGCCGTATGCTTTGCGGAAATAGACTTTGTCCTTGCGGGCTGCTTTGCCACTGATATAGACTACTGCGGGTTGAAGGGTGCTAATCTTTGCCATGATGTTTAATGTTTGTTAAAGAGGTTAATAAATGATGTTAGGTGATGTTGTCGCTCGCGATTGACGATGCAAAGTTACGGCACGGCGTCAGCGTCCTGTTACGTTATGATATGTTCTCAATCGTTTTGTAACAGTTTTTACCTATTATATCCTCTTTTGTATTATTGTATTCCGATGAGTTTGTGAGTTTGCAGTGATAGTCGCCAGGTTGGGTGTTGTTTGATGTAGTTGATGACTTGCCCGGTATTGCTGTTGGAGCATGGTTGCAAGAAATGGTGTGTTGCCTTGATGTTGTTGCGATATTCGTCGAGCATGGGTAGTGTATCGTCGGTGAGCACTATTTTCAGTTCGTCGGCTTTGTTGAGTCTTGTTGTGCTATGCGCTTTTGGCGAGCAAGTGATCCAGTTGACGGCTTCGTTGAGCCGGACAGGTGTGTTATCGTTGTGGTTATTCGGTATTGTGCTGCGTGTTCCGTTGGTTTCTATTGTGATATAATAGCCTTGCTGTTGAATTAGCCGGCATAGATTGGCGGTGATTTGCAGTGTTGGTTCTCCTCCTGTCAGAACAACCATTTTTGCGGGGTATTGTTTGATGTTGAGGATTATGTCCTGCTCGCTCATGGTTGTGAAATTTGTGAAGTCCGTGTCGCAGAACGGGCATTGTAGGTTACATCCCGCAAAGCGCACGAATACCGCAGGGGTGCCGGTATGGTATCCTTCGCCTTGTAGTGAGTAAAAAATTTCGTTGACGCGGAAGTTCATCGTTCGTATATAGCGATGTTGTTTTCTGATTCCTGTACTTGTACTTTGTAGCAGTTTGGTACCAAGTCGCAGATGTATTTGGCGATGTTTTCCGCTGTGGGGTTGAAGTCGAGTATCTGGTTGAGGTTTTGGTGGTCGAGGCGGTCATGCACGAGGTGTTTGATGTGTGTGAAGTCCACCACCATGCCGTTTTGGTCGAGTTGTTCGGCTTTGCAGAAGACGTATATTATCCAGTTATGTCCGTGTAGTGTTTCACATTTGCTTTCATAGTTGAGCCACAGCTGGTGTGCTGATGATATTTCGAGGCGTTTTTGTACGTAATACATGGTTGTTTTAATTATTTTGGTATATGGTATTGTCTTTTATTCCGGCTTGCAGGAGTGCCTGTCGTCTTTCGCGGCATGTTGCGCAAGTTCCGCAGTGGTATTGTGCTCCCCGGTAGCAACTCCATGTTGTTGAGTAGTCAATACCTAATTCAGCACCTTTTCTTGCTATTTCCGTTTTGCTGATATTGGTGTATGGTGTGAGCAGTGTAATGGCGTCGTATGTTCCCGCTTGCATGGTTTTGTTCATGGCGTTGACGAATTGTGGTCTGCAGTCGGGGTATATGTCATGGTCTCCCCCGTGGTTAGCCATCATGACGTGTTTGAGTTTCCGGCTTTCGGCAAGTCCTGTGGCTATGGCAAGCATTATGGCGTTGCGGAACGGGACCACTGTTGAAGCCATATTTTCTTTGTCGTATTCGGCATCGGGTATGGCATCGTCACCGCTGAGCAGGCTACTACGGAAATAGCGGTGCATAAAGTCAAGTGGTATGATGATATGCTCTATCGCTAATTTCTTGCAGTGTTGTTTTGCGCAGTCTATTTCACGGCTGTTATGGTTGGCTCCGTAGTCGAACGATACGGCGAGTGCTATGGAGTGTTGAAACTCGTAGAGCATGGTGGTGCTGTCCAATCCTCCGGAGTATATCAATATGCTGTCTTTCATATTTTTAGAGGCTATGTTTATTGGTGCTCATTTTGTTGAATTGTTGCAGTTGGCGTTGCTTACATAGCTCTTTGTGGGCTTCGTCGCCGAAGTTTGCGAATGGTACGATAGATATTCCGCCTCGTGGCATGAAATTTCCGGTGACTTCGATATAGCGGGGTTGCATGAGTTTGATGAGGTCTTTCATGATGATGTTGACGCAGTCTTCATGGAAATCGCCGTGGTTTCGGAAGCTGAAGAGGTAGAGTTTGAGGCTTTTGCTCTCGACCATTTTCTTGTCGGGTATGTAGCTGATGATGATATGTCCGAAGTCCGGTTGTCCTGTTTTCGGGCATAGTGATGTGAACTCCGGGCAGTCAAGAGTTACAAGATAGTCGTATTCAGGGTGGAGATTGTCGAAAGCCTCAAGTATTTGAGGGGTATAGTCGTCACAGTACACTGTACCTTTGTTGCCAAGCGAATGAATGTTGGCTAATTGTTCTTTTGTTCTCATTATCAAATAGTTTTCAGGTTAAAGAGGAAAAACTGTAGCTCATTGCAAAGTTACGTCTTTTTTCTCATTTTTTGCCCATATCAGGAAAAAATATTAACTTTGTCGTTTGGTATGCCTATTCTGGCTGCCGTCCTAAATACTAATCATCAAAATGCTCAAATTACTTTTCTATTGGCTTCTGTTTGCGTTGGGTTTTGGCGCTTTGGTAGGTGTGATATATCTTATAGTGCTTATTGTCAATAAGTTTGCTAATAAGCGCCGCACCGCTCCCCGTCCTTTTGTGATAATATTTGTTGTGATGTCGCTCACATGGCTTGGTTTCATGGTTCATGGTCATGTTGTGGGTCGTTGGAATATTGCGGTTCGCAATTTCAACTTCAAGATGCCCAGCAGCGTGTTGCCGGCAAGTTTTGATGGCTATAAGATAGTCATGTTTTCGGATATGCATATTGACGGATGGCATAGTAATCCTGAGAAGTTACAGCGTGTGGTAGATGAGATAAACCGTGTCAACGCCGATGTGGTATGTTTTGGTGGAGATATGATAACCAATAATTTCCATGAGTTGGATTCTGTCAGTGATATATTGTCAGGTATAGTAGCCCGCGATGGTCTTTATGCCGTGACAGGAAATTATGATTGTCAGCGTTATGTTCGCGGCTTGACTGATGATGAGCGTCAGACGAATGTTGACAGTTTGCTGGCTTTGTTGGGCAACATGGGTTGGCGTTCTTTGATCAATGACCATGTTATTCTTCGCCGTGGCTCTGATAGCATAGCGCTTGCCGGAGTATCGTCCCGTCCGGCTGACCATGATAGTGTGAGTGTTCGTCAGTATCTGACACAGGCTTTGGAAGGTATTGACAGTACGGTATTTACCATGCTATTGACTCATGACCCCACTATGTGGCGCGGAAATGTTTGTGATAGCACAAATGTGACACTGACTATGTCGGGTCATACCCCCGCTTGGCAGTTGCGCGTGGGAAGTATTACCCCTGCCGAATTTTTGTCAACGGAGAATGCCGGTTGGCGTCATTGTGGTAATCAGCATATTTTTGTTAGTGTGGGTCTGGGAAGCCGTATGCGTTTTCGCATAGGCGCCGCGCCGGAAATCGTTGTTATAACGCTACATAGCTCTGAACAATGATACGGCTGTCAACACCTGTTGATATACCTCGTATGCAAGGGTTAGTGAGTTACGACACGCCGTTGCTGCTGTTGGGTTCTTGTTTCACGGAAAATATCGGTAGTCGCTTGAGTGACTTGTTTTTCAAGGCTGATATAAATCCTTTTGGTGAGACTTATAATCCGCTAAGTATTATGCGTATAGCACAGCGCATTCGTAGTGGCGAGCCTTTTGTTGCTGATGAGCTTGTGGAGTATGGCGGTCTATGGCACAGTATGATGCACCATGGCATTTTTTCCGGTACGGAGCGCAATGCTGTTCTTGATGGTATCAATACTCGCCTTGAGGCTGCCCATCAAGAGCTTATGGCGGATAATTGTGTTGCCGTGTTGACATTGGGTACCGCTTATGTGTATGAGTGTGATGGTGATGTTGTGAATAATTGTCATAAGATGCCTTCGTCGCTCTTTACGCGTCGTCGCATGAGTGTGGAGCAAACCATTGATGTTCTCGAGTCTGCCATTAGTGCTTTGGGATGTCGGCATACCATTCTTACGGTAAGTCCCGTTCGTCATTTACGTGACGGGGCGCATGACAATAATATCAGTAAGGGCACTTTGTTGCTTGCCGTGGATGATGTTGTGTCGCGGCATGATGATGTGTCGTATTTTCCGGCTTATGAGGTATTGCTCGACGAGCTTCGCGACTATCGTTTCTATGCTGATGATTTGGCTCACCCCAGTGCCGTGGCTCAGGATATTATTTTCGGAAAATTTTCCGAGAGCTATATGGATGCCTCAACCCGTAGCCGTATGGAACTCTGCGGGCAGTTGCGTGAGCGTCTTAATCATCGTTTTCTGCATCCCGATAGCGATCAGGCGAGGGAGTTCAGAAAAAAAACAGAAGAAATGAAAAAAGAACTTGGGATTTAAGTAATCAGAGAAATCGGGTATTAATGAAATGTTGCAAAATATTCAGGACATAACAGCTCAGTTTCCGATACTTGGCGAGCGTGTGAATGGTCACCGGTTTGTATATCTTGACAATGCGGCAACGACCCAGAAGCCTCGCCGTGTTCTGGATAGTCTGCTGGACGTTTATGAGCATCATAATGGTAATGTTCACCGTGGTGTTCACAGCATGAGCAATAGCGCGACACGTATGTTTGAGGGTTCGCGTGGCATAGTGGCGCAGTTCATTGGCAGCGCTCCGGAAGAGGTGATATTCACCCGCGGTACCACGGAGAGTATAAACCTCGTGGCAAGCACTTATGGTATGGAACATGTTGGTAAGGGTGATGAGGTTATTGTGTCGCTGATGGAACACCACAGCAATTTTGTGCCTTGGCAACAACTTTGTGAGCGTCGCGGAGCCACTTTGCGTGTAGTGCCTCTAACGATTGACGGCTCTATCGATTATGAGGCATATAAGAGTATGCTTACTCCTCGGACAAAAGTTGTGGCGATAGCCCATGCCGGCAATGTCACGGGAGTGATAAATCCAGTGCGTGAGATAATTTCAGAAGCCCATAAGGCAGGGGCAAAGGTGCTGATAGACGCGGCTCAGTCGGTGCCGCATATAGCTATCGATGTCAAGGATTTAGATTGTGATTTTCTTGTCTTCAGCGGACATAAGATATATGCTCCTACGGGTATTGGGGTGCTTTATGGCAAGCGTGAAATCCTTGATGCCATGCCCCCGTATCAGTATGGTGGTGAGATGATTCGTAAAGTACGTATTGAGAGTACGAGTTTCAATGATGTGCCGTATCGTTTCGAGGCCGGAACTCCGGATTATGCCGGTGCCATAGCCCTTGGTGAGGCTTTGCGGTTCGTCAGTGAGATAGGCCTTGACGCCATAGCGCGCCATGAGCAGGAATTGACACGTTATGCCCTTGATGCCTTGAGCTCCATTGAGGGGCTGCATATCATAGGAGGCGCCAACGCGGCACGCACATCTGTTATCTCGTTTGTGATTGATGATGTTCATCCCTATGATTTAGGGATGCTCATAGACCATTTTGGCGTTGCCGTCCGCACGGGTCATCACTGCGCCGAACCTCTGATTGACAGCCTCGGACTATTAGGAACAGTAAGGGCGTCATTTGCGGTTTATAACACACAAGATGATATCCATCAGCTCGTTAAGGCCATCAATAAGGTGCTGCCTATGTTGAGGTGACAGAGTAGTAATAATCATAACAAGTAAATATATCATGACAAAACACTGTACACTTTTGTTGGTTTGCCTATCGTTGTTTTCCATATCCTACGGCGCAACGTACTATTGTTCTCCGTCAGGTGGAGGTTCGGGAACATCGTTATCGTCTCCTACGACTTTTGACGCCGCTTTCGGCTCCTTGCGTGGTGGTGATACCCTCTACTGCCTTGATGGCATTTATTACTACAACAACCGCATCACTATCGGTAGCAGCAAGCAGGGTAGTGCCGCGCGTCGTACTGTGATAGCCGCCGCAGAAGGACACAAGCCCATCTTCGACTTCTATCAGGAGCCCTATGGCGAGCGAGGTTTTGTGATAAGTACCAATGTGACATATATTCACTTGCGCGGACTAACACTGCGTTATTCGGGCAAAAACGCGCTGCTTAACCAAGGTAGTTACTGCCTGTTCGAAAATCTTGACGTGTATGGTAATGGTGACACGGGGATTCAGATGAAATCGGGAGGCAACAATGTTATTCTCAACTGTGACAGCCATGATAATTTCGACTACCAAACCATGTCCGGCGGCACCGTAGTGAACTATGGCGGCAATGCCGACGGTTTTGCCGATAAGCAGTTTGCCGGCGCTCCTAACCACTACATAGGATGCCGTGCTTGGAATAACAGCGATGACGCTTGGGACTTCTTCCAGCGCGTCACCAACGGCGGCGATAATATCCTTGAGAACTGCATAGCCTATAACAGCGGTCCTGTGGAATATGACCTGTCCGACAACCCCCGCGTACAGACTGATGCGGCTTCGTGGTTCAACAGTTTCCCCAAGCAGGTCGTTGACCGCCATGGCAATACCATTACCGCCACGCTTGACCACTATCCCAATATCGGTAACGGCAACGGATTCAAAATAGGCGGAGAAAGAACAGCCAATAATATCAGCCTTCTTAACTGTCTTGCCGTAGGTTGCGCCGCCCGAGGTTTTGACCAAAATAATAATGCCGGCGCTATGACCGTATATAACTGCACGGGCTATAACAGCAATCCCAACTATGGTTTTAGCAATATTTCGGGTAGTTCGCTGACAATTCGTAATAGTGTGTCTTTGAGCAGTAAGCAGAACGATTCGTTCCAATGCCCCACTGTTGTTAGCGACCATAACTCGTGGAATACCCGGGGCGTGAGTTGCAGTAGCGATGACTTTGCCTCGCTCGATGTGGCGCGCTATATTCTTGCCCCGCGTGCCGCCGATGGTTCTTTGCCTGTGACGCCTCTGCTGCATCTTGCCGAAAATTCTGATTTGATAGATGCCGGTGTCAATGTCGGACTTCCTTATGCCGGTTCCGCTCCCGACCTCGGATGTTATGAGTTTGGCGACGAGCTCAACTACCCTTCGAGGCTCACGGCAAATGCCGAACAACAAACACTAACTGAGGGAGCTGAAATATCTCCGGTGGTAATTACGTGGGCCGGAGGAGCTACGGGAGTTGTTTATGAAAATCTCCCACAAGGGATTTCCGCCACCATCAGTCAAGCCGATAAAAGCCTGACACTAACGGGTTCGATAGCCAATGCCGGGGTATATACTGTCTCGTTGGTATCCACACAAAACGAGGGCAGCGACGGAGCAACGTTGACAATAACATTCTATGTAAAACCCGCTAATGCCTACCGTGTTGCGTATCTCACCATTCCCGGTTCGGCATCCGACATGCCCATCCTTGCCAAACTTAATAACAACCTTGATTTTCAGGTTACCATTCTTGATGCTTCGGTCTCAACTCATAATTTTGCCGACTATGACCTTCTTGTGATTAGTTCCGCACCTTCGAGCACCAGTGTCGGCACCATGGCAGCCAAGGGCGCACAGCTACCCATATTGCTGCTCAAACCTTTCCAACTGAAAAATACGGCATGGAATTGGGCTAATGCCGTAAACACCGCCGATGCGTCAATTACCGTTTTGCGGCCCGAACATCCCATATTTTCCAATATCAGCCTTACCGCAGGTTTACTACCATTGTTCACAGCCATTAACAAGAATGCCGTGACCGCCGTTGACCAGTGGTATAACGGCACTGCCGTCGAAGTCCTTGCCACAGCAAGCAGCAACAGCGCCTATCAGTCGGTGGTAGAAATTCCGCAGGGTACGGTGATAGGTGAAGAGACAATCTCTCACCGTTTTCTGATGCTCGGAGTGAGCGAGTATTCGACGGAAAACCTCAGCGCCGATGCCCTGACGCTCATCAATAATGCCTGCTACTATCTTCTTGGTGTGGAAATATCAACATCACTCGAAAGTCCCGCGGCACCTGTCACGCTGCGTTACGGCAACGCATCAATAACAGCCGATAGCGAACTTAAAGTGCTGGGTATGACGCTATATGACGCTACCGGAGCACAGGTGGCGGCAACGAAAGGTAACACATTAAGCACCAGTCCATTGCATAGGGGTGTTTATGTCCTGATGGTAACTACCGACATGGCTGCGACAAGTGCCAAAGTGTTTATAAAATAAATAATCAAGCAATCTCTAATCATAGTTCATGGCCACAAATCCTGCTGATACTCCGATGATGCGTCAGTTTCGTGACGTAAAGAACAAATATCCCGATGCCGTAGTTTTGTTCCGTTGCGGCGACTTCTACGAGACCTATTGTGAAGATGCCGTTCTTGCCGCCAAGGTTTTGGGTATCACCCTGACACGTCGCAGCAACGGTTCGTCGGCAAACATCGAGATGGCAGGATTTCCATATCATGCTCTTGACACCTATCTTCCCAAACTTGTGCGCTCGGGACACCGTGTGGCTATCTGCGACCAACTCGAAGACCCCAAACTCACCAAGAAACTCGTCAAGCGCGGCGTTACGGAACTCGTGACCCCGGGCGTGAGTTATTCTGACACCACGGTGAACACTCGTGAGAATAACTTCGTGGCATGCGTGGTGATGGTCAAGGGCAAGAACTATGGAGTGGCATTTCTTGATATCACCACCGGCGAGTTTCTTGCAACAGAAGGAACACAGTCTTATGTTGATAAACTGCTGACAAACATGCAGCCCAAAGAGGTTCTCTACGAACGTGGCAGGAGTGCCGAATTTCAGAACCTGTTTGGCAATAAGTACTATACTTTTGAACTTGAGGATTGGATGATGACCCATGCCTCGGCAGAAGAGCGTCTGCTAAAACATTTCGGCACCACGAGCCTCAAAGGTTTCGGCTTTGACCATGAACATCTTGCCATAACCGCCGCGGGAGCCATACTTCACTATCTTGACATCACCCAACACCTCAAGACATCGCATATCTTGTCCTTGTCGCGTATCGAAGAGAATAACTACGTATGGCTCGACCCCTTCACGATCCGTAATCTTGAACTGCTACCCGACAGCCAAGGTTTGCGCCATAGCCTGACCGATGTGCTCGACAGCACCCTGACACCCATGGGGGCGCGTATGTTACGTCGCTGGATAACACTACCGCTGAAAGACGTCAACAGCATTCGCCGCCGCCTGAGTATAGTGCGGTATTTCACTCATGCCGTGCATCAGCACGATGCCATAGCCGATATGCTACGCACCATAGGCGATATGGAAAGACTGATATCAAAAGTGTCGGTAGGACGTGTCAGTCCACGTGAGATGTATCAATTGGGAGTGGCGCTGCGAACGATACAACCTCTGTGTGAACTGCTTGCTGACTCCGGCGATGATAATGTTAATAGTATGCTCGAACAAATCACGCCGTGTCATCAGATAGGGCAACGCATAGAAACCATCATACGCCGCGATGCTCCGGCGCTGATAGGAAAGTCGGCAATCATCAATACCGGCGTGGATAACGAACTTGATGAGTTGCGCTCGCTATCAACGCATGGCAAGGAAAAACTTATGGAAATACAGCAACGCGAGATAAACAACACGGGCATCGCGTCGCTCAAGATAGGCTTTAATAATGTCTTTGGATATTATATCGAAGTGCGTAATACGTATCGCGGTCAAGTTCCGCAAGGCTGGATACGCAAACAGACACTTGTCAATGCCGAACGATACATCACCGAAGAACTCAAAGAGTATGAGGAAAAGATAACCACCGCCGAAGAGCGTATCAGCATCATCGAAAACAGACTGTTCACCAGCCTCATAGACGAGGTTTCCGCACATGTGACGGACATACAGCGCAACGCCCATATCGTGGCTCAGCTCGACTGTCTATTGTGCTTTGCCGTCACGGCACTCGATAATAACTATGTATGCCCCGAAGTCAATGACAGCCTGGCAATCAGTATCACCCAAGGGCGGCACCCCGTCATAGAACGCTATATGCCCGTAGGTGAACAATATGTTCCTAATGACCTAAATATCGATAATGACAATCAGCAGATTATCATTATCACAGGACCCAATATGGCTGGTAAGTCGGCATTGCTGCGACAAACGGCACTCATAGTTCTTATGGCTCAAATAGGCAGTTTTGTACCCGCTAAAGCAGCGCAGATAGGGGTTGTTGACAAGATATTTACACGTGTTGGAGCCAACGATAATATCTCGTCAGGTGAGTCCACATTCATGGTCGAGATGAATGAGTCGGCCAGTATCCTCAACAACCTCACAGACCGCAGTCTTGTGCTGTTCGACGAACTGGGACGAGGCACTTCGACCTACGATGGTATCTCGCTCGCGTGGTCTATAGTGGAGTACATACATGAGGGTCGCCACCATGCCAAAACACTCTTCGCCACACACTATCACGAACTCAACGAAATGGAAAAATCTTTCTCACGCATTAAGAACTATAACGTCTCGGTGCGTGAGGTTGGCGGCAAGGTAATCTTTCTGCGTAAACTTGAGCGCGGAGGCAGTGAACACAGCTTTGGCATACATGTCGCCAAACTCGCAGGAATGCCGCAAAGTATTCTGAAACGTGCCAACACAATTCTTTCACAACTTGAAAAAGACAACCGCAACACCGGCATACAACCTGGCACTAACAAAGCCTCGGATGCCAATGCCGATGGGTATCAGCTGAGCCTTTTCCAACTTGACGACCCCGTGCTCTCACAAATCAGAGATCAGATACGCGACCTTGACATCAATAGCCTTACACCACTCGAAGCGCTCAATAAACTATCGGAAATCAAACGCGCCGCATTCGGAAAATAATTTTTCCGTCAGGCACAAGAATGTGTGTTTGCATTCGTGAAATGGTAAAGTGTATGTCCTGATATTTGCTGATTACTTATTGGCAGACATGGCATTACCGGGGCTTTGACGCCCTGTGTGATGTTTTGCCCGCTGACCTCAACCTGTGCTTCGTCCCAAATGTTGTTGTCGATGGCTGATTGCAGTGTTACTGCTCCGCCTTCGACCATCAGCGAATGAATGCCACGTTGCGCCAATGTGTCAAGAATAATGCTCCACGCTTCGGCTCCCTGCGTTCTCAGGTCAGGAAGTGTATCAAAAACAAGCGTTTGTGCAGTGCCATCATTAAGTTTGGCATATTGCGGCAATTGGTGGTGACTGTCTATCACGCATCGCAGTGGATTGGAGCCCGTCCATCGTGTGGTAAGCAGTTTCGGGTCATCAAGTACTGCCGTGCGTGCCCCCACAAGAATTGCCATATTATTAGCCCTGATTTGATGTACAAGGACTTTAGTGATGTCGTTGCTTACCAGTAGCGGTTGCCGGTGTTCAAGGTTAAGGCGGTTATAGTCGATAAAACCGTCAGCTGTCTGCGCCCATTTGAGCGTCACGTATGGTCTATGCCTCTCGTGCAGACTGAGGAAGCGCCGGTTGAGTTGTCGGCTTTCATGTTCGAGAACTCCCACGCATACTTCTATTCCCGCTGCCCGGAGTCGTTCGATGCCTTTGCCAGCTACTTTCGGATTGGGGTCTGTCATCGCCGTCACCACGCGTCTTGGTCTTTTGCTGATAATCAGGTCGCAGCAAGGTGGTGTCTTGCCATAGTGCGAGCAAGGTTCGAGACTCACGTATAGCGTGGACCGCTCTATGAGGTGCTCATTGCCTGGTGTTACTGACGCGAAGCAATTTACTTCGGCATGCGGACCGCCACAGTGCCGATGCCAACCTTCACCGATGATGACATCATTACACACAAGTACCGCCCCAACCATGGGGTTAGGGGCAGCACCGCGGTAGCCGTGACGCGCCAGTTGCAGGCAGCGACGCATATATATCTCGTCAGTGGTCATTCCCAGCCATCAAAGATGTGTTCGTCATAGACATTATGTTCGTCTTTGCCATGGACGTTATGCCATTGCTGAGCAAGGAAAGGATTGTGTCGCGCCTCGTCATCGTAGTTCCAAGGCATGGGCAAACATTCCGGACACCAGTGGCCTCCGAGCAGTACGAGCCTTGGCGATGCCGTGAAGCGGTGTCCTCTGTAACATTCCCATTCAAGCGGCGTGTCCCAATCGCCGGTGACCATTGTCTCTGACAGGCATTTCCCGCCACGGAACTGCGCCGCCTGACGCATATCATCAATGGTGAATAGTTCGTGAGGTTTCGACTCATCATAGCCGTGGTTAAGCAGCACCGGCGTTTCGGAAGGTCGTGAAGTGTCAAAGTCTTTCCATTCCGGTATTGCCTCATATTTCTCGCGACTGCCATAATATGCCGTAATACGTTGTGTATCATTGTTCTTAATCCACCACTGCGTGCCGTGTCTTTCCTTATAGGCCATGGGCATCATAGCCAGTTTGATGATTGGCGCAGGAACGATACGCGCCAAGGCAAAATACCACGGCAACTGGCGGCTCATGGCGCTGAAATAGTCGTCAACGGGTATGTTGGCACGGAAATGCAGATACGACTCAAGCACATCGCTGTCGGCATACCAATGACCGTGGAAGTTCTGTGTTGTGAACCATCGGGCGCGGAATATTTTCTCGGGTGGTGGGCAATGAATGGCTTTGAGCAGTTTACACTCAAATTCGTAGTTTGTGAGCCGGTATTCGGCTCCTGAGCCTATGTTATAGAAACGATTCCAAAACTCGTCGGGCAAGTTAGGGTCGCACACATTGCATAGTACGCGTCCGCTGTCTTCCACAGTAGCCCACTCAAGGCATCCGCGTATCGGGACGTGGAACATGATGGGGTCGTAATTGCGAAGTATTGCGGGGTAGAGAATACCCGACTGGCGCAGGCTTACCCAACGCTTTATGCCGCTCTGTGCTATGATACGTTCGGCAATGACTTTGGTAAGCCCATAGTGGTCATACATGGCAACTTGTAGCGGATCACCGGCGCGACCCCAATGCAGTGGAGCACGGTGATCACCAAGTTGAGCCACACTGCCGATATACACTACTTTTGGCTGCTTGTCAAGCGGTTGTGCCAATACGGCACGAACAATATTTTCCGCTGCGCCGATGTTGATTTTGCGTGTCGTCTTGGGTTTGTAGTCGGCTTGAGGACTTACCATACCGCCTACGTGCAAAACGATATCGCTGCCCGTAACGCCACGCAGCACGTCTTCGTAATTTAGCAAGTCGCCCCAAACGATGTCTATCTTGTCTGTCAGTGGTGCCAAAAGGGTTTTATTCTTGGCACTGGGACGGGCCAAAACGCGAATGCGGTAACGGTCTCTATGCTTTAGAAGTTCCATCATACCGGCATGCCCCATAGTACCTGTGCCGCCAGTCAAAAATACGGTTGTCATAAGTTATTGTATTGTAGTGTGCTTTCTGTTAAATATTTGATTTATAGACCATGAAATATAAGTGTGCGCTTATTTCTTGTCAGAATAGCGTAGGGTGATCTTCGTCGAATTGCTGCAATATGGTGCGCATAAGAGCCTCACGAATAAATTTTGACTTGTTTTTCACGTGATAGCGTTGGCAATACCTCTCCAGTGCTCGCTGTTCATCATCGTTGAGCGAGAAGCAGTGCTTGTGGGTACGCGGTCTTCGTGCGCCTTGTGTAGGTTTCTTTTGTAACATAGTAATGCAAAGTTACGATTTTTAAGGTAAACGGCAAAAAAATAAAGCCGACGTTGTTTGTCGGCTTTATCGCTTTGTGGCGGAGGATGGGATCGAACCACCGA
>DGSV01000101.1:23058-32579 GCA_002394025.1 Bacteroidales bacterium UBA4353
TACCACTGCTCTACTCCGCGATATTGGACTGCAAAGATACAACAATTTTTTTATTCCGCAAAATTTTTACGCACTATTTTCGTATATCACAAAAAAATCACCGTAGGCCGTATGTTGTTTTTCTACATGCTTATATCCCTATTCAATTAATAATTCATCGGCAAGGTATTCTTTTCGGATAATGCGCCAATCAAAACATGGAGGCTATTTGTTGTTGTTTTTGCTGACGTTTTTTCTTATAGTCCCAGAGCCATCCGTCGGGGCTGTAGAGGTCCCAACTTATAACGAAGGTTCCGCGCATCTGTTTCATGGAATATTCGAGCACTTTATTGATTTTCGGGTCATTGGGGAATACGTCCTTGTCGAATATGTCCGTCAGTCCGGCAAAGAGTTTGAATCCGATATTCAGGCGACTGATAATCTGGTATTCGTATCCGAAGCACAGTCCGGCGTCCCATTTTTTGAGCACATTGCCGAAGTCCATACTGATTTTTGGGTCCGGCATGGGAATCGCTTCACCAACGTAGTCAGGCTTTTCGGTGCCTATATAACCTTTCGTGGGGTCTGTAACGAATTGGTTGTCTATCATCCATGCGGCATAGCCACCCATGTGCAACTTATTGCGCATCCGTTTGCCGAGTTTCACGGTGAAGTAGAGCGGGAACTCAAGCATAGTGAAACTCATTTTCATTTTCGCCTGTCCTGAATAGAATTGGTCGAGGTGACCTCCCAAACCGTCAGGCACCCAAGCGTGCATGTTTTCAACTACGGCATCAGCGTTCATAGCCACTGTCTTATAGTTGATTTCCGCTGATAGCGTCCAATGTGGTGTAACGGGCTGAACGACACGTAAGCCTATTGCGACGCGCATTTGCGGGTAGGCCTTGAAAGTCTTGGGGATGAACTTCAGGTCGGGAATTGCGCCGCCAAGGTCAGTGCCTATCTGAATAGCCACCGTGGGGATGTAGCATAAGTAAGGAAAATACTTACTCTTGCTCAGAACCATTTGGGTGGTGTCGGCAGTGTTCGGCGTTACGGTGAAGTAGTTCAATTTCTTTGTTTGTTTTTTCGCCTCATCATTGCTCGCAAGCGGCACGGGGTTCGGCACATCGGAAACGTTCTTCTTTTCGGCTGAAGCGACGGCTATCATGCCCGCGAAAATAAGTATGGTTATTATTTTTTTCATGTCTTTGTTCTTTGCTCTTTGTTATTTGTTCACCAAAAATCTACTCATCATACTCAAGTCTTACGTTATCAACCCACATTTTTGACCCCACGGCACCTTCTATCTGGTCCGCGCGGTATGATGTGCAGTATGATATGTAGATATGCGTCACGGGTAGCGCTTCTTTGGTATACCCTGTCAGGGGATTATCGTAGTACCATGTCACCGGTAGGCGTTTTGTTACCCAACCGTTTGTTGAGCCGAACTCGTCGCGTCCATGTCCTACGACAGTAATTCCCGGCTCTTTTGACTGGTTGACACGATAGATGCCGTTGGCGTCTTTTTCTCCGAAGGTATGGTAATCGAATGTGCCGCGACCATCATAGTGGAGCATGTGGATTTCTATGCACGCCATGTCGTTATTGCCTCCCGAGACGTATTTCAGGTCTGCCGTTACTGCCGAAGGATAGGCATCGAAAGGTATGCCGAAGTGCGACATATTCTTCGGTTCGCCGAGTTGCGAGAGGTCCATCTTGAACCATCCGAGGAACATGGAGCCGCCGGCGATATTGCCCAGCACTGAGGTCGTTTCAAGGTATGCGCATGTGGTGCCGTCAACACTTCCGCTCTGCTTCTTGACGGCGGTGGTGATACTGTTGTTCGACGAACTCCAACCGGTAGGTACTTGCTTGCTGTATGTGTCTGTGGACCAACGTTCCATGCTTCCGTTGGGGACGTCGGGCACGTAGCGAACCATCATGGTCCAAGTGTTGACTGTCTGACCATCTTCACTCACAACATCGAAAGTCTTGACGTCCTTGACATTGCCGTAGTTGTAGCGTGTACCGGATATGAGACCTACAGTTGTGGCGCCTTCTGATAAAGTCAGTTGAGGTGTGAAGGCGAAGGAAGACGCGCCTTTGACGGTCACTGTGAATAGAATCTTCTTATTCTGCTGGTCAACAGTGGTTTGTGTTACCGTATATCCTGATGTGAAGCCCGTAGCCTTGAAAGATATGAGTTCCGCATCGGAACTTGCCGCGGGCGAGTTGTCGTTGATTTGTACGATATATGTGTTTTCCGTCAGTCCGTCTTCGGAGCGTACGGTGATTTGCTTGGTCTCGCTCAGGGTGCGGAAACTCCATAGAGTAGCGTTGGAATATTGTGTGCCTACGAACGATGCTTTGTAGGATATGCTCATCGCGGCATGGAATGTCAGCGGCAAGTCGTTGCCCTTGTTGGTGACGGTCAGGGTGATGGTTTTCTGCTCATGGTTGATAACTGATGATGTTTCCATCTGCAGCATACCTTTCTGACCTTTATAGTCCAGTATGCGGAATGTCTCCACTTTGGCTTCATCATTGAGTTCACCCGAAAAACGCAGACGTATCTGCCAGTCTTTGATGGTGCCGTCCTCGGCGCGAACCTTAAAGTCCTTAACGTCGCTGATGCTGTTGATTATGAAATCCTCGCCACTATTCAAGCCCAGGGTTTCGGCATAGCTCGACACGCGGATTGTGGCGCGCATCGTGCAGGGGAAATCATTCATGCCCTCCGACACGATAAGTGTGATAACACCTGTTTCAACATTGATATCTGTCTTGTCGCGCTCGAATTTGATAGTACTGGGTGAGTAGCGGCTTAAGCTGAACGATTTGACGTCGGCTTCGCTGCTGCGATAACTCTGTACTCGTATTTTCCATGATTTCTTGATGTCGTTCACGCGGTCATAGAGGTAGAAATTATGGCTGTCGTTGTCACCGGTGATGCTCACTTTCTGACCCGACGAATAACCTATCGCTACTTGATTGGAACGCAGGTTGAAACCCATGGCTACCTCAACAGGGTAGGCGATGGCACCATTTTCTCCGGCACCGCGCATCTTGACCACAATCTCGTTATTTATGCTATCAACGTCACTGCCAAGATATTGATTGCCATTATCTTTGGTGACAAGTACCTGAGGGTTATCGATGTTTACGGTGCGCTTCTGCTCGTCGCGGAATTTGGCTTCGTTGCCGGCATATATTGCCTCGCCCGATGCTAAGAAAACAGGCCACATGGCACGTTTGCCGTCAGCAGACTCGGTGTTGATGTAAAGGATGTCGCGAGAATTATTGAAAATCAAAGTACAAGGTTGCTCGGCAGGTACCAGTTTGTTCGACTCGTCATAGGTCAGCATTTTGGTGTCGGCATCGGTGAACATGACATCCGCCGTCAGGGTCATGGGGTAGTTACCCTGTTCGGGAGCTATGATTTTTACGTAGCAGTCTGTCTCCGACTCCTTATATACAAATCCTTTGCGAGCTATTGCAAAGTCGGCGGGAGCTTCCTTGACGATGAAGTCGCTGATATCGGTATTATCGCTATAGTCCACGGGGTCGAGAATT
Source organism: Bacteroidales bacterium UBA4353 (assembly GCA_002394025.1). GTDB lineage: Bacteria > Bacteroidota > Bacteroidia > Bacteroidales > Paludibacteraceae > UBA3747. The sequence goes on from DGSV01000101.1 coordinate 26,614, forward strand.
AGTGACCATTCAACAGGGAGACCGCTCTTGGCGCGTATATAAAATGTAACCTTGTCCTGAGAGTCAATCATGCCGTCATTGTTGCGGTCAATGACCAGCACCGAGTCAGGGTCGATATTGAGAAGCTTTTCGGCGCGTTCATCAATCTTGATATCAGCGCTGAAAAGTATTTGCTCCAGATATTTGCCATGCTCAAGGGCTATCACCACGCTTTTTGCATCATTATCTATGCGTACCGAACCCAAGGAAACGGAAGGAGTGATAACCTCTTTGACGCTGAATGTGCTCAAATTAGCTTCATCGCTCAACTTGTCCATATCCACGCATGAGGGCAATAGCAGCCAACTCAACAGCATGAATAAAGCGCAACGAAGGGAAATAGATTTGCTAAACATTATAATGTTAAGGATTTTAGGAGTTATAAAAACGTTTGCCGACAAAGTTACGACATTTTTGTGATATGCCAAAATTTTAAGAAAACAGACACTTTTTATTATAAAAAATTTGTTTTTAGGCCGAAAAATCAAAAAAAGTATAAGCAAATTTGGCTGTTTGCATAAAAATTAATAACTTTGCAGCCAATTTCGACTTTTGCGGTCTGTCGTAAAGGTGTAAAAAAGTTGTAATATCAAAAAAATACAGTTAGATTTAGCATAGATATGAAGAAAGCGCTACTACTAATATGCGAATGTTTGCTCACCTCTTTTGTCGCTGTAGCTCAAACCGTTAACGTTAGCGGTATGGTTTATGACGAGTTGGGTGAAGGCGTGATAGGTGCCAATATCACCATTGTGGGAACAACGGCGGGTACCGTGACAGATTTTGATGGACGTTTTGAACTCACGGCCCAAAAGGGGCAGAAGATAGAGATAACCTACGTGGGCTATACAACACAGGTGCTTGAAGTTAAGCCTCAAATGGTAATCCGCCTCAAACCCGAGTCGCAGCAACTCACCGAAGTCGTCGTTACTGGTATTTCCGTGATAGACAAACGTATTAGTAGTGCCGCGGCAACTTCTATCAAAGCCAGCGACGCGCAACTTGCCGGTGTGGCTGACGTGTCACGTTCCTTGGAGGGCCGTGCAGCAGGTGTATCGGTGCAAAACGTGTCGGGAACTTTTGGTACAGCGCCGAAAATCAACGTGCGCGGACGCACTTCTATATACGGCTCATCACAACCTCTGTGGGTTGTTGACGGTGTGCCCTTGTCATCGCCGGTCAATGTTTCTGCCGACGAACTCTCATCAGGTGACGCAAAAACACTTATAGCATCAGCCATATCAGGAATCAACTCCGATGATATAGAATCCTTTGACATCCTTAAGGACGGCTCGGCAACCGCAATCTACGGCGCGAGAGCCATGGCAGGCGTTATCGTGGTCAATACCAAGAGAGGCCGTGCCGGACATAGCTCTCTGAACTATACAGGAGAATTTACATACCGTCTCAAACCGTCATACAGCGACTACAACATCATGAACTCGCAAGAGCAGATGGCGGTATATCAGGAACTGGAACAAAAGGGCTGGCTCGAATTCACCACCCTCAAGAACTCCAAGAGCTATGGCGTTTATGGCAAAATGTACAGCCTGATAAACACTTATGACCCGACAACCGGCAGATATATGCTCGACAATACGCAAGTAGCGCGTAACGCCTATTTGCGTCAAGCAGAGTTCCGCAATACCGACTGGTTCGACCTGCTGTTTAATCACAACATCATGCAGAATCACTCGATAAGCATATCCGGCGGTACGGAAAAAGCCCAAGTATATGCCTCTTTGTCAGCTATGTACGACCCGGGATGGTACAAATCATCAAAGGTAAGCCGCTACACGGGCAATGTCAACGCGTCCTTCAACATCATGAAGAACCTCACCTTGTCGCTTGCCACCATGGGTAGTTTTCGTCAGCAAAGAGCCCCGGGTACCATAGCCGCTGCCGCGGACGCTATCACCGGTAAGACTTCGAGAGCCTTCGATATCAACCCATTCTCATACGCCATCACCAACTCTCGTGTGCTGGACCCCAACGAGAACTACCGCAACAACTACAGCGACTTCAACATCCTTGACGAACTCAACAACAACTACATTGACCTCAAGGTTACTGACGTTAAGTTCCAAGGTGAATTGGACTATAAGCCCTCCTATGTTCCCGGCCTCACGCTGCGCGGACTGGCTGCCATTCGCTACGTCAAGACAGCCTATGAACATAACATCAAAGACAACAGCAACCAGGCCCGCGCCTACCGCGCCGGTATAGAACCCGAAGAGGATGAGGGAATTCGTAACGCCAACGAAAACCTCTATACCGACCCCGACGACCCAACGGCACTGCCTGAAATCGTAATGCCACTCGGCGGTATATACGACCTGACAGACTATCAGACGCTGTCAACAGACTTCCGCTTCACAGCCAACTACTACAACACATTTGGCAAGAAGGACCACGAGGAGGACCACAAAATAGACATCCTCGTCGGCGTGGAAAGCAACTCGCTCACCCAACAGGGTACCGGCTTCACGGGCTATGGCTATCAGTATGACAATGGCGGCATACCATACGTGGACTACCACCTCTTCAAACAAATGCAGGAAGAAGGTTCTGTATATTACAGCAACGATATGGCTTGGGACCGTCGATTAGGTTTCTTCGGAACCGCGACCTACGCGTGGCGCGACCGCTATTCAATAACCGGCACAATCCGCTATGACGGTAGCAACCAGCTCGGTCGTAGCCGCAAAGCCCGCTGGCTGCCGACATGGAACGTGTCAGGAGCTTGGAACGCCCACGAAGAACATTGGTGGAACGAACACCGCTTCAAAGCAGCCAAATGGTGGAACACCGCAAAACTGCGTCTCTCATATTCACTCACGGCAGAACGCGGACCGGCATCTAACTCCTTGGCGATATTCCAGTCCTACTCACCATACAGACCTTTTGCCAGCGTAACAGAATCAGGTATAGAACTCTATTCGCTCGAAAACTCAGAACTCACCTACGAGAAAAAGCACGAATTTAACGTCGGTGTGGATCTCGGATTTTTCGGCAACAGACTTAATATCGAGTTCGACTACTACACCCGTAACAACTTCGACCTCATCGGACTTGTTCAAACATCAGGTATCGGCGGCGTTATTGACAAGACGGCCAATGCCGCTGCCATGAAATCGTGGGGATGCGAGTTTACCATCAGTTCGCTCAATATCGACCACAAATTCGCTGACGGTTCCAATATACGTTGGAATACCGACTTTATCTTCTCCTTTGCCAAGAACAAAATCACCGACCTGTCGTCATACAGCCGTTTGAGCGCGTTCGTCAACGGTGGTGGCTATGCCCGCGAAGGATACCCGGTACGCGCCTTGTTCTCAGTACCTTTTGCAGGACTTGACGAAAACGGAATGCCAACATTCTACACCAATGCCGAACACACCGAGACAACGATGACGGGCATCAACTTCCAGCAGTATGACGACCTCGACTTCCTCAAATACGAAGGTCCCGTAGATCCTACCATTACCGGTTCTTTCAATAACACCCTGACATGGCGCAGCGACAAGGCGGGAACTTTTAGATTCAATGTGTTCTTTACATACTCATTCGGCAACGTGCTTCGCCTCGCGCCGCTCGTGCCCGTAACGTCATCGTCTGACTTCTCTGACCTCGTGGCATCAAGCCGTGAGTTCAAAAACCGCTGGATGGTACCCGGTGATGAAAACTACACCACGATACCTACCATACCAACCACACGTCAATACAGAGATATCGCCAACCTCAATACCGCCTACTCGGCTTACAACTTCTCTGACCAGCGTGTGGCTAAAGGAGACTTCATACGTCTCAAGGAAATAGCGCTCACCTACGACTTCCCGCAGCGCTGGTTCCAACGCCAAACGGTGGATAAGGACGGCAATGTGCGCAAATATAAACGCGGAGCAAGAAAAGACCAACCCAGAGAAGAAGCCGTAAAGAGTTTCTCAATGAAGTTCTCGGCAACAAACATCTGCCTGATTTATGCTGACAAGAAACTCAACGGACAAGACCCCGAGTACTTCTCGACAGGTGGTGTGTCATCGCCGGTACCGCGCCAATTCACATTCACCGTGCGCATGGGTATGTAATTTGTTGAAAAAAAAAACAAAGAGCAAAGATTTGTCTGTGTAACGACTAAATAATAATTAAGAGATATGAAATCCGGTCTTAAATATATATTAGTAAGCATAGTAGTGATAACCTTGTCAGGCTGCAAGGACTTCCTTGATAAAAACCCTGATATGCGTGCCACAATTGATAGTAAGGAAAAAGTACAGCTACTGCTCGTGTCGGCGTATCAGGACTGCAACTACGGCATGATGTGCGAACTGAGTTCTGACAACATGATTGACAACAACACTCCTGACGAACAGGGCATGACGCATAACGAAGAAGCTTTCGACCGCGCCGACGAGGAATGTTTCGCGTGGGAACCCATCATCTCTAACCAAGGTCAGGACTCGCCGTACTCTCTGTGGAACGGAGCCTACTATGGTATCGCCACTGCTAACAACGCCCTTGAGGCCATCGAAAAACTCGAAGGACAAGGTATTAATATGGATGCCGAGAAAGGTGAGGCACTGCTCATCAGAGCCTACTACCATTTTGTGCTGGCACAAGTATTCTGTATGCCGTTCCGCAACGATGAACTCAGCCGCAACGACCTCGGCATGTATTATATGAAACAGCCCGAGAAAGTCGTAAAGGCAACATATCACCGCGGAGACCTCACCACGCTCTACGATAATATACAAGCCGACTTGGAAGAAGCGCTGCCACTCGTTTCCGACGTTTACTACAATGTGCCTAAATACCACTTCAACGAAAAAGCTGCCTACGCTTTCGCAGCACGCTTCTACCTGATTAGACGTAAATGGGACAAAGTGCTGCAATATGCCAATAATGTGTTGGGAACAGACCCCGTGGCAACAGCAACACAACTCGTCAACTCCGACTATATTCGCAACACATCATCTGACATCGAGTCAGAACTCAACTACTGGATTGACGCCTCGCAGAACAGCAATTTGCTCATCATCCCTGTCATGTCATACGGCACACTGCGTTATAGCTCTTACCAACGCTATGGCTGGAACCGCGACGCAAGATCATATATGGTGTCTAACGGAGGACCATGCTGGAGCAACGAATTCCCCGGATTTACAATATGGCAAGTGCGTAACGGAACCTATGGCTCTCTGATAAGCAAATGCTACTCCAAGTGGAACATCACCAACAAGGTTGCCGGCATAGGATATATGTACAATTTCCGCCGTGAGTTTACCACTAACGAAACGCTCCTGTGCCGCGCCGAGGCGAAAATCATGCTCAACGACATCGATGGAGCTGTTAGCGACCTCAACCTCTGGGCACAAAGCTATGATGCCGGAAAAGGAGAAATGAACCAACTCGTAAGAGGAAGAATTCCTAATTTCTTTGCAGCAGGACGTAACGCACAATTGGTGCCGGAACTGCACAATCAGGACATCAGCCCCGACTTCGTAATCTCAAGCGAGCAACTGCCTTTTATACATTGCGTGCTGCACTTCCGCAGAATCGAAACAATACATGACGGACTCCGCTGGTTCGATATCAAACGCTACGGCATTGAACTCACGCACTTAGTGGCTAACGAATCAGGAGTGCCGACAACCAAATTCCTCAAATGGGACGACGACCGCAGGGCTATACAAATACCGCAAGACGTTATAGTATCTAACTCAGGAATAGAACCTAACCCCCGCAACAACGTCGGTGACCATAACCCAATAGTTTATTTGGCTCCCATGGAACGCTCTAATGCGGAAATAGTGGTTAGCAAAACAGCCAATACCATAACAAGAAAGAATTAAGTAAATAAAGTCTCGCAAGTAACAAAAATGGTGTCATTCTCTTGAGTGCGCAGCCACTCCTCCCCTGTCGAAGAA
>DGSV01000028.1 GCA_002394025.1 Bacteroidales bacterium UBA4353
CGTGGGTTCGAGTCCCACTAGCCACCCCAAGAAAAATGATGACTCCTCATGCGTCAAGCATGGGGAGTCTTTTTATTTATAATTGATGGTAAATGACTTGACTCAGCAGCAGGACAAGACTGATTAAGGTGTTCTTTTGCGCTTCGCTTAAGCTGCGCAGCCGAGCGCAGAAAAGCACAGTGTGCTTTTCTGCGAAAAATTTGCTGGGATATGCAAATTTTTCTTCACCCCTTCCTTCGGCAGGGAAGGAGTGTTTGACTCGGATTTGTTTTTGTTCACGAATTCAGCGAATTGTACTAATTTATTTGACACGGCATGCTGTGCGTCAGCCACTCATCCCCTCGATAAGGGGAGGTGGCACGCAGTGCCGGAGGGGTAAGCTACTCGGCAGATTTTTTCGGGGAATTTTGCCCGCCGCAAATATGCGGCGGCACCTAACAAAGAGTCATGAGGCAGGAGTAAGGAGGCGAGAGTAAGACATAACTAAATGACAAAATCAATAGTTAAATAGTAAATCGTCAAATAGTAAATAACTTAAATACTTAAATACTTAAATACTTAAATACTTAAATACTTAAATAACTTAAATAACTTAAATACTTAAATTATGATGGCTTCGGTACGGAGTTCTATGCCGAATTTTTCCCTTACGCTATTTTGAATTTTGCGTGACAGGTTGAGTATCTGCTTTCCCGTGGCTTTGCCATAATTGACGAGAACGAGTGGCTGACGTTCATATACCGCCGCATCGCCCTCGCGATAGCCTTTCCAGCCACATTGTTCTATAAGCCATGCCGCCGGGATTTTTACCGTTCCGTCGGCGTTATCATAATGCGGCATATCAGGATATTTCTCTTGCAAAAGTCGAGCTTTTTCAGTGCTTACCGCGGGGTTCATGAAGAAGCTTCCGGCACTGCCTATCGTATCCACCGGTGGCAATTTTTGCTCTCGGATAGCAATTACTGCATGGCGTAGTACGGCGAGTGGCGTAGCGTGGGGCATTGAGGCGGACATTTTTTCATAAGCCTCATTCAGACCACGATAGGTAAGGTTGAGCAGTCCCTTAGTGATATGAGTGGCTACTTTGAGCCGGTAAGTCACAGCACTGATGACATAGGTGTCAGCCCATAGTGTTTTGAAGTTGCTGGTGCGGTAGCCGTAGTTGATATGCTCCTGCTCTATTGTTTCTGTTTCGCGGGTTTTCCTATTTACCGCCTCCACGCTGACTATCAAGTCTTTTGCCTCAACTCCGTAAGCGCCGATATTTTGTACCGCCGAAGCGCCGCAAGTGCCGGGTATCAGGCTTAGGTTTTCGGCTCCCTGGTAGTCATGCTCTACGCAGTAGCGCACAAAATCATCCCATACGACCCCTGCTCCGCAGCGGATGAGCACACTGTCAGCGTTTTGCTCCGTAACAACAATATCCTTATTGGCGCTTTTGAAAATCAGCCCGTCATAATGCCCCGTGAAGAGTATATTACTGCCAGAGCCTATAGGCAGTATTTTGGCGTCAGGATATTTCGTTAGCAGTTTCGCGATGTCGGTGGCGTCATGATAGTAGAGCACGTCATTGGCTGTAGCCTCTACATGAAAGGTATTATGCTCAATTAGTGACGTCATTGTTCTACGAAAATCTTCATCTGTGTTGTGCATACCTGCGTACCGTCAGGTAGGTTTGTTGAGGCTTTGATTAGTGATACTCCGGCAGCCGTTCCCAGTATTTCCACTGTTGTGAGCAGCGTGCAAGGTACTTGTGGCAGTGTTATAAATGCGCATTTCTTTACTTCTCCGATATAGCCTACCGGTGCCGGTTGTTGTTTGAGGTATGCCTGATATCCCGCGAGCACTGATGCTGACTGCGCCATGTGTTCCAAGATTCCGGGCTCGCGCAGACGACCGGCGGTGACGAACATATTGTCAGCGGTGACGTTGAGTGTTGTCTGCGCTGATGTTTCCGTGGCCTCATCAAGGGTGCTAACCATGAGAATGGGAGGGCGTTGGGGAAGAAGGCGTGTGATGTTGTCTGAAGAAAAAAGCATGGATTAAAGTCTTTTTTATGTTATTTATCGGACTGATGTACTGTCAGTTGCGGGAACGGGAATCCTATTTGCCTATCGTTAAAGGTCTTATATACCGTTTCTTTGAGGTTGAAATATGCCGGCCAATAGTCTTCGGTTTTTGTCCATACCCTGACAATGATGTTCACTGAGCTGTCGGCAAGTTCACTGAGTGCTATCATGGGTTCCGGTTCTTGCAAAAGTCGGCTATCGGTTTTGATGATGTCCACCAGTGTCGCCCGAACCTTATCTACCGATGTTCCGTATTCGACGCCTACCGTGAAGTCGATACGGCGCAGTTCCTGCTGACTATAGTTGGTGAGTACACCGCTTGAGATACTGCCGTTGGGTACAAGGATAGTGATATTGTCAACAGTGAGCAGTTTGGTATGGAATATTTGTATCTCTTTCACGGTGCCTGATACGCCGTTGGTATTGATAAAATCTCCTATCTTATAAGGTTTATTGAGCAGTATGATTACTCCTCCCGCGAAGTTTTGCATCTGCCCTGACAGTGCCATACCCAGTGTTGCGCCTATCGATGCCAAGAGTGCGGCAAAGGATGTGGTTTCAATTCCTAATGCCCCGACCACGGCTATGAATAGCAGCACGTTAAGCACCATGGAGCAGAGGCTTTCGAGGAATGTCTTGAGTTCGGGTTCTATGCGGCGGCGTTCGAGGATTTTGGTGAACAGGCGGTTGAGCCACTTAACCACATAGCGCCCCACAAGGTATATCAGTGAGGCTATTAAGATTCGTTTGCCGAGTTCAATGCCCGATGCCAACAACTGTGCTATGATAGTATCAAGATGATGCATGGTGGCTACTTTTTATCGTCGAAATCGTCGAAAGGCAGTTTTGGAGATGCGTCCTCGATACGTTGCAGCAGTTCGTCAGTCTCGGCAGTAATTGGTTCTTCGCCATTGCGGTAGTAATATATCAGTCCGTAGCTTTCGCACGCCGTGAGTCGAGCAAATGGTTTTAGGTCTTTGAAATGTTCCTCAACCTGATTCCAGATATCGAGAATGATGGCATCGGCTTTATTGCGCATGGAGTCCAGTTCCGTCCAGTTTCTGTTGGTGATTTTCTTGCGCAGTTGCTGGTCCGAATAATGATCTTTGAATATTTCGTAGTGTACTCTGACTTTAGCCATAGTCGGGTTATAGATAGGCATGCCCCCGGCTCTGACTCTGTCAGCGTCTCCGGCTATTATTCTCTCTCCCCATAGGATGAGTGACTCCTCGGTATTGAGGTCCGGTAGTGTGGTGGTGTTTGGGTCGAGTTGGAAATAGGTGCGTGCTTCTGGTTTTATCTCACCGCGAATTACCGCGAGGTTGAAGACCTGCAAAAAATGCGAGAGATACATACGCGCGTTACGAACATAATGCATATATTCGCGGTTATGATTGATTTTTTTCTCTACCTGTTCCTGATAGAGCATGAGTTGCTGCTCGAATTGGGCGAGAAACGGGCGCGCCTGATTAATGGTGCCAAATGTTATGAAATTATTATTAAAGCCTTCTTCGTCAATCTTCTGCAGGGCTTTTTTGAGCGCCATGACACGCGTGCTGTCAGTCTTGGGTAATCGTCTATATGGCATGATAGTGAGTGTATTATTTATTTCTCTTGAGCAGATTATTAGTCAGTTGCAGCATATCGGCTTTTTTGTCTGCCTCGATGGGTAATGCCTCGAGAGTTTCAAGGGCTTTATCGGTATATTTTTTTATTGCCTCGAGTGTGAGTTGCGGTATCTGGAGTTTGTCGAATATTTCCTTTACGGCTTGTATTTTGGCTTGTGGGTCTTTCCCCTGCGCCGGCTGTAACCAGTATTCGAGTTGATTTTTTATGTCTCCTTTAGCCATATTCATGGCCTGAATGAGCAGGTAAGTTTTTTTGTTGTTGAGTACATCCGAGCCCTGTGTTTTACCGAATGCCGTTGATGTGGCGTATAGGTCGAGATAGTCGTCCCGCAGTTGGAATGCTATGCCGAGGTTTATTCCGTAGTTGTAAAGTTCTTTCCGGTGTTCTTCCGGTGCGTTGGCTAGCATGGCTCCTATTTGGAGCGAAGTGGCAATCAGCGCTGCTGTTTTGAGCGTTATCATATTGATATAGTCGGCGATGATTACGTCATACTGATTTTCAAACTCCATATCATACTGCTGTCCTTGGCATACTTTTTCCGCCATGTCACTGAACACGTGGAATAGTTCTGGCAGTAGTGCGTTATCGGTTTTTTCGAGCATTTGATAGGCGCTTATGAGCATTTGGTCGCCGGAGAGTATTGCTGTGTTTTCGCCGAATTTTTTCTGCACTGTAGCTTGTCCCCTCCGTTTTGCGGCATGGTCCATAATATCATCATGAAGCAGCGTGAAGTTATGAAAGATCTCGACGGCGAGCGCCGCTGGCATAATCTTGTTGATGTCAGCTCCATACATATCTGCCGTCATGAGCATCATGGCCGGACGCAGGTGCTTGCCGCCGACTGACAAGGCATAGGCTATGGGGTGATAGAGACCTTGTGGGGCGCGATTCCAATCAAGTTTTGCAATCGCGTCGGATACTAAAGCTTGGTATTGTTGGATAGACATTATTATTATTTACTATTTTATTATTTACTATTTTATTATTTTGACTTCGACATATCGGTATATCGACTTCTCTACTTTATTTTTTCATCAGTTTTGGGAGATAGACGTCGCGCAGGTATATGAATTCGGGACTATCGGTGAGTATTTGTTTGGCGTATTGTATCGCCTTATCTTTTTGTCCGAGTTTTTCGTAGCACTGCACGAGGCTCAGCCGTGTTGCCGTATAGCCCCATGAATGTTTGTCTTCTCCGTAGCGTTGGAACATTTCAATGGCTCGCAGCAGTGTTTTTACGGCGTCTTTGTTAGAGCCGAAGGGGTTGTTGAACTGCGCGTTGCCGAGCAGCGACAGGGCGCGGGGATTTGTGGCGTTTTCTTTGATGGCTTTGTCGGTATAGTCAATGGCTTTCTTGGCGTAGTTGAGTTTTATTTTGTTGAGCATCCAGTTGAATGCCGCCACTGCAGCTTGATACACATATACATCCGCCATATCTATATCTTCGATTTGTTTGAGCATTTCGACACGTCGTTGGAATATGGCGAGTCGGTGTTGCGCGTCGTCGCGTCGCTGCTCGTCGATAAGCCACGCTATGTAGCCGTAGTCGTAGTTGACGAGTCGCTGGAGTTCCTCGTCATTGACATTACCGTTGTTGTCATTGGCGGCAAGATATTCTCCCCAGAGAACCATTTTGCCGGTCAGATAGTCGTTGTAGAGCTCCTCATCGCTGAAATCGCGTGCCATGAGAAGCATTGATAATGACAGGAATGCTATAGTAGCAAATATATGTTTCATAGATTATTATGTTAATTATATTTATCTTATTCTTATTCTTCTGCCTATTTGCAGTAGTGTAGATTCCTTGATACCGTTGAGTCGGCAAAGTGCGGATACTGATGTTCCGTTGCGTCGTGCTATGGCTCCGAGTGTGTCTCCTTTTTTTATTGAATAGTATTTTGCCGCTCCGAGGTCCTGCACGGCTTTCTGGTGCATGGCGCTATTGCGTTTTGTGATGAGATATTTGTCGGATCGTGCGGTTCGCAGAGTGTAGTCAAATAGAGCTTCGGAGTTAATGGGATTTCCCAGATATCGTGTTTCAAAATGCAGGTGCGGTCCTGTGCTTCGTCCCGTGCTGCCTCCGAGAGCTATCGTCTCTCCGCTTTTGACGTGTTGGTTAGGCACTACGAGTATTCTGCTGAGGTGTCCATAGACTGTTTCGAGTCCGTTGTCGTGACGTATGACGATATAATAGCCATATCCTCCGGGGTTGTACTTGGTATATCGTACTTGTCCGTCCCATGCGGCAACCACAGTGTCGCCTATTTGCAGTTTGAGGTCTGTTCCATAGTGATACCTATAGCGTCGCGGTCCGTATTTTGATGTCACATATCCCGGCAGTGGTACAGGTATAGTATATCCCGTGAGGTCTATCTCAGTGCTGTCAGGAATGCTGTCAAGAGGTATGTGATAAGGGTTTACATCTCCTTTTTGCCATAGGTTGGCATAGATATCCGCCGCGGGGTGATTTTCCTCGAGGTCATCGCTGGGGTCCATACGGTGGTAGATGGTAGTGATGACGTGCTGCGCGGTAGTGTCGGGTATTTCGGATATTTGCGCTACTGCCGTAGTGCTGTCGGAAGGCTCTATGACTTGGCTGTGTTGTTCGTTTTCGTTTTTCTCTTGCTGCCCGGTTGTCTGATTGTGAGTTTTGAGAGTACTTTTGGGAACACGGTGTTCATAGATAAACGATATATGCTTGCGTATTAGCGCCGTATCTGTCACTGTGAGGTATAGTGTATCGCCCTTGACCTCATATTTGACATGCCTCTCCTCGGCGCTGATGGTGATAGTGAGTATTAGGCTAAAGAATATTACTGCTAATCGTTTCATAAACTAATAACTTAATGTTACAATAACTTTATATTTTACCATTGCGCTTTTTTCTCGGGCAGGAATAGCACGAGTCCCACGTACCACTGGTCAACTCTATTGGTAAGTTGCCACGACTTGAGCGATGTTGCGGTATAGGTGTTGGTAAACAGGTTTGTGAGTCCCCATTCATATCCTGCTCTGATTTGTATTTGATGGAATTGGAATGATCCTCCGAGTCCGAGCTGGACGTTGAATGGTTTGACGTTGCTATATACCGGCGCCTGATTTTCCACGTCGTCTTTGACATAAGAGCGCAACAGTTTATCATCATCTCCGTTTTTGAGCAGGTTATAGGTTGTGTTATATTCCTGCTGCCCTTGCGCCGAGAGTCGTTTTTCCGTTTCTACGGCTTTGTTGGAAGCCGAGAACACGAATTGCGGTCCGAAGTAGAAAGTGAGATATGTGTCTCGGGCTATGAGTTGCCTATAGACAAGTCGGAGTGGGAGTGCTATGTCATGGCGTTTATGTACTACTGTATAGTTCGACTGAAAGGCTCCGTTGATACGTGTGTCGGACGTTTTGGCTCTGTGGTAGAGGTATGTCAGTCCCGTCTCAAATCCGATGTCCACACTGCGCCATTTCTTAAAGTCGAACTCATAGAGAAATCCTACGGATGTTCCTTTTTGTTTTTCCGCCTGACGGAACGAAGCGTCAGAGCCCAAGCGGTTCTTTTCCTTGCTTTGGTCATACATGATTTGTATGGCAAAATGGTTACGCTTAGGCATTTGGGCGCGAGCCACGAAGCTGCTCACAAGAATTATTAACAATAGTGCTGATATTTTCTTCATAGAACTACCTTTTTAAGTTTTTGAGATTTTTATTATCTTTTCCGTCTTTTCCTCCTTTGTTTCTTTTATTCTTATTATCGTCCTTATCATCATCCTGGTCTTTGCTTACGGCGCTTACCACCTGTTTGATTTTCTTAGGTGTCCGCTGCGTAGCGCTGAATATATCTTGCTGATTTTGTGGTCTTTCTCTTTTAGCCCAGAAGAATTGCGAGAGGTATAGTTCCTCGCTATCTATCTGGTCGAGAGGGTACATAGTACCTTCAGACATTGGTGTGAGCACCGCCCGCTCCACTTTCTTGTCTTTGAAGAATATTTTGATAAAGCTCGAGAGTGTTTTATTGACTCCTATCAGTTGTCCGTCATCTTCGGGGTAGAATACTGTCTCGGTATTGCCGTTAACATCAACACGGTATAGTTCCTTATCACGCACATAGGCGTATAGTTCCTTGCCTTGCATCTGATTGTAGTGCAGTGTGTCAAGTTGTTGCACTACTATGGCATTGCCTGTGATATGTGCGTGATGCACTGTACCGTTTTGCATATATATGTCTGCGTTGAGACCTGTTATTTGGCTGTTATCGCTCCATAGTATTGGTTCTCTGTAGAGGTGCATGATGCTGTCGCGTGAGTCGTAGAACATGGAGTCGGCTATTGCCTGTAGGTCACGTCTGTAGAGTCTGACATTCCAGAATGCCGTGAGGGTGTTATAATTCACGCTGTCGGGTTCGTTAGTCGCCAGGGTATCTGTGTTCTCCACTATCATGCTATCGGGCTGTTGGGCAAGAATGCTGTCGGGCAGGGGTGGTGGCAGGGCTTTGTAGCGTGATATGTACAGGGTGTCAGCATGCATGAATAGCGAGTCGCTATCGGTCCAGTCTATTGCCATGGCCGAATCTGTCGCCATGCCGTTACCGGTGAGTTGGTTATAGTAGCCGTAATTGCCACATAGAGTGGTATGGTTGGTGGTATCGGTGAGCAGCATGTGTCCATAGACTTGCGCAAACTGTCGCGGTTTGTCGTAGAGTATGGTGTCGCCGGTCAGTGTTTGCTGTGTCTGATGTTCGATGAGCGACTTGTTATAGAGTGCCGAATGTTCTGTCCGGGTATTATACCACCCCAGGGTGCTGTATATCGTTGTTTGCCCATGATACACAATAGTTGTCGGTCCTACGATATCCGCCACATGGCTCACCGTGTTGTAGTGTAAAGTATCGGCATCCATCACGAAGTTCGGGTTAGTGAGGTGTACCGAGTCTTTGAATATGGCCTGTTTAGTATCGGGATGGTATTCGGCTTGTTGCGATTTGAGACTGTTGAGTTCGTCGGCTATAGTGCCCGGAGTGAGGTAGTATGCCACGTTGCGCATCCGGTCATAGTAGAGGGTGTCGGTGGTGAGTGTGGTAGTGCTGTTTTCCATGCGCACGTTATGCTTCAGAGTGGCGAGCAAGCTATTGCCGTCGTAGTAGAGTTGGTCGCCATAGAGGAATATAGTGTCGCCCTGCACTATACGTATGTTGCTGAAAGCCTGAAATGAGTTGGTTGTTTGGAAGAAGTATGCTGAGTCGCAATACATCAGTGCGTCTCCATGTCTGAAACGTACATCGCCAGTGAGCAGTTGTCCGTCGGGCACTCGCTGTTGGTCGAAGCTCAGTCGCTGGGCTTTCTCAAGGTATATGAGCGTGGTATTGCCATCGGTGTTCAATGGTTGCGTCGCGGGCTGCTGGGCCGGCGCGATACTCAGAACCGACAGCAATAGTAACATGATTATATAGCGTTGACGATTAGGCACTAATGTATTTTTTCTACTTTGTGTTATTTACCCATCCTTCGTATTCAAAGTCGCAGTTGACCCATTCAGGATCTATCATGATGTAGGTCTCTTGGATTTTTTTCTTAATCCAATTCTGTATTATCCGTTCGCTGGTTTGCTCCACGAGTTGCTGCTTGATGGTTTGGAAGTCATTGGTGAGGTCGGCTTTGTGTGTGTCAACTTTGCTTTTTAGTTTTACTATAGCGCACACTTCTTTATTGCTTTGGCGGTCAATCATGACAAACGGGTCAGATATTTCTCCCACTTTCATTTTATAGACCACTTTGGCCACTTCTTGTGGAAGTTGCTGATACTCAAATTTGCTCGTTGACATATTTTCGTTTTGCATAACTCCGTTGTTCATCACCGTATTTTTGTCTTGACTGAATGTTGCCACAGCTGTTTCGAAAGTCATTTTTCCGGCTCTTACGTCATTTCCTATGCTGTCGAGCAGCGCCATAGCTTTCTGTCTGTCTTGTGCCGATGTTTTTGGTCTGAGCAGTATATGCCTGACGTTCATGCGGTCGCCTCTTTTTTCTATCATCTGTATGATATGGAATCCGAATTCTGTTTCGACAATACGGCTCACTCTGTTGGGGTCTGTCAGCGAGAAAGCGACATTGGCGAATTCTGGCACCAGTTGTCCTTTGCCCATAAATCCCAGTTCACCTCCCTGCTTTGCGCTCTCAGTGTCTTCGGAATAGATACGTGCCAGCATTGAGAAAGTCGCTGTTCCGGCATTGATACGGTCAGTAAATTCCCTCAGCCGGTCTTTTACGCGGTCTATTTCCTCGCGTGGTACCGGGGGGGCTATGGTGATTATCTGGACCTCGACCTGAGTGGGGATGATGGGTATGCTGTCAGCCGGAAGTTCGCTGTAGTAGTGGCGTATCTCGGCAGGTGTGGGTTTTATATCACCTGTTATCTTCTGCTGCATCTGTTGGATAATCATCTGATTGCGAACCATCTCGGTGATATCCTCACGAATTTCGTTCAAGGGTTTACGGAAATATTCTTCCATTTTTTCCTTAGAACCTATCTGACTCAGGAAATAGTTGATACGCATCTCTACTTGGCTATTGACTTGGCTGTCGGCAGCTTCTATTGAGTCGAGTTGCGCTTGGTGCAGGAATAGTTTCTGCACCGCCATCTGCTCGGGAATGATGCAATATGGGTCGCCTTTGATTTCCATTCCCTCATATTGCGCGCGAAGGCGCTGTTCCTCAATCTCGGAGCGCAGAATGGCTTCATCGCCTACTATCCATACCACTTGGTCTATCACGGCATTTTGGGCTATGGAAAGCAGACTGAACAATATTACTGATGATAGTAAAAAAAATCGCTTCATTGTTTTATGACGATATCGCCTTGCCGCACGGCTTTGTCAAACATCTGTTGTTCAAAGTCTTGCAGAAAGTCTGTTTTACGTTGGTTGAGAATGATGTTTCGTATCTGATGTTCGGCGAATGACATTGGTGCCACTTGTCCGGCTTCTTTATATTCTATTACTGACATCACAGCTGTAGAGCCTTGGTGGCTCCATGTGATGATATTTTTCGGTGTTGCCGTTTTGCTTATGTTGGGCATACCGGGCAGAAGTTTTTGCACGTCGCTCAAGGGTACAAAGTCGTTGTCGGAGATGATGTATTTATAGGCATTAGCCAGCGCGAAACTGTTGAGGTCTGCTATTTGCTCTTCATCGGTCGCCATAAGCAGTTTGCGGGTGTGACTATCGTCGGCAAGGCTGTTGTTCAGAACCATCACGCGACACCTGACAATGGGTTCGCGAAGCAGCAACTCACTACTATGATGGTTGTAGAAGTTCTGTATCTCACTTTCCGTTACCTCTTTCGACATCTTCTGGTCAACAATCTGCTGTTCGTAGTTATACACCATCAGTTGCCTACGGTAGCGTTCCACCTGTCGCAGTATCTCGGCAGTGTCGGCAAGGTTTTTCTTGGCAGTGTTATAAATCAGCTGTTGCTTAGCCCATTGCATGATATATTTTCCCGCGAGTTTCGCCGAGTCTTCAGCAGTAGTGCCTATTGGTACTATGTCGCGTAGTTGGTCGGCATAGAGGTGGTGTCCAGCCACTTCAGCGATGGCTTGACGCGTTTCGTTGCGCCGCTGATGCCACGAGCGCATACGCTCACAGCCACTCAACAAGAGCAGCATGGCAAGAGATAGTATGAAAGTTGTTTTTCTCACTGTGATTAGTATCCAAGCACTTCGTCAACGGTGTAGTTGAGGAAGTCGTTGAGGGGTTTAGCAGCCTGACAGGCATCAATAATGGTACTCCATCCTTGAGGTGACACAAGCAGTTCTTCGCTTAGAGGTCTCATAACGCAGAACATCTTGAGTTTGAGCCAGTCGGCATGTTCGAAATCGGTCGGAAATCCTTGCGGAACTTTCTTTAGGGTATAGCTTTTGTCGAAGTCCGTAAAGTGCTTGCGAAAGTGTTTCGCGGCAAATATCTTCTCAAGTTCATCACTATTGTCATATATGGCATATCTCAATTCCTTGAGCAGTGTTTTCTCGTGGTCAGGGCACCATACTCCCGCCGCCATCATAGAAGCTCCCGGTTGCAGGTGTAGGTAGTAGCCCCCTCGCATTGACTTTCTGCCTCCATGGCTTGCCACATAAACTCCCATGTGATTTTTATATGGTGTTTTGTCGGCGGAAAAACGCGTGTCGCGGTATATGCGGAATATGCAGTCTTTGGGTTGTAAGCCGCGGGCTTGCGGGTCGAAGAGGGATATGTCGTGAATAAATCGCTCACTGATGCCTATGAACTCATCATGGGCGGCGATGTAAAGGTCTTTATGTTCGGCAAACCACTCGCGGTTGTTATTAGCTATCAGCTGTTTGAGAAATTCGAGTATCTGTTGCATAGTTCTTTGGTCTTTGGTTTCTTTATACGGATGCGATTTATTGTGTGTCCGTACAGGTCATTGCACTTATTGTGCGCATGGACACGCCACGGCGTGTCCGTACAGGTCTTTGCGCTTTGTTCAAAATGGTGTTCCGGCAGGTTTATCATCTTCAAAGCCGCCTATTTGTGCCGCAAAATCGGCATTATTCATCTTCGAGGAATAGGTGGTTTGTCGCTCCACATTGTTGTCTAAGGCATTATTTTCTATGTCGAGGAATTTGGCATATTGCGCTCTGAAGCGTAGTTTTTTTATTCCCGTTTGTCCGTTACGGTGTTTTGCTATCACCATCTCCGCCAATCCCCGATAGTCTTCGCCGTTTTCACCTTCTGTAACTCCGTAGTATTCGGGTCGGTGAATAAACATCACCATATCCGCGTCCTGTTCTATTGATCCTGACTCACGCAGGTCGCTTAGTTGCGGTCTCTTACCTTCGCCTTTGGTTCCGGTTGTTCGGTTTTCCACACCGCGGTTGAGCTGCGCTAATGCTATGATTGGTATGTCAAGTTCTTTGGCGAGCCCTTTGAGCGATCGGGATATGATGCTCACCTCTTGTTCGCGGTTGCCGAAATTCATGCCTGATGCGTTCATGAGTTGCAGGTAGTCGATGATGATGCACTGCACGCCATGTTCTCTGACCAGTCTTCTGGCTTTGCTGCGAAGTTCGAATACCGACAGGCTCGGTGTATCGTCGATGTATATCGGCGCTCCGAGCAGGTGCCGCACACGTTCGTCGAGTTGTATCCATTCAGCCTCATTGATGTCTCCTTTGCGTATTTTGTCACCTTCTATCTCGCATACGTTCATCAGCAGACGGTTGACGAGTTGCAGGTTTGACATCTCCAAAGAGAACATGGCAACCGGCGTGCCAAAATCCACTGCCATATTTCTGACCATGCTCAGCACGAATGCCGTCTTGCCCATAGCCGGTCGCGCGGCAATGATTATCAGGTCGGAGCGTTGCCATCCCGCCGTTGCGTTGTCAATCTCGCGAAATCCGCTTAGTATTCCCGGGCTGCCACCTTTCTGGCTCAGCATCTGCAAGCGTTCGAGAGCCGAAGATATCACAGGGTCTATCTGTATCGCCTCGCGGCGCTGACCTCGCTGGGCAAGGTCGAAGATACGACCTTCGGCTTTCTGCATAAGTTCCTCAACGTCAGTGGTATCATCATAGGCTTCTTCCTGAATTTCGTTGGAGATACGTATCAGTTCCCTCTCAAGGAATTTCTGCACTATAATCTGGCTGTGATACTCTAAGTTTGCCGTACTGATAACTTTTGTGGTGAGCATAGCCACTTCCGTTTCTCCTCCTACCACTTCAAGGTCTCCGTTTTTGCGGAGTTCTTCGACCACGGTAAGCCTATCCACCGGTGACTGGCGACTGACAAGTTGCGTTATCGCGCTGAATATCTTTTGATAGCGTGGGTCGTAGAAGCAGTCTGCGCGCAAGATGTCACTCACACGGTTGTAGGAGTCCTTCTCTATCATCAGTGCTCCGAGCACACTTTGTTCAAATTCCGGAACTTGGGGCGGAAGCTTGCCATGAACACTGCGGGCGATAGGTAAGGCTATGTTATCTTTATTATTTTTTTTCGCTGCCATAAATGTTGGTTATCAGATATTTATCAGACGGTTGGCAATAGGTGTCAATGCCTTGATATAAAAAGCGCACCTAAATACAAAGGTACGCTTTTTTTCTGAATTATAAAAATCCGAGCCTGTTCAGAATCGCAATGCTATTCCTGCATGGGCGTTGAATTTTGCTTGAGCATAGTAGCCAACGTAGTAGTCGGGTTTCCCCGTTGCGGCATAGTCATTGTAATAGGCTGATGCCCAACCATTGGCGACATAGTTGCTATTGAAGATATTATTGAGGTTAAGGCTCAGTGTTATTTCTTTGAGTATTTTTCCTATAGGCTGTGTGTAGGCCATTCGTATGTTATTGATGCAGTAGTGTGGTAGTTTGGCTTGTGCGCTCCCGGAGTTGTCGAGCCACTGTTTGCCTACATAGTTTGTCTGCCATGCTGCCTCAAAACCTTTGATATTGAATGTTAGGGTACTGCCTACTGTTACCGATGGTGAAAAGGCTATTGTTGAGTTGCCGTATTTGACTTCTATCTGCTGACCGGAAGCGTAGTCGTCGAGCCAGTCGGTAAAGTTCTCTATCTTGTTGCGGCTAACGGTGACGTTGGCGTCCCAACGCAGATAATGCCCTATCTTGACTCCAGCCATGATTTCCGCACCCATGCGGTACGACTTATCGACGTTCATGGTCAGTGTGGAACCCGTGTCGCTGATTTTGCCTGAAGGCACAAGTTGGTCTTTGTAATGCATATAGTAGAGGTTGGCTCCGACGTAGAATATGTTATGTTGATAGATATATCCAGCTTCAAGGTCGTAGAGTGTTTCGTGTTTAGGCTGACGTGTGAGTCCGTTTTCTGTGTAGTTTTTTCTGTTTGGTTCACGGTTAGCTATGGCAAAATTAGCGTATGTGGTGTGCCGTCCCGAGTGATAAGTAATGCCCGCCTTGGGATTAAAGAAGTGGAAATCATCGCCCCAATCGTCCATTACCATGCCTACTTTCTTGTCATGGGTTCCGTTGATACGATAGCGTATAAAACGGTACTGCAAATCGGCATATACAGTGAGTCCCCCAATGGGTTGCCATGTTGCTTTGCCGTAGATATTGGCGTCAGTTTTTTCTCCGTGATTGTCATACCAGTCTTTTCCCAACAATGTTTTGTCGTATTCTTCGCCGGAGAGCAGTCGGTCTATATATCCGTGGTGCTTGCCGGTATAGTGGTTTGCCGCCGCTCCGAACGCCACATTCCACTGTTCGTTGCGGTATAGGGCATTAATAAGGGCTCCGTAGAAGTGGTTGTCCATGTGTTTGCAGCGTACGCTATATGGATTTTTCCCGTCGTTGGGTTGGTCTATGTCCTGCATACCGAATTTGCTGAGCGCCTTATGCTGCACATCTTCGGACCAGCCCTTGCCACGAGTATAGTGTACTGCGGCATTGAGCGACCAATGGTCGTTGAAAAAGTGTGAGACATGAATTTGATAGTGCCTCTGTTTGTAGTTGTCGGTTGCGTCGTTGTAGCGTTGCTGAACGCCATCGGAGTCGTAGTATAGTCCCGAAGGATTATATTTAGGATTTATCTTCCATTGTTCGGGGTCCGTGCCGTCCCATGCTATGCCTGTTTTTTCCGCTCCTCCGAATGTGAAGGCTTTTATCATGGTTTTGTCGCCATACCATGCCGCCGAGGCGTAGTAGCTATACAGGTCCGAAAAGGCGTGATCCACATAGCCTTTGCTATCCACCTTGCTGAATCGGGCATCTACGGCAAAGCCGTGTTTGGTAAGCCCTGATCCGGCTTTTATCATCTCATGAAACGTTGAATAGGAACCGCCGTTGAAGCTCACTACGGCATAGGGTTTTGCTTGCGGGTCTTCAGTACGCATATTGATGCTGGCTCCGAATGCCGCGCTACCGTTGGTGCTGCTCCCTACTCCGCGTTGCACATCAAGGTCTGCCACGGAACCTATCAGGTCTGTCATATTGACCCACACCACCGATGATGACTCGCTGTCGTTGAGCGGTATGCCGTTCATGGTGATATTTATGCGGTTCTGGTCGGTGCCGCGAATGCGGAAATAGGCATATCCTGTTCCCGTACCATCCTCGGAGAATGCCACGAGCGATGGAGTGGACTGAAGCAAATAGGGAACATTGACACCGATGTTATTGCGTTGCATGTCCTTACCTTTGAGTTTCACGTCAGACAGACCACCGGTATTGCCAATTCGGGTGGCACTTACGACCACGGCATCAAGTTCTATGGTGCGGTCGATAAAATCCGTGTCGAAAATGGCTATAGTATCCACTGACGCCGTGTCGCTTTGGCACCATGACAAGCATGATATGCCAAGAGTGAAAATAGTGATTAAAAACTTTTTAGTCATTGTTGTATGTATAAAAAAATATCCCATGCGCTGTTGTCTGCACGGGATAGCGTCGTCTGCCCTACGGCTTCTGTGTCACGCTTGTTTCCTTCTGCCATTACGCAGCGGATTCGCGGGTATAATCTCAGCCTGATCGGTGTTAATCTATCAATCATGGCACCCCGTGCTTTTTTGACACTGCAAAGGTAAGGATTTTTTTTGAATTGGTGACAAAAAAAATCCGGAGAGTAGTGTTACACTCCCCGGATTTCCGGTTATTGATAGTGGCGTGACGTGTCACGCCTTAGTAGTGTTTTATTTATTGCGGATAAGTACTTTGTTGGTTATCACGCTGCCGTTTGAGAGGCGTTGGCGTTGGATATAGACTCCGTTGAGTGAGTTGTCAACACGGCGGCCGAGCATGTCGTAATAGATAGTCTCTATCACGTCGGCCTTGACGTCCTCAAGGGCTGTGTTTTCGCCTAATTCGTACCATACGATGTTGGATGTGTGTTCCTCATTGCCACCGCGATAGATAACCTGCAGTCCTATCTTGGTCCATGTGGCGAGTTCTTCGGCGCCTTGGTTGAGGTAGAGGCGTGTGGAGTAAATATCATATTCGTCAGAGAAGGTGTAAGGTATTTCGGTGAGTTCCGCAGTGAGCTTCTCATAGAGTTCGGGAGATAGGGTGAGTGTATTCTGCACGCCGTCTTTCACGTAATATACGACATAGTAGAGTTTACTGATGTCAAGGACATTTCCGTCAGCATCTTTGGTTGGGATTGTGTATTGTATGCTGGGATACGAGGCGGAGAGATTTACTGCGTTGATTGTAGGATCCTGAGGTGTTGCGGCAATGTCCTGCGGGTGTAAGATTATAACATCGTTGTATTCTTCCATGACAGATTTTTCTCCGCCGTTCTGCGATGCCATGATGGAGTAATTAGCGCTTGTAAACTTGTCTGCTTCAGAGTCATAAGAGAACGACTGTTCGCCATAGTAGAGGTCGTACACTCCGAAGAGATAGGTGTCATACTGTCCTACATACCAGCCCGGTATTGTTATGGTGCCGTCAGCAGCCATAGTGCCTTTGACCCATGCTTCGGGCACGATGGTTGTCAGTCCTTGGAAATATACGTCGTTGCCGTCAAATGCCACGAGCACCTCGCGCGACACTTCAGAGTTGTCGTAACTATCGGTGCCGGTGAACATATATGACGTTGTTGTAACGCCTTCCGGAAGTTCAACGGTCATGGTGCCATAGTCGAGGTAGAAGATTTGTATGGAAACTATGCGCGCTTGTTTGCCTGATGTGCATGGAACGGAGAACGTTATTTCATTAGCCTCACCGGTCCATGTGCCAACGTTGCCGTCCAATGCATATTCTCCCACATTGGCTTCAAGGAGCATTTGGTTTTCGTTGCCGATAAGGTTGAATATTATCTTGGCAATAGCCTTTTGTGATGTGATAACCAGCGAGTTGCAGGCATACATACGGAGCGATTCGTCAGAATTGTAGTACTTGGGAGAATTGGTGCCGTCGTTTTGAGCCAGAGTGCCTGTTACGCCTTCAGCGATATTGATGGATGCTACCTCCTGCGTATTGTTGTACCCCTGCTGTGAGGCTATCCACATATCGTCACTCACGATGCCTATTACTATATCAGACAATATGGTAAAGTAGTAAATCTGGTCCGGTTTGCCGTTTACGTAGATGTAGTTTTGCAGTGTAGCAACATTGCTCAGCTTGTCGAAACTGAATACGATGTCTTGTATGTTGCCATCTACGTCACCACCTACGGCATAAAGCGAGCCGAAATCGTCATAACCCAAGTACTGACCTGATGCGAATGTAATCTCTGTGCCGTCAGCATTGATGCTGCCTACCATCCATGCTTCGGGAAGTTCCGGGATAAGTCCCTGAACATAAACCAAGCCGTCAGTCATGGAGAATGCCAGATTTACTGTGCCACTGATGTCACTTTGTGCTTCACCGTCGTATGACAGACCCGTGTAGGGCATTTCGTATGGCAGGAGTCCGTCGGGAGGCGTGAGAGCTTCGGGACGGGTACCGATGAACAAGCCTGAGTAGTAAAATCCTGTACGGCTATTGAGGATGGTGTTCTCGGTCTCTGAATAGCTGACCATGGCATAGCCGTCAAGCTCAGCAGTCATGTTCTCTTGGTTGAGCACAAATGATACGGGAGATACGGGGTTAGAACTTGAATAGCCCATCAGATAAGCGGGGTTACCGTTATACTCACCAAGATAGGTAACGGGTATTGATACGGTTCCATCGGTGCCAATAGTGCCTTTGACCCAAACTTCTGGCATTTGGGCTACCAAACCTTGGATATATATTTCGCTGCCTACTAAGCCGATAGTCACTGTTGAGCTTATTGCCTCGCCATCAGCGCCGATCGAGGCGTAGTAGGTGCCGCTCATCGGCGCTGTGATGCTTGCCATTCCGTCCGGCGGGGTTACCACATCGGTGTTGGGGGTGTAAGGGGTATAGACAGACTCGTAGTCGCCATATAAGCCAATGCTGTTGTCGTCAGACCATATTCCTCCTACGGTGTGGTCTTCATCGGAATTCTGCAAAGAGATTACGCCTTCAGCGCTTACCGAGTAGGTAATTTCCGTAGCTTCAGTGGGCGCAAATCCAGTTTCGTTGTCCCACGCAAGCCGGTTCAATACTATGCAGGCATTATACTCCGATTCATAATAAATGTTCTGCCCGAGAGGCACGGTGATTGTGCTGCCGTCTTGCGACAAGGTTCCTTCAACCCAAGTGCCATAAGATGTGCCATTGATGATGTCTTTGAAATAGACCTTGTTGTCATTGCCAAACACAATTTCTATCGTACCGCTTTGCGTGCTGTAATAGAGTTGCTGGTTTTGCGTTACGTAGCATTTGCCGCTACGAGCGTAGCTGCGGAGTTCGCCTTGTGGCTGCTCACTGATGATTGGAAAGTCTTCGGCAGCGCGCTGCTGAACGCGACGCTTACCGCTATTCAGCTGACGAGGAGCCTGAGCGTTGACAGCCTTCAAAATGCGCTGCGAACCACTGAAGTCTAATGACTTAACAGCCTTGCCGGCAGGCGAGAAGGCAAACATTGACATGGTGAACAGAACCATGACAATCATTGATGTAAATTTTTTCATAGGCTTGTTAATTTAATGATTTTACGATATTTTCATTCTTCTACCCGACAAAGTTAATGATTTTTTTTTAATTAAGGGCAAAAGGCTTTATTATTTATCATTATCTATATTATTTTTTGTATTTTTATGTTGAAAAACACTTTTTCCGCTATTGTGTATGTCAGGATTTTTTCCGAAATTGCGGTGCTTTTTTGTACCCATGAATTTTTTAATGTCAAAAAAAATCATTAATACCTTTATATCATGAAAGAATACCAAGCACAAGACATCCGAAACATCTCGCTACTTGGCGGATCGGGTTCGGGGAAAACGACACTGGTCGAGGCCATGTTGTTCGAGAGCGGAGTTATCAAACGTCGCGGCACCATTCAGCAGGGCAATACCGTAAGTGACTATTTCCCCGTAGAAAAAGAGTATGGCTACTCAGTATTTTCGACAGTGATAAGCATCGAATGGTTGGGCAAGAAGCTCAACATCATCGACTGTCCGGGCAGTGACGACTTCGTAGGCGGCACGGTAACATCTCTGAACGTGACCGACTTGGGACTCATTTTAGTCAATGCCCAGCAGGGAGTTGAGGTTGGCACTCAGAACCATTTCCGTCTTGCCGAAAATCTCCACAAGCCTGTGCTTTTCCTCATCAACCAACTCGATAGTGAAAAGGCTGACTACGAGCGCAGTGTGGAATCCATTAAGGAAGTATATGGCAGCAGAGCCATACAGATTCAGTATCCCCTCAACGTAGGTCCGGAGTTCAACGCCCTGATAGACGTCCTCAAGATGAAGATGTATCGTTGGAAGCCTGAGGGTGGTGCTCCTGAAATTCTTGACATCCCGTCAGACCAGCAATCCAAAGCCGAAGAGATGCATAACGCTTTGATAGAAGCCGCCGCCGAGAATGACGAGACACTGATGGACAAGTATTTCGATCAGGGTTCCCTTGACGAGGATGAGATGCGTGAGGGCATCCGCAAGGGTATCATCTCCCGCGGCATGTATCCTATCTTCTGCGTTTGCGGTGGTAAGGATATGGGTGTTCGCCGTTTGATGGAATTCCTCGGCAATGTGGCTCCTTCTGCCGATGCCGTAGCAAAGCCTGTTACCGAAGACGGTCGCGAAGTGGCTCTGGACTCCAAAGGCGTCACGAGCCTATACGTATTCAAAACAAGCGTAGAACCGCATATCGGTGATGTTCAATACTTCAAGGTAATGAATGGCACGGTGCATAACGGCGATGACCTGCAGAACATATCACGTAATAGCAAGGAGCGTATCTCGCAGCTCTATCAAACCGCCGGTACGGCACGCACACCTATTGACAGCCTCGCGGCCGGTGACATAGGTTGCACCGTGAAACTCAAAGACACACGCACCGGCAACACCCTTAACGGCAAAGACTGTGACTACGAATTCCCCGCCATACAATATCCGGCACCCAAATTCCGTCGCGCCATCAAGCCTGTTACCGAGTCCGACTCCGAGAAACTCTCGGCACTGCTCACACGCATGCATGAGGAAGACCCGACATGGATCATCGAACAGTCAAAAGAACTCAAGCAGACCATCGTTCACGGACAAGGCGAATGGCACCTGCGCACACTGAAATGGCGCCTTGAGAACAACGACAAGATGCCCGTGGAATTCATCGAACCCCGCATACCATACCGCGAGACCATAACACGCGCCGCGCGTGCCGACTATCGCCATAAGAAACAATCCGGCGGCGCCGGACAATTTGGCGAAGTACACCTGATTATTGAACCTATCGTTGAAGGCGTTCCCATGAAGGAAGTCTATAAGTTCAACAACCAAGAGTTCAAGGTTCAGAACCGCAACACCGACGTTGTGGAACTGGAATGGGGTGGCCGCCTCGAAATGGTTAACAGTATTGTCGGCGGTGCTATTGATGCCCGCTTCATGCCCGCCATCATGAAAGGTCTGATGGACCGCATGGAACAAGGTCCTCTGACAGGTTCTTATGCCCGCGATGTCCGCGTAATCGTCTATGACGGCAAGATGCACCCTGTTGACAGTAACGAAATCTCGTTCCGTATAGCAGCCCGTATGGCCTTTGCCGAGGCTTTCCGCAATGCCGGTCCTAAGATTTTGGAGCCTATTTACGACATTGAGGTTCTCACTCCCGGCGACAAGATGGGTGACGTGATGTCAGACCTGCAAGGTCGCCGCGCCCTAATCATGGGTATGGAGAGCCAGAAAGGTCAGGAGTGTCTCAAAGCCAAAATACCCCTCAAGGAAGTCAGCAGCTACTCCACGACCTTGTCATCGCTTACCGGTGGCCGCGCATCGTTCAGCCTCAAACCCGCAGGCTATGAGCTCGTACCAGCCGATGTTCAGGAAGCGCTAATCAAAGCCCACGAAGCCGAAAAAGAAGAATAACAAAACGGCAGCTTTACAAAACTCAAAAGGCTCAATCCGTAATAGGATTGAGCCTTTTCTTTGTGTCATACTTGTGAGTCACAGTTTGGTAGATACAATATTTACTAATTAACAACATGGATGAACAAATGAATTGTTAGCAGCGTGTCCGTACAAATCACTATAACACCCCATGAACAAATAAATTGTTAAATAGTAAATTATTTTTGTTCTCTGATGAATTTCATGCCGTTGACGACAGCTTCGAGTTGTCGCAGCGGGTTACGCTTTTTCTGCCCCGGTCCGAAGCAGAAGCCTTCAGCGACGAGTATTTTATCACCGCTTGGCATTATTCGTGCGTGCATAACAAATGGTCCTCCCATTGCGTCGCCTTTTTCCATTCGCCATAGCCCTCTGACTTCGGCACAGTAGGTGCTGTCTTTTTGTGTGACAATCATTTGAGGCGGGATATGGCGCCATTCAGTAGCGATATATGAACTATCTTCACGTCCGTGGATATAGAGCCTAAGCACAGAGTCGCGACGTTGTATGATACCTTGCAGGGTGAGTTGTTCGGTAGATGTATAGGGTACAGTGTAAACCACAATATCGCGTCGCACACGGCCTTTTGTATCGGTAATCCAAAAGAAGTCTGTAGTGTCGGTTGATGCTGCAAGGTCGTTGGGAATACGGATATCGATGCCGAATTTATTTTTCAGGCGTTTATTGGCTGCGGGATTAGTATAATGTCTGCGATAGAAATCGTGCTGTCTGTTGAGTTCTTCGTTGACGAAATACTGCGTGATACGTTTTCCTGCCGTGCTATACGCTTTCATAAATTCATCTACATCGTGTGCCTGCACTCGCACTACAGCTTGTGGTTGCGACCAGATATTGCGCATGTATTTGACTTGTGCTTGGGTATATCGCGCGCTGTCTATGTCGCAGAGCACGATATTACGCACGGGTTTGAGTATGTCAGAAAATTCGCGCCATGGTGTCCGCGACACGCTGAGTGTGGGCTCTATCTGTGGCAGACATGGCATATCCGCTTCAAGGTATTTGCGCACAGTGTCACCCGCGGCACCGTTCCATTGGCTGTTGTTCATCACCACCAGCACTTCATAGCTCGAACCGGTAACTGTAGGTAGTAATTTGTCCTTGCCGTGGCATGCGGTAAGAATAAGAGCAACAAAGACTATATAGGCTATTTTCTTCATATTATTTTAGCGGTCTATTATCTTTCGGACGATGTTTATCGGTTATTTGCAGCGGGTCCTGACTTATTTCGTCGGTGAGTTTGCGATTATGCCAAATATCCACAGCGGTATATATAGCTTGTCGGAACGAGTCTTCGTCGGCGAGGTTTTTTCCGGCAATCTCGTATGCCGTGCCGTGGTCAGGACTTGTTCGCACTATTGGCAGCCCTGCTGTGTAGTTCACCCCTCCCATATCGAGTGCTTTGAAAGGTGCCAGTCCTTGGTCGTGATACATTGCCAGTACTGCGTCATAGCTCTTATAGCGCACTGCTCCGAAGAATCCGTCTGCTGCAAAAGGTCCGAAGGCGCTGATACCTTCCTCGGTGGCTTTTCCTATCGCAGGGGCTATAAATTCCACTTCTTCCGTTCCGAGAAATCCGCTGTCACCGGCGTGGGGATTGAGTGCAAGCACAGCGATACGCGGCTTGCGTATCAGGAAGTCGCGTTTCAGGCTTTCGTTGAGCAGTCGCAGTTTGGCAAGTATGCGCTCTATGGTGATGTTTTCGGCAACTTTGCTCAGCGGTAAATGGTTAGTAACGAGTGCCACACGCATCAGGCGATTGACCATCATCATGATACTCTCCGCGCGGTCTGTCGAGAACTGCTCAGTGAGAAATTCCGTATGTCCGGGATAGTGGAAATCTGTCTGCTGCATATTCTGCTTATTGATGGGTGCCGTGACGAGCAGGTCCACCTTGCCGTCCTTGAGGTCTTGGCATGCGGCTCCAAGTGCATCATAAGCTGCTTTGGCACTCTGCGGGGTGGGGATACCGAACTGTATGGGCGTATCGTCGTCAGTGCAGTTAACGATGCTCACCTTACGTTCCTGAGCCTCGGCGGCTTCGCCTACGGGAGTTATATTAACGATTATTTCCTGCAAGGTACGTCGATGCTGCGCAAGAGTTTTGGCAGAACCATAAATGATTGGTGTGCAGAGTTCTAACAAATGAGGCTCATTAAGAGTCTTGAGAATTATCTCGTAGCCGACACCATTTGTGTCGCCCGGAGTAATGGCTATTCGCGGATTAGGCATATTTTGAGAAGTTGAGAAGTTAAGAAGTTAAGAAGTTAAGAAGTTAAGAAGTTAAGAATTTGAGAATTTGAGAATTTGAGAATTTGAGAATTTGAGACAAATGTTTTGACTCGGTAGCGGGACAAATGTTTTGACTCGGTAACTGGACAAATGTTTTGACCCGGTAGCGGGACACGAAGGGGCGTGTCAGTATTTTCAAAGTACTAAATCACTCAAAAAAAACAAACTAATGAACAAATGTTATTTTACGGCTACCAATGTTCTTGATGAATTTTGTCGTAAGGCAGTTTGTCGATGTCATAGTCTTTGCGCTGCTCATTGGGGTGTCCTATGCTTATCACGCATACCACGCTGATATTGTCGGGTATGTTGAGCAGATGTCTGACCCAGGCTTCCGCCGTTGTAAAGTGTCCTGTCGGGTCTTCATGTTCTCTGCCATAGACTTGCACCCAACATGAGCCGAGGGAGAGGTCTGCGGCACAAAGCATAATATTCTCGGCAGTGATTGCACTGTCGAACATCCATGTATCCGACTTATGACTATCGGCGCAAATCACGATACCGAGCGGTGCCTGCTCAAGCATCTGACTGCCGTAGGTGCGACACTGAGACATGGCGTTGAGTTTCTCATGGTCGGTGACAACGATGAATTCCCAAGGGTTGAGACGCTTACCTGCAGGGGACATCAAAGCCGCCTGACAAAGGGCTTTAATATCTTCGGCAGAAACGGGTTCTGAGGTGTATTGGCGAATACTGCGCCGATGACGCAGCAAACTGAGAAAAGTATCCATAGACAAAATTTATAACAGGCTATTTGCAAAGTTACTAATAATTCTCCATTAAACACAAACCGCGCATTAGATTTTATCGGGTCCTGTTCAAGATATTTTGAGCATAAGCATGATTATAAATGCCCTTAATAAACAAAAAAACTTCCCGAGTATTTTCGGGAAGGTTTTTTACTGCTTGTTGTCCTTATGATTATAGGGCTTTGATTTCGTAGAGTATGTTGTTAGTTTTGCGCACCGCTTCTTCCGAGGCTTTGAGTTTTGCTTTCTCGTCAGCTGTGAGCGGGAGTTCCACGATGCGTTCTATGCCGTCCTTACCTATTATGCACGGCACACCAATCATGATGTCCTTCATGCCGTATTCGCCTTCGAGATAAGCAGATACTGGCAGTAGTTTCTTCTGGTCTTTAACGATGGCTTCTGTGAGGAATGAAGCAGCAGCACCCGGTGCCATCCATGCCGATGTTCCGAGCAGTTTGGTCAGTGTTGCGCCGCCTACCATAGTTTTCTGGCACACGTCATTAATGCGGTCCTGGCTGAGGAATGTGCTCACGGGATAGCCTTTATATGTGGCATGAGACATGAGAGGTATCATTGTTGTGTCGCCGTGTCCGCCGATTACTATTCCTTCTACCTCGTTGGGGTTGCAGCATAGTTCTTCGCTCAGGAAGTATTTGAGTCTGCTGCTGTCGAGCGGTCCGCCCATACCTATCACGCGGTTGCGTGGCAGGCCGAGAGATTTATATGTGAGGTATGCCATGGTGTCCATGGGGTTAGCGACGATGACGAGTATTGCGTTTGGTGAGTGCTCAAGAACGCTCTTTACCACACTCTTCACGATTCCGGCATTGACGCCTATGAGTTCCTCGCGCGTCATACCCGGCTTGCGGGGTATGCCCGAGGTGATGACAACAACGTCTGATTCAGCTGTAGCGCTGTAGTCGTTCGTGACACCGGTAACTTTGGTATCAAAACCCATGAGCTGAGCTGTCTGCATGATGTCCATGGCTTTGCCCTCGGCAACGCCCTCTTTGATGTCGATAAGAACGACTTCATTGGCTATCTCTTTGACGGCCAAAACATTGGCACAAGTAGCACCCACGTTACCTGCACCTACTACTGTAACTTTTGACATGATATATTGTTTAATTTGTTTTTTCTGTGGCAAAGGTACGATATTTTTGTTAATTACGGAAAAATATCTTTATTTTTCTGCAATTTTTGTTTCCTGATGGGGCTAATAGGGGCTAATAGGGCTGATAGGGGTAGGCTAACGCGGTGCGCAAAAAAAAGCCTCCTGAATGTGCGGGAGGCTTTTTTTTGTATTATCGTGAAAGGTTATTTTTTGTGTCTGTTGCCATAGCGGCTCATGAACTTGTCCACGCGACCTGCTGTGTCCACAAGTTTCGACTTGCCGGTATAGAATGGGTGCGAGCTTGATGATATTTCAAGTTTTACCAGTGGGTATGTCTCGCCATCGATTTCTATGGTATCCTTTGTATTCACGGTTGAGCGGGTGAAGAACTGGTCACCGTTGCTCATATCTTTGAAAACTACTACGCGG
>DGSV01000097.1 GCA_002394025.1 Bacteroidales bacterium UBA4353
TCGCTCATTAAATCGTAACTTTGCATATATAATTTTGCTAAACAGATGATTTCCTTATCTTCCATATCAGAAAGTGGTCTTGAGCAAGTGCGCGAATTATACGAATCTTCCTTTCCTCTTGCCGAGCGCCGCGACTGGCAACAATTCGTATATCTATTTCATAATGAACCCCGTAGTCGCTGCATGGCTATCACCGATGATGGTGCCTTCCGCGGTTTTGTGTGCCACTGGCTATTCGAGGACTATGTCTATGTGGAGCACTTCGCTGTCATGCCCGAATATCGCGGTAAAGGCATTGGCGCTGCGGCTCTTGAGGCTTTGCGCGCGCAATATGGCAAACCTTTATTTCTTGAAGCTGAAAACCCGGAGCACTGTGCCGACAAGGCGCTAGCCGAGCGGCGTTTGGCATTCTATGAGCGCTGCGGCTTCCGCGTCTTCAACACCGACTATGAACAACCTATCTATCGCGCTGGCGATGACATGGTGCCTCTGTATCTGCTCACGACCGGTGAAGACCTCACAGCAGAGCAGATAGAGAACTTTAAGAGCATTGTTTATGCCGCCATAGATCCCTTGCTGCATTATGAGGAACGCACCGACAGCACCAACAGCGCCCTAACGCTCGCCAATGCCGAAAAACCGCTGCCTGACAAATACGCAATATACACCTTCAACCAGCCTTTCGGCAGAGGACAGCGCGGCAATACGTGGGAAGCAGAACCAGGCAAGAATATCCTGATAAGCTGGCTGATGCGTCCAAAAATCCATGTCAGTCAGCAGTTTACACTCAACCAAGCCGTCTGCTACATAGTAATGAGGTGGTTAGGCACATTAGTTCCCGAGGAACAGCTATGCATCAAATGGCCCAACGATATTTATTACGACGACAATAAAATAGCCGGCATACTCATCGAACATGTCATAGTCGGAGACACGATAGACCATAGTATAGTCGGCGTGGGCATCAATATCAACCAGATGGAATTTGTCAGCGACGCACCCAATCCCGTGTCTGTTGTTGACATCTCGCGCCATATTACGGACCTGCACACCGCTGCCATACGGCTACATAGCATGATGTGCGACTACGTTAAGGTGATGAACGACGCTCACCTGCACGACATATATTTCGAACACCTCTACCGCAACGAGGGCTATCACCGCTACCGCTTGCCGGACGGCGAAGGTTTCAAGGCAAAAATAATTGATGTGGAACCTGACGGCATGCTGGTACTCGAAAAAGAAGACGGCAAAAGGCAGAAATTCGCCTTCAAGGAAATAATCTTCACGCACTAAAACAGTTAGCGCCTACCCCTCCGGCACCGCGTGCCACCTCCCCTTAGCAAGGGGAGGAGCGGCTGACGCACACTAGAAAAGCTGGATTTGCTAGAAAAAAAAATATGCCTCTACCCCTCCGGCACTGCGTGCCACCTCCCCTTAGCAAGGGGAGGTGCGGCTGACGCACACTAGAAAAACTAGAAAACTAGAAAACTAGAAAACTAGAAAAGCTAGAAAGCTAGAAGAACTAGAAAAGCTAGAAAATCTAGAAAAACTAGAACAACTAGAAAATCTAGAAAATCTAGAACAGCTAGAACAACTAGAAAAGCTAGA
Source organism: Bacteroidales bacterium UBA4353 (assembly GCA_002394025.1). Lineage (GTDB taxonomy): Bacteria > Bacteroidota > Bacteroidia > Bacteroidales > Paludibacteraceae > UBA3747. The sequence continues at coordinate 1,612 of DGSV01000097.1, forward strand.
AAAGCTAGAAAATCTAGAAAATCTAGAACAACTAGAAAAACCAGAACAAAACCATTCACTCTTAAATTTAATAGTTATGGCAACCCCTTCATTGCGCGGCATACAGATGCCGGAATCTCCTATCCGGAAATTGTCTCCTCTTGCTGAGAAGGCCAAGGCTCGTGGCATAAAGGTCTATCACCTCAATATCGGTCAGCCTGACATACCCACGCCGGAGATAGGTCTTGACGCCATACGCAACTTAGACCGCAAGATACTGGAATACAGTCCGTCGTATGGTTTTCACTCCCTGCGTCAGAAGATGGCACTCTACTACCAGCGCTTCAATATAAATGTTGGTGTTGACGATATTTTGGTAACATCCGGTGGCTCGGAAGCCATTTTGTTCGCATTCTTGAGTTGCCTGGACCCCGGTGACGAGATAATAGTTCCTGAACCTTCATACGCCAACTATACGGCATTCGCCAACGTGGCGGGCGTGATAGTAAAACCTGTAGTGACGACAATAAACGAAGGATTCTGTCTCCCGCCGATAGAAAAATTCGAGCAGCTCATCACAAATAACACAAAAGGTATATTAATCTGCAACCCTAACAATCCAACCGGCTATCTTTACACACGTCGTGAGATGAACCAGATTCGTGACCTTGTTAAGAAGCACGACCTCTACCTCTTCTCTGACGAAGTCTATCGTGAATTCTGCTATACCGGCGCACCATATATCTCGGCGTTCCACCTTGACGGCATAGACGATAATGTGGTGTTGGTAGATTCTGTTTCGAAACGTTACTCGGAGTGTGGCATACGCATCGGCGCCCTTGTGACCAAAAATCCTGAAGTTCGGCAGAATGCCATGAAACTCTGTCAAGCCCGTTTGTCGCCACCCCTATTGGGGCAGATTGTGGCTGAAGCGAGCCTTGATGTGTCTAAAGACTACCTGCTTGACGTTTATGATGAATACGTTGAGCGTCGTAAATGCTTGATAGATGGTTTGAACCGCATACATGGTGTCTATTCGCCAATACCCATGGGCGCGTTCTACACTGTGGCCAAACTTCCCATAGATGATGCCGACAAGTTCTGCGCTTGGCTGCTGACCGACTTCGAATATGATGGCAAGACAGTCATGCTGGCTCCGGCTTCCGGTTTCTACACCAGCCCCGGTGACGCCCGTAACGAGGTGCGACTGGCTTACGTGCTCGACAAAGAAGACCTGAAAGACGCACTCAAAGTTCTCGAAAAAGCACTTGAAACATACCCCGGAAAAACCAATTAACAACACCACAAAAACTATACGTATCATGTTAACCAGTCATTTTGCCCGCATGGTGGGCGAATATGCCGCGAAATACGGCTCAAAGAGTGCTATACGCTACAAGAAAATCAATAGCGAACAATGGCAGAGCTACTCATGGCAGCAGTTCAGCGACCTTGTGGATACGGTAGCTATAGCTTTAATACACATGGGAATAAAGCCATCGGACAAAGTAGGGCAATACTCGCAGAATATGCCTGAAAATATGCTTACCGACTTCGCCTTATACTCCAATCGCGCGGTGATGATACCTATCTACGCAACCAGCGCTCCAAAGCAAGTGGAGTTCATCGTCAACGACTCGGGTATGAAAATCCTTTGCGTAGGCGAGCAGGACCAATACGATAATATTCAACAAGTTATCAATAACTGCCCGGGATTGGAACATATCATAGCTTTTGACGATAACGTAGTGCTTGCTGACGACAATGGCATGTCGATGCATTTTTCCGAGTTGCTGGCTTTGGGTAACGACAGTTCATGCCGGGCGACCCTTGCCGAGCGACGCGCGGCAGCGCAACTGAGTGACGTGGCTGCGATATTCTATACCTCAGGTACCACTGGCAACCCTAAAGGTGTGGTACTCATCCATGACGGTATGCTACACCAAGTGGAAATGCACCATCAGCGCTATCCGCAACTCGGAGTCAATGATGTGGCGCTGAACTTCCTACCCTTCACGCACGTCTTTGAACGTATGTGTACATACCTATACCTCTACGTCGGAGCCGAAATAGCCGTAAACCTCCGCCCACAGAACATACAGCAGACTATCAAAGAAATACGTCCTACAGCCATGTGCTCCGTGCCGAGGTTCTGGGAAAAAGTTTATATCGGCATCAAAGAAAAACTCGACCACTACTCACCAGTAATGTTAGGCATAGTAACATGGGCGATAGCCATCGGCAGGAAGTATAACATCAACTACCGCCGCGAACGCCGCGAGGCTCCTTGGTGGTTGAAACTAAGATACCACATCGCTGACAAATTGATATTCAGCAAGGTAAAGACCACGGTAGGCATCGAAAGAGGTGCCTTCTTCCCCACTGCGGGAGCCGCAATGGCTGATAACGTCAACGAATTTTTCCAATCTCTGGGCATACCCATACTCTACGGCTATGGACTGACAGAAACTTATGCCACGGTATCAAGCTATCCCTACACGGACTGGGTAATGGGCTCAATAGGACGTGTGATCGAAGGGCTTGATGTGAAAATCGGCGAAGATAACGAAATTCTCGTCAAGGGCAAAACGGTAATGCAAGGCTACTATAACCGCCCTGACGCCAACGCCGAAGCTTTCACGGCTGACGGATATTTCCGCACCGGAGACGCGGGATATATCAAAGATAGGGACCTGTTCCTGACAGACCGTATCAAAGACCTCTTCAAAACATCAAATGGCAAATATATAGCTCCACAGCAAATCGAGACACTGCTCACTGCTGACCCCATGATAGAACAGGTAGCGGTAATAGGCGACAAGCGCAACTACGTCACTGCAATCGTGGCACCAAATATGGATATGCTCCGCCAAACGGCACAGCAACATGGGTGGCTATATAGTAATGATGACGAACTGGTAAACAACAGCGATGTTAACAAATTCTTCCTCAACAAAATCGAGCAACTTCAGGCTCACATGGCACATTATGAGGTAATCAAGAAAATCACTCTGATAAAAAAAGGCTTCAGCATCGAAGCCGGTGAACTTACCAACACCCTAAAACTGCGCCGTGCTATCATACAGCAAAAATATGCCGCGCAAATTGATGCTATGTATGCTTGAATCAGAGAAGTAAAAAAGGCACCGCTTCACAGCGATGCCTTCCCCAATAAACACTAACTTTTTAACACTTTTAACACTTTATTATTTATAACACTTTTGTTTTTAAGAGATTGATGAGAGTTGTTGAACAACGATGTGTTCTTTTTTATTTTGCGTCATGAGGCTGATGGTGATGTCCGCCATTGCAATCCTTGTGGGGACCCTTAGCGGCTTGTTGGGAATGGTGCGCCTGATGTGCCTTCACGCGTTCTTCTCTCTCTTGCTGCAAGGTTTTCAGGTTTTCCGCACCTATTATCTTCCCAAGTTTCTGTTCCGACTTAGCCATAGCCTTTTTCATGTCTTCGCGTTCTTTGGCTTCACGTTTGGCTTTTGCCACCATGGCTTTCTGACGTTGCGCATCCTGGTCTTTATAGAACTTAACGAGTTCTGAGGCTTTTTCATCACTGAGATTGAAACGTTCTACGAGTTTCTTGGCTTTATCCTCAGGTGTCAACATTTTACAGCATTTGCCGGCTTTGGCTTTCGGACAACCTCCTTCATGGTTTTGACCTCCGTGGCATTGAGCGTTTATGGAAAGGCTCATCACAAGAGCCATGATTCCTACTAATAATTTTTTCATAATTGTTCGCTTTAAGAGAATTAATTTTTTATTTCATCGGATATATTTCAAAAGCCGTGCCAAAAATAAGAAATAAGGACATCAGAACGCTTCGCTGCAAGAGGCAAAACTTTACATCATAAACTTCTAACATAGATGATACTAAACTACATTTGGATCGGATTTATCATTGTCGCGCTAATCATGGCATTGGTGCAACTTGCTTTTTTCGGCGATGTTAATGTTTTCAACGAGATGGTCAACGCCTTATTCTCCAATGCCAAAACAGGTTTTGAAATATCTCTGGGGTTGACAGGCGTCTTGTCGCTATGGATGGGAATTCTCAAAATCGGCGAGAAGAGTGGTCTGATAGAGCGTATGTCGAAAATGGTGGCTCCCGTTCTTAGTCGTCTTTTCCCCGAAATACCCGCCGGACATCCTGCCATGGGCAGCATATTCATGAATGTAGCAGCTAACATGCTGGGGCTTGACAATGCCGCAACACCTCTCGGTCTGAAAGCCATGAACCAGTTGCAGGAACTCAACCCCGCAAAAGACAAAGCGTCGAACTCCATGATAATGTTCCTCGTGTTAAACACCACGGGGCTTACACTGATACCGGTATCGGTAATGGTCTATCGCGCGCAGATGGGTGCCGTGAACCCTTCCGACGTCTTCATCCCTATTCTTATGGCAACATTCTGCAGCACTCTTTTCGGTCTGCTGATAGTATGTATCAAACAAGGCATACGCCTGTGGGACAAGGTATTACTTGGTTTTATCGGCGCTATGGTGCTTTTCATAGCAGCACTTGCGGCACTATGCTCGCATGTCTCACAAGAACAGCTACAAACATATTCAACACTCGTAGCCAATATGCTGCTTATCGGCATTATTGTATTTTTTGTCGTCTATGCCGCCGTAAAACGCGTTAATGCCTACGACGCGTTTATCGAAGGCGCCAAAGATGGTTTCAGCACTGCTGTAGGCATCATCCCATACCTGATCGCAATCCTGATCGCGGTAGGTATCTTTCGCGCCAGCGGAGCCATGGATCTCATGATTGACGGCATAAGACACCTGGTGGCTATGACAGGACTTAACACAGATTTTGTTGAAGCCCTGCCCACGGCAATGATGAAACCCTTGTCAGGTAGCGGAGCCCGCGGACTTATGGTGGATGCCATGCAGCAATATGGAGCCGACAGTTTCGTGGGACGATTGGTATGCACCATACAAGGGTCCACAGACACCACACTATACATCCTCGCTGTATATTTCGGAGCCGTTAAAATCCGCGACTCACGCTATGCCCTGCCCTATGGACTAATGGCAGACCTCGTGGGTATTATCGCGGCAATACTTATAACATATGCATTTTTCGGATAAGAGCCATGATAACCTTTACTGCCTATAACATAGCCACGCCACCTATCGACGAAAACCGCGTCAGACGATGGATAACACGAGTAGCTGCAGAGTATGGATGCATGGTGAGCAAAGTCAATTACCTGTTCTGTAATGATGAACACATACTTGCCATCAACAGGCAGTTTCTCAATCATGATTACTATACAGACATTATAACATTCGACTACTCACACCTTCCTGTGCTCGCCGGCGACATAATTATCAGTCTTGAGACCGTAAACAGCAACGCCCAACTTCTGGGCAAAACCTATGATAGCGAACTACATCGCGTCATTATTCACGGCATACTGCACCTCACGGGTCAAGGCGACAAATCGCCTGAAACGGAAGCCATTATGCACCACAAGGAAGATCTGGCGCTGGAACTATTAAAAAACATCTAACTGAAAAGGCCTATCAAATAGTCGATTGACCGAAACATCGGTTCATCGAAACATCGAAACACCTAAATATCAGAACATCAATGCCACAGGGTATGCTGCAGCATGCCCTGCGGCATTAGCTAAAAGCTATTGACACAACTTCTTGTTCATTCAAAAAATATTCGTAACTTTGCAAGAAGTATTCATTGCGTAGATGCGTCCTTATGGCAAGTTATATTATAGTTCTTTAAGGTATCGGTGCATTCTGGTACTATTTTTGCTATTTGCCACTTCATGGGATATGTGTTACGCTTTCCGGGTTCGCAGTCGTGGAATAGCACCGGAAGAATATTCGCAGAACAGCGGTCCGGCGAATTATTTCATATGCGAGTTCGGCATCTTCGGGGGTGGCAGTTACTACCTTGGTGACGCCACTGAGCATATCTTCAACGACATACGCCCTGCCTATGGAGCCATGTTTCGCTATAACCTGACACGCAGATGGTCGTTCACGGCAAAAGCTACATACTCCGACTTCAAATTCGACTACTATACCAAGCAAGAGCAACCATTGGCCGAAGGCGAGGTGTTCGTTGCCGAAAAACGTTATGGCAGCAATAACCTGGTCATGGTGGATGTCACTGCCGAGTATAACTTCTTTGAACTGGCGCGCGGATGGGTCAACCGCTCCACAAAACCTTTCAGCCCATACATATTTCTTGGACTGGGTATCTCGTGGCAGAAAAACGGTAATAACCATATCTCCGGCTACTTGCCACTCGGCATAGGCTTCAAATGGCTCATGACACCACGGAGCACATTATCATTCGCATGGCAACACCAGTTGTATTTCAACGATAAGTTGGAAGGCGTAGAAAGTATGAATGACTTCTGGGGGCTCAATGGCAGTAACTTCTTTCATAATGATATCTTCAGCACCTTCACGTTGGGTATCACCGTAAACTTCGCACAACGCAAACGCGTATGCAAAGTCTGCGGAAATTAGGAGTAAGGAGTAAAAAAAACTAGAAGAACTAGAATAACTAAAAAAAACTATATAACCAGAAAAAATTTGAAAAAGGAAGACATAGATATAACTCGATTACCTGTTCATGTAGCAATTATCATGGACGGTAATGGTCGTTGGGCACAGCGTCAAGGCAAAGAGCGTGTGTATGGTCACAAGCATGGTGTTGACTCGGTACGTGCCGTGACAGAGGCTGCCGCGGAATTGGGCATTAAATTCCTCACACTCTATGCCTTTTCCACTGAAAACTGGAATCGTCCACAGGCTGAAATAGACGCCTTGATGTCACTACTAGTGCAAGCCATAGAACATGAGACACCGACCCTTATGAAAAATAATGTGCGCTTGCTGACGATAGGCGATACGGAGCGTTTACCACAAAATACAAGAGACAGGCTCATGACATGCCTCGAGCAAACAGCCGGTAACACGGGTTTGAGTCTTGTACTGGCATTGAGTTATTCGGCACGCTGGGAAATAACACGCGCCGCACAACTCATTGCAAGAGATGTTGTCAAAGGGCTTGTCAAGGAAGACGATATCGACCAGACAATGCTAAACAGCTATATGACAACACGCGATATTCCGGATCCCGATCTGCTGATTAGGACTTCAGGAGAACAGCGTATCAGCAACTTCCTACTATGGCAAATAGCCTATTCAGAACTATACTTCACGGACCTTTGTTGGCCTGAATTCCAAAAAGAAGCCTTTTATGACGCCATCGCCGACTACCAGACACGTGAACGACGCTATGGCAAAACAAGCGAACAAATGAAGTAAACAGTCAGAAGTCAAGACCTGCAGGTACGCAATTTGTCGCGTCCGAGAAGAACCAAGATCCTACATAATTTGACAAAACTATTTAGACATATATTTCTCATTACGGTGACGTTGATATTGTTGCCGTTATTGTCGTTGCCGGCTACGGCTCAAGATACCATTGCGGCAGAAAAGACTGACAGCGTGGTGGCGGAAACTAAAACACCCGTACCGCCTATCGAATACACCAGCAACCGCCGCATCTACCAGATTGCGGACATCAGTGTCGAAGGCGCCGACAACTACGAAGACTTCGTCCTAATAGGTTTTTCGGGGCTTCAGGTAGGCGAGAAGATAGAGGTTCCGGGTGATCGTATCACACAAGCCATCAAACGTTTCTGGAAACAAGGGCTCTTCTCATCAGTAAAAATCGAGGCATCAAAAATCGAAGGGGACAAGATATGGCTCGTTATACGTCTTGAGCAACGCCCACGCATAGCCGACATCAATTATATGGGTCTCAAAAAAGGGGAACTCGATGACCTGCGCGGACATACGGGACTTGTCAAAGGCAATCAGATAACCCCAAACTCAGTAGATAAAGCCAAACATATCATCAAAAACCACCTTGCCGAGAAAGGTTTCCATAATGCCGAAGTTAGAATTCGACAGACACCGGACCCTGTGAAAGGCAAACAATTCGTGGTAGTAGATGTTGACATCATAAAAGGAAAAAAGACAAAAATCGACTCGCTGATTATTACCGGAAACAAAGCCTTGTCGCATAACAAACTCAACTGGGCGATGAAGAAGACTAATGACAACCATATCATGAACTTCTTCCGCACCAAGAAATTTGTTCAGGAAGAGTATGAGAAAGATAAGGTTGCCCTAATAGAGAAGTATAACGAATATGGTTATCGCGACGCCTATATCATCGCCGACTCTGTGGTTCCGACCCCCGAAGGACGCGTCAAGGTTTATATCAATGTCTATGAGGGTAAAAAGTACTATATCCGCAACATAGAATGGACCGGCAACACCCTCTACCCTCATGAATATCTCGATGCCGTATTGGGTATAAAGAAAGGCGACACTTATAACCTCAAGAAACTCAATGAGCGTCTGCAGAACGACGATGATGCAGTGGCTAAGCTCTATACCGACCAAGGCTACTTATTCTTCAACGTAGATCCCGTGGAACGCAATATTGAAGGCGACAGCATAGATTTTGAGATGCGTATTTACGAAGGTATGCCGGCGACCATCAACGAGATACGCATAGTAGGCAACGAACGCGTCTATGAACATGTTGTCCGCCGCGAATTGGATACCAAACCCGGACAATTATACAGCCAGTCAGACATCATGCGCTCGTTGCGCGAACTGGCACAGATGGGGCATTTTGACCAAGAGAAACTAGTGCCGGACATAGTGCCTAATCCCGAAAACGGTACTGTGGATATCACTTATAACCTCGTCACCAAATCCTCTGACCAGTTGGAACTTTCGCTGGGATGGGGTCAGACAGGTATCACAGGGTCTGTAGGTGTCAAATTCACGAACTTCGCAATACAAAACCTCTTCAAGAAAGAAACATACCGCATAGTGCCACAAGGTGAGGGACAAACATTTGGTATCAACTTCCGCACTAACGGACGCTACTACCTCTCGGGGTCTATATCGTTCATGGAACCATGGCTCGGTGGCAAACGCCCTAACTCACTATCGGTAAACATATTCTATGCAGCGCAGAGCGGTGTATCCGACAGATACTACAAATCATATAACAACCTCTATAACTACTATGCGTCGTACTATAACAGCTACTATAACGACTATTATCAGACGCAGTATCAGAACGAAATAGACCCCAATAAGTATCTGCGCACCTTTGGAGCCGCAATAGGTTACGGCAAACGTCTCTCATGGCCTGACGACTATTTCCAATTCTTTGCGGAACTGAGCTACCAAGCCTACTGGATGAAGAACTGGCCCTACCTGCTCATCACCAATGGTATAGCCCACAACTTCAGTCTTAACCTCACCTTATCACGTACATCTATTGACAACCCCATATATACCAGGTCGGGCTCAAGCTTCAGTATATCACTGAAAATAACACCTCCATATTCAGCTTTCAACGGCAAAGATTACTCAAAACTATCCGTAAGGGAGCGTTATAAACTCCTTGAATACCATAAATGGAAATTCAGCGCCAAGACTTTCACGCCTCTCACCAAGGACCGCAAACTGGTACTTATGTGCCGTGCCGAATTCGGATATATGGGGCACTTCAATAAATACGCCCGCTCACCATTCGAAACCTTCTATATGGGTGGCGATGGTATGTCAAGTTACTCGTCTTACGAGACAGAATACATAGCCATGCGCGGATACGAGACAGGCTCTCTAACGCCCTTCGACCCCGACGTGAGCCGACAACTGGGCTATGTGTACAACAAATTCACTATGGAATTACGCTATCCCGTATCACTCGAACAAAACGCCACGATATGGCTTTTGGGATTTGCGGAAGCCGGCAACTGCTTCTCGAGCATTAAAGACTACAGCCCGTTTAACCTTAAACGATCAGCAGGCGTGGGAGTGCGTATATATCTACCAATGTTCGGACTGCTGGGCATCGACTGGGGTTGGGGCTTCGACAAAATCGGAGGCTCAAGCTCCTACGGCGGAAGCCACTTCCACTTTGTGCTCGGACAAGAACTGTAATTTTTAAGATTTACTATTTGACTATTTACTATTTTGATATTGATTGAGTTATTTAGTCATTGAGTAATTAGCAAGTACGGACACGATGCGGCGTGTCCCATTACGATATTTAAGAAGTTGAGAAGTTTAAGAAGTTGAGAAGTTGAGACATTAGATTTGACACGGATTGAATGTAAATGGAGCGCGGTAGCCACTCCTCCCCTGCCGAAGGAAGGGGAGGTGCCCGAAGGGCGGAGGGGTAGAAAACAATTGACTATTGGACTATTTACTATTTAGTTATTGATTGAGTTATTTAGTCATTTATGAGACATGCTTTATCTGTGGAAAGAAATCCGAATCAAAAGAAAAAGAAAAGAATAACTATACATACGCAATGAAAAAAATACTCGTCATAGCAATTATGTTTTTTGGCACAGTGCTTGCCATTAATGCCCAAAAGCAGGCTCTTGTTGACATGAACTATATACTATCAAACCTGTCGCAATACGAGGCCGCCAATGAACAACTGACGATGATAAGCCGTAAATGGCAAAAAGAGATAGAAACGGCACAACAAGAGTTGCAGACTATGATAAAAAATTATCAGACAGAACTTGTATTCCTGTCCGATGACATGAAATCACGCCGCGAAGATGAGATAGTAGCCAAAGAGAACGCCATCACAGAACTCAAAAAAAAGTATTTCGGTCAGGATGGCGAACTATTCAAGAAAAGAGAAGCTCTCATCAAGCCAATACAAGATGAGATATATAGCGCCATACAAGAGGTCTGCAAAGACAAAGGCTACGACATAGTAACTGACAAATCGGCTCCCGGACTGATTTATAGCGCCCCGAAATACGACATTTCAGACCTTGTACTCCAAAAACTCGGAATAACAAAATAGAGCAAGGAGTAAGGAGTAAGGAGTAAGGAGTGAGGAGTGAGGAGTGAGGAGTAAGACATTAGAAGGTTGGCATACCGCACTCACAAAAAAAATAAGTACTAGAAAACTAGAAAATCTAGAAAAGCTAGAAAATCTAGAATAACTAGAAAAGCTAGAAAACTAGAAAAGCTAGAAAACTAGAAAAACTAGAATAACTAGAATAACTAGAAAATCTAGAGAAACTAGAATAACTAGAAAATCAAGAATAAAACAATTAAATCATAATTACCCTAATGAAAAAGATCCTAACAACTCTTGTGGCTGTATTGATGTTCACAGCCATGACCTATGGCGAGGAAAAATTCGCCTACATTAACGCTCAGGCTGTACTGATGGATATGCCTGAGGTTGCCGAGATGCAAAAAACACTCGAAGCCGAACAAACTAAATATAAAGGAGAGATGGACCTTATACAAAAAGAGTATGAGGACAAAATGATGGCGTATAAAGAACAGGAAGCCACGATGTCTGACGCCATGAAAAAGACTCGCGAAAGCGAGCTGGCAGACATCGAGCAGCGCTATCAGACTTTTGTACAGAGCGTGCGTCAAGAGCTTCAAAAGAAACAAGAAGAGATTATGGCTCCTATTTTCGACAAACTGCACAAAGCAATCGAAGATGTCGGTGCTGAAAAAGGCTTCACCTATATCCTTGACGAGTCAACACAGGTCATTCTCTACCACGCTCCATCAGCTGTTGATGCCGAACCTTTAGTCCGCGCCAAATTAGGACTTGCCAAGAAGCAATAACTAAAATTTCACAGTGGCACTAACAGTGGCACTAATAATACCTAATCTATAACTACAAAAAAATCCGACCCCATATATGGTGTCGGATTTTTTTCTATTGCTTTTCGGCACTATTTGGCTAATATCCGCTTAAGCCATTGCCATGTACGTTGCGTAGAGGCTATCTCAAGACGCTCTGACGGTGAATGAACACCATACATCTGCGGACCGATGGCTATCATGTCAAGGTCGCGATATTTCTCAAGGAACAAACCACATTCAAGACCGGCATGTATGGCAAGTACCACAGGCTCGGAATGGAAAAGTTCCTGATAAGCATCCACCGCCTTATCAAGCAAAGCACTTTGGGGATTTGGCTTCCACCCCGGGTAGCCATCACCATGACTGACATCAAAACCGCCCAGACGTAGAGCACATTCAACCTTATTCTTGATGTCGTGCTTGGCACTCTCTACAGAACTGCGCTGGCTGGTATTAACAATTATCTCACCGTCCTTGATTTTTACAGACGCCAAATTCGTTGACGTCTCCACCAATCCTTCTATATCACGGCTCATAGCCATTACACCATGAGGACATGCATACAGAGTTTCTATGAGTTTTTTGCTTTGATCAGCCGCCAAAGACTGATGAGGTACATCAACACTCTCAAGGCTCACTTCCATATCCTTTTCTACGGAGCCATACTCGGCTTCCCACATAGCCTGCTGGATATTAAGCACTGTGCGCAGCGCCTCTTTATCTTTGAAAGGCACGCATAGTATGGCACTCGCCTCACGGGCTATAGCATTATGAAGATTACCGCCATCTATATCTGCAATGCGAACATCAGTCTTGCTCATTACGGCAAACATATAACGCGTAAGCAATTGGTTGGCATTGGCTCTGCCCTTGTTGATGTCGTCACCACTATGGCCACCCATAAGTCCGCTGATACGTACCTGAGCGGCATAATAACCATCAGGTACCGGAACATAATGAGCAAGCTGTTTGCCTAAGGTATCAATGCCTCCCGCACAACCTATGCATATATTGCCATCATCCTCATTGTCAAGATTTATCAGTGTTTTTCCGGTAAACATATCTCCTGCAAGATTTGCCGCTCCGCTCAACCCCGTCTCCTCATCAACGGTGAAAAGACATTCCAAAGCCGGATGTGAAATATCATCAGAGGCCAGCACAGCAAGAGCCATAGACAGTCCTATGCCGTCGTCAGCGCCAAGAGTAGTGCCACGGGCATGAAGCCATCCATCCTCAAGATAAGCGTCTATGGCATCATGCAGAAAATCATGACTCACATTACTATCCTTCTCACATACCATATCCATGTGCGCCTGCAACACCACAGAAGGTTCCTGCTCACGCCCACGGCTTGCGGGCTTACGCATAACAACATTACCGGCAGCGTCACGACGGCACGCTATACCATGATTATCAGCCCACGACATCAAGTAGGCTATCATCTGCTCCTCATGCTTACTGGGACGAGGTACACGAAGTATTTCAGCAAATTCGCGGAACACCTCACGAGGTTCTAAATCCTTAATCATTGTATTTAAATAATAGGGCTAATAGAAAAATAAATATCAAAATAGTAAATAGTCAAATAGTCAATGGGGGCTACCCCTCCGCCCTGCGGGCACCTGATTAAGGAGTTCTTTTGCGCTTCGCTTAAAAGCGTCTGCTGCGCAGCCGAGCGCAGAAAAGCACACTGTGCTTTTCATCGAAAAATTTGCTGGGATATTGCAAATTTTTCTTCTCGGCGTGTCCGTACTTGCAAATTACTCAATGACCAAATAACAAAATAAATTGTCAAATAGTAAATAGTCAAATAGTAAATGTTTGTTAATTGTCAAATAGTCAATGTTTTGTTCTTTGCTCTTTTTTATTCTTTTCCCGGCTCTGTAGGTGCAATAATCGGATACCAATATGCGCCAACTCCCGGTCGTTGAATGCTATCAGCCATACCTTGGGGTGTTGTAAGAAAGACACCATTGTTCTCGCGTTTCACGGCACCATCGAGATATTTAACAAGCAGAAAGTTAGCAAAATCACTCCAGAAACTATGCAGTTCTTCAGCCATAATAGCCACTTCTTTTGATACTTTTTTCTGTGCTTTTTTCATGCTCATGTCTTCTGCCTTGGCATAGACATCAGCTACATAGTCATTGAAGTGTTTATCCCATGTTGTCTGGTACTTACGAATATCATTCATCACGCTGTCATATCGATGAAAATAGGCGAAGTTAGCCACTCGATTGAAAGTCCAGAAAGCGCTTGTCGGCGAATACTCTGTAAGACTTCCGTTATCCGGTGCGAAACATTGCGGCACCGTAGTGCAGCATGAAAAGAAAGGAACAAGCACACTGCATGATGCGTCATCCACTCCGAACCAGAACACCCCTCCCACTTGTTTAGGGGCATCAGCTCTCATCTGCGCCACAAAGCTCCAACCTGTCTGCTGTGTGGCAATTGGACGCGCATACCAGTATTTCTGTTCTCCAATCTTGAACGAGAGCGGTGTTTCTCTCATTTTGCTATGATGAGGTCCAGCACCCAATCCCTGTGTAATATCAAGCGGAGTACCCTCATATTGGTCTCGCATAAATTCCTTGAAATCCTGCGCCGAGACCTTTCTGTCGGGCACTATCCATAGTGGCATAGGTTCTTTAGTCTGAAACATAACGTAAGGCAGATATCGGTCCATATCGTCATTCAGTTTTCGGAAAAAGCTCCATACCCTCGCCTCGCACACATAGGCACCTCCAAAGTCGAGCGGACAGTAAGCATCGGCGAAACTAAAATCGGCGTCAGAACCTGAATAATAGCCTTTTTCGCGTGCAAAAGAGACCACGTCCTTGCTATAGAGCCAATGGTCCTTACCTGCCTTGAAATCTATGTGCCGTATGCGTGCCTGATTGGCATGAGCACACACGGCATTGTCGGGTATGCGCACCGCAGCCCAAACGGCGCCCTTGCGACCAACACCCTTGCCTATAAGTTCCAAGAGCCATATCTCGTTAGGGTCAGCGATTGTGAACGATTCTCCGGTACTGTTATACCCGTATTTGGCTACGAGGTTCGTCATAACCTTTATCGCCTCACGTGCAGTTTTCGCACGCTCAAGGGCTATGTATATCAAACTGCCGTAGTCGATAATTCCCGTGGTGTCCTGCAATTCCTCGCGCCCTGTGAATGTCGTTTCCCCAATAGTGAGCTGATGCTCATTCATATTGCCAACAACGCGGTAGGTATGAGCCACTTGAGGTATTTCACCAAGATACTTGCCTGTATCCCAGTCATAGACCTTACGCTTCGAACCATCCTTATGATCGCGGGCGGGAGTTATGGTCAGCGAACCATAGAGAGAATAACTATCAGCAGCATAACTGATTAACGTACTACCATCAACAGTAGCGTCACGACCGGCCATAAAATTGGTACATGAGAATACATCCATGAAGCATAGCAGTAGTGCGGAACACAGAAAAGACTTGATACGCATAGGCATAGGATTTATGTCAAAATACATAAAGAAGGTAATTATTGACAAAGGTAACAAAAAAAAACGGAATATCGCAAGTGAACCATATACACATAAAGTCACAAAAGTGAATAAAAGATGATAAAAGGGTATAAAAAAAGAAAGGCTGTCTCACGACAACCCAATCTTCATTAACCTTAAAAATCTAATACC
>DGSV01000049.1 GCA_002394025.1 Bacteroidales bacterium UBA4353
GGAATTCAGAAAAGCACACTGTGCTTTTCATCGAAAAATTTGCGGGGATATTGCAAATTTTTCTTCACCCCTTCCTTCGGCAGGGGAGGAGTGGCATCCGCACGCAAGGCTGGAGGCGAGAGGCGAGAAGCTGACTTTGTGCACTTTACCCCTCCGCCCTTCGGGCACCTCCCCTTCGAAAGGCAGGGGAGGAGTGGCATCCGCACGCAAGGCGGAACGCAGGAGGCGGGAGAACACTGAACACTGAACATGAGACACGGGAGGCGGGAGGCGGGAGGCTGACTTTGTGCACTTTACCCCTCCGCCCTTCGGGCACCTCCCCTTCCTTCGGCAGGGGAGGAGTGGCATCCGCACGCAAGTCAGGAATCAGGAGTCAGGAATCAGGAATCAGGAGTCAGGAGGCGGGAGGTGGAGGTAGATAAAAAGTACGGACACGCAGTGGCGTGTCCGTATAAATTTCACAATTCAGAATAAATTTCACAATAATTCAATGAATGAACTAATCGTAAATGAATGAATTAATCGTAAATGAATGAACTAATCGTGAATGAACTAATCGTGAATGAACTGATGATTTTATTCTCCTTTGAGTTCTTTGAAGAACTGGTCAGAGTGGCGGTCAACGGCTTGTATGGCGTTCATATACATCTCGTCGGTTGTGTTGTCATCGGGCAGGAACTCGTAGTAGCACCATACGCGGAAGTCTTTCTCGCCGAGCACGACGAACTTGGTAACGAAGACGTTCTCGTTCATCTTGTTGCAGGTTTCGAGCAAGGTGTCGCGGTCTATCTCAGAGGTGTTGAGAATGCATACGAGTTGGAGGTATGAGGAGTTGTGCTTCCAAGCAAAAAATGACGTGCCTTGGAATTTGAAGCAGATGCTGTGATCGTCTTCATCCACGATGGGGAATCCGTTGCGCTGGAGATAGTCTTTAAAGCGTTCGTAACCTTTCATAGTTGTAATAAATTTTGAGGGTTAATATTAAGTATTCGGTAGTGATGGCAAAGATAATGATTTTTTTGTAAACAAATCACCAAATGAAACAATAATTTGTCAAATAGTAAATTATTTGATTTTTATCATGGCGTGTGATTGTGCTCCGTCGATGAGTATGGTTATATCCTCGTTGAGTGTGATATGTCTGAGCATTTCCGTCTCTTCCACAGCCGGCAGGTCATTGAGTTGCTCTTCACGGAATACGTCGCCTGGTCGCGCGAAGTTATCGACATTGACGTATCCTACGTTGAAAGATGTCATATTTTGGAAGAAGTGAGTTCCTTGGCTTGGGTCCACACGGAAGTCCGGCAGAGCACATTCCACTATTGTTTTGGCTTCGCTGATATCGCTCCATTGTACCGGTACTCCAAGTGTTGGTTCCGCCGAGCCCCATCTGCCGTATCCTATGAGCAGGTATCCCCTGCCCTGCTGTCGCATCTGCGCGTTCCAGAGTCGTAGTGTTGCCGCTATTTCCCGCGTGCGCATTTTGTCGAAGGTGTCTTGTCGGACGTAGATGATATCTTTGACGGATTCGACTTTGCCCACTCCCAGCGCGCTGTCAGCGATGATTAGTGCGTTTGTCTGGTCAATATTTTGCCAATCGAGTTTTACGGTTAGCGTGTCGGCGCTGATAGGTCTGATTTGCAGTACGTTGAAGATAGGTATGTCGTCGTTTGCCGGTATGTTGGCAGCGAATTCTATTTCTACGGGGCATTTCATTTCCTGCTGTGCGATACGCAGCAGTTCCTCGGTAATTTTGGCGAGCGGGAAGGTATTGAATTTCAGTATTTGTGCGAATGTGATAAATCGCGGTCCCGAGGGGTAGCATGAATCGACGATACGCTGGTTTTCGTAGTCGTAAGTTGACGCCACATATTTCAGTGATTCGAATTGTTCGCAGTCGGCAATGGTGAGTCGTGTGAGGTTTACGGCGTCATCTACTGATGTTTTGAATTTCTCGGGTTGCATATTCAGAGCCAGTATTGACTTCTGCGTGTCGCGCATGGTTAGTTCCGGCGTTGATGTTTGCAGCACATGGTTTGGGTATGAAGGCGAGAAGCGCAGTACCTGTTCTCCGTCAACGACTACCTTGCCCAGTCCGTATGCAATTTTCACGACCCCCTGATGTGCTTGTTCGTATCCCACGGGGTAGAAATTGACGCTGCGCGCTATGCCGGATATGGTAGGGAAGAAATATCCGTTTTGTTCCTCGCCGCATATTTCCTGCACAATGATAGCCATTTTTTCTTCGGAAATGACGTTGGCAGTGGATGTTATGTAGCCTCTTGCCGCCGCGAAATACACTGCGGCATAGACGCTTTTGATTGCTTTACCGATAAGTCGCAGCTGCTGGTCCTCATTATCTGTCGAGGGCACCATATATGTTGAATAGACACCTGCAAAAGGTTGATAGTAGGAGTCTTCGAGTCGGCTTGATGAACGTACTGCAAGAGGTTTTTGCGCTACTTTTATGAAATGCCTCAGAGCGTCGATGAGGTCCGCCGGCAGTGTTGAAGCCACGAATTCGGAAAGGATTTCTTCGTCGTTAAGGTCCGACTCGATGACGTATTGCAGTCCGTTGTCGCTTATGAACCGGTCGAAGAATTCTGTGGTGATGACCATGGTTCGTGGTATGGTGACGCGCGCGTTGTCCCATTTGTCGTAGAGGTGGTACTTTTGCAGTACATGGTTGAGGAAAGCCAAGCCTCGGGCTTTGCCACCAAGCGAACTATTACCGACACGTGCGAAAGATATGGTATCGTTATACGTTTCGGGGTTGTACTTAGCCACTACTCCGAGGGCTTGCCGAGTGCGGTAGTCATGTATGAGTCGGATATTTGTGTTGCGGATGTCGTTGATGGTGCTCTGGTCTGTGATTTTGAGTACGCTGACCTGATGTCCGACATCGAATAGTCCGCGTGCGAAGAGCCACTTGCTCAAGTAGTTATTGTCGGACAGGTGTCGGAATGCGTTGTCGGGTATTGTGGCTATGATATGTTCAAAGCCTTCGAGGTCGTTAGCGCGGGCTATCTCATGCCCTGTGTCGGGGTCTGTGGCTACGAAATCTCCGAAGCCGAATTCGCGTCCTATATATTCCGTGAGTTGTTGCGTGAGTGTTTTGCTTGTTTTGACGATAAATCCAACGTTGATTTTTTTTGCCTCGGCACGCATTGTTTCCTGCGATGACTGCATGAGCACCGGCATGGTTGGTATGTCGGCACGTATGAGTCGGCAGAGGTCGAAACCGGCATCGAGTTTTTCGGTATCGGGGCTATCACCTTTATGGATGACAAATCCTATGTCGGATATCACGCCGATGATATTGCGAGAGTATTTATGGTAGAGCTGTACCGCCTCGTCGTAGCATGTAGCCATTAGTACTTTAGGTCGCGAGCGTTTCCTGACCAGCTGCTGTTTTTCGTTGATGGCGTCACGTATGGCAATGCTGTTTTGTTTGAGGACAAGTTTATAGAGCAGAGGGAGATACGTGGAGTAGTAGCGTACTGAGTCTTCGACGAGCAATATGGCCCTGACACCTTCTGTCAGGATATCATGGTCGGCATTAAGGCTATCCTCGATGAGTTTGATGATGGCAATGATCAGGTCCGTGGAGTTATTCCAGCAAAAGACGTAATCGACAGCACTGTTGACAGATGTTAGCAGGCTGTTATAGAGCGTTTTAGAAAACGATGTGAGTAGTACTACCGGAGTGTGAGGCGCTATTTGTTTGCTGTTTGTGGCAAAGATGTCGATATCCTGCGCCGCGGCATTATGCATCACGATAATAATATCGAAGCGCTCACCCTTATTAAGCAGGGAGAGCGCATCGTCTTTCGTTTCAGTACGCACCACGGAAGGAGGGTTACTGAGGTTTAGTTCGGCGTATTCCTGAGCTATCTGCACTTCAATACGTCCGTCCTCTTCGAGCACGAAACTGTCATAGTTATTACAAACGAGTAGAATACGCTTTACTCGTTTCGCCATTAGTTCGGCAAAATTACCTTCCATGAGTTTTCTTTTATTGAGAGGGCTAGGATGGCTAGATTTGCTAGGTTTACTAGGTTTGCTAGATTAGCTAGAATTGCTAGGTTTGCTAGAATTTCTAGGCCATTCCTGAGAAGCCCATGAATGCCATAGCCAGCAGACTGGCGGTTATGAGGGCTATCGGCGTACCTTTCATACCTTCGGGAACATCGGCAGTGGCGAGTTGTTCACGAATGCCGGCGAAGAGTACCATAGCCAGTGTAAAGCCGAGAGCTGTACCTATAGCATAGACGCTTGACATGAGCAGGTTCATATCCTTATTGATGACATCAATGGCAACACCGAGTATGGTGCAGTTGGTGGTTATCAGAGGCAGGAACACACCCAGTGCGGCATAGAGTGACGGTGATGTTTTCTTGAGCACTATCTCGACGATTTGCACCAAGGCAGCGATAACGAGGATATAGACAATGGTTTGCAGGAACTGCAGATTGAGAGGTACGAGACAGTAGTGGTAGAGCAGCCATGTGACAATCGTTGAGATGAACATAACGAATGTCACCGCCATGCCCATGCCCAGTGATGTATCCACTTTTTTGCTCACTCCGAGGAATGGGCATATACCGAGGAATTGCGCCAAGACGATATTATTGACGAATATCGTGGCTATGATTAGTGTGAAGTATATCATGACCGCTTATTATTTTTTAGTTACTTTATTGAAAATGGCTACGAGGTATCCGAGAGTCATGAAGGCTCCGGGAGCCAGCACGAATGTTAGTGCTCCGTATTGTTCCGGGAACAGTGTGAAGTTGAATATTTTTCCTGTACCGAGCAGTTCTCTGCATGCTCCGAGCAATGTGAGAGCTATGGTAAATCCGAGTCCTATTCCTACGCCGTCGAGTGCCGAATCAAGTGGTCCGTTCTTTGCGGCAAAGCTTTCGGCACGTCCGAGTACTATGCAGTTAACGACGATTAGGGGTATGAATAGTCCGAGAGTTTCATAGAGTCCGGGTGTATAGGCTTGCATAACGAGCTGCACGACGGTTACGAAAGCCGCTATGACAACTATGTAGCATGGTATATGCACCTTATCGGGGATGAGGTTGCGCAGACATGAGATAACGAAGTTGGAGCATATCAGCACCACCATTGTGGCAAGTCCCATAGACATACCGTTGATGGCTGATGATGTCGTTCCCAAGGTGGGGCACATACCGAGGAAGAGCACGAAGGTGGGGTTTTCCTTGATGATGCCGTTAACGATTATAGCGAGTTTATTATTCATAATCACTGATATTTAATGTGTATTATATTCCGGCTTCTTGAATTGCTATCAGCCCATAGGCGCTATTGAGTGCTTTGAGGAAGCATCGTGATGATATTGTAGCGGCGGTTATGGCATCTACCTCACCACCATCTTTGCTGACCGTGAGATTGTCGTTAGCGGGGTTTTTGCCTATGACATTACCTTTTCCGCCCTCGGAAAACCATTCGGGCATCTTGCTGCCGAGTCCCGGTGTCTCCTGATGGGCAAGGACGTTATATCCCACGACATTGAAGTTCTTATCGAAACCGAACATGATTTTCACTTCGCCTCCGAATCCCATTTCGATAACCTGCACGGCATAGCCAACTTTTTCGTTGTCCTTGAGCAGCGGGAATATCAGAGCCTGTTTGCCGTTAGGTGTTGTTTTATCTATTTGTTCGCCTACTGTGTCAAACTGCGGAGCCACGGCTTTGATGGCGTTGGTTTGTTTGGCAGTTTCCGCCTTCGCGATAGGCTCTTTGGTGATGGCATATACGCCACCAAGTATCACACCCACCACGAGGCTAATGATGGTGAGCGAGAGGAACATGTTGAGTAATGAATTCTGTAACTTAGCCATAGCGCGTAATTATTTTGTGACGCCGAAGCGACGGGGTTTGATATATTTGTTTATCAGCGGAGAGCATGCGTTGAGCATGAGTATGGCGAACGACATACCTTCGGGATAGCTTCCGAAGCGTCGTATCAGTATCGCCAAGACTCCTATGAGGCATCCGTAGAGCAGTTGTCCGCGTGGTGTGACGGGCGATGTTACATAGTCAGTGGCCATATATATCGCACCGAGCATGAGACCTCCGGCGAGTATTTGCTGCAGGGCCAGGTGTATGTCAAAGCCGTAGCACAGGAATGCCGTGCAGAAAGCCGCGAGCAGAATGCTGACGGGTATGTGCCATGTGATTGTTTTGCGGCATAGCATATATATACCGCCGATGATTAGTGCCAATGCGCACACCTCACCGAGCGAACCGCCATGCATACCGAGCAGCATATCAAGAGCTGAAGGCATTTGCTGCAAGGCTTCGGTATCACCGGCTACGTATTGTTGGAAAAGATATAGCGGTGTGGCACCCGTTGTGACATCGGTGTAGTGCGCCTGCTGCATTGGTTGGGGCCATGTTGTCATCTGTGCCGGGAAAGCCACGAGCAGGAATACGCGTCCTACGAGGGCCGGGTTAAAGATATTTTGCCCCAGTCCGCCAAAAGTCATCTTGCCCACTCCGATAGCTATCAGGGCTCCGATGATGATAATCCATACGGGCAGGTTGCTGGGTACGTTGAAAGCCAGCAGCACACCGGTGAGTACGGCACTCAGGTCACCGATACGGACTTCGGTCTTGAGGATAAATTTTTCGATCAGGTACTCAAAGAGTACGCACGACACCACAGAGGTAAGTGTTACCACGACAGCGCCAAGGCCGTAGTAGTAGAACGACACGCACAGCGCCGGAGCTAAGGCTATCAGCACGTCAAGCATACTTTTGCGCACGCTGTTACCACTGTGAACGTGAGGCGAGAGAGATACATTGAGATTAGACATCTGGATATAATGAATTTAATTGTTTTTTTTTAGAATAAAGAGCAAACTTCTATTTTACAATAACTTTGCTTGTATTGCCGCCATTGCGGATGATATAGACTCCCGTGGGGAGTTTTCCGTTGAGGACAGTGACATTATTTCCCGCGGCGTCATAGATTTTCGTGTCTTGGCCGATAAGCACTTTGCCTTCATCGGTAATGACAGGCAATGCCGACTGCTGTGCTGTCACTGCCACTTCCGCGTTAAGACTGTTCATTCCCGTCAGTGCGTCCCACGTGCCGACATTAGCAAACCGTATGGCATATTTCGGATTGTTTGCCAAAGACTCGTAGGCATCGGGCATAAAGAGGTAGAGTTGGTAGGTTCCTTGCGGCATATCCTGCGGCAGAGTGACTTGCCCGGTGAGTGTTGTCACCACACCATTAGGGAGCCATTGTCTTGGGTCGCTATTGAGTTTTATGGGATATGTGTCTTGACCGTTTTTGAGCACGAGATAGACATGACGCTTGTTATAGAGAGGTGCATAGCCCACATTGGCGATATTTATCGTCAGTGATATCTGCGCACCGGCGACTGCCGTTTGAGGCAGTGTGGCATCGACCAGTTGGTAGCGATATCCCATACGACGGTTGAGTTCATCGAAGGTACCGTTTTGCCGCCACTTATTGGTAGTTATTTCGGCATATTCGGCACCGCAGAACGACCAATGGTAGCGAGCCATAGCCTGTGTCGTCAGGTCATAGGTGGCGTTGCGGTTCGCCACGCTTGACGACTCGATATTCGTCTCACCGCCATTAGGCACATAGAGTGTTTCGTCGGCGATATACTGCCTGAGCACAGGGTCGTCATCGGTTTCGTTGTCATCGCGGCTATAGGTTCCTTCATCGCCCCAGTCGTTGAGGAACGCGTCGTTATGGTGCCCGATGCGCGCCCTTGGTGTGTTACCGTATGCGGGCTGTCGGGTTAGTGGTATTTCATCGCCCTGATATTCAATTTTTATCAGAGGATATCTCACGAGCAGGAAGCGGTCTTCGGGTAGTGCGTCAAGCAGCGCGTCTATCACCGCACGGCGGTCGTTATTGAGGTGCTGGCTTTCGTTGCCGAAGTTCTGGCTGTAGTACCATTCTCCCCAACGTCCCACAAAGCCCGCTTCAAGCACATAGATGACATCGGCATTGTCGGCGAGGTGTTGTTTGAGTTGAGTGAGGTGTTGCTGCACGCGGCTGAGTGGCGCATCGGATTTGTCGGACTCGCAGTAGGCGAATCGCAACACGCATTTGAAACCTTTGTCGCGCAACACCTGCATATCAGCGTCAAAACCGTTGAGCATGGCCTGTGACAGGGCTTTGTCGCGATAGTTGGTGAGGTAGTAAACGAGCACCACGAGGCGCTGGCTCTGCCGTTCTCCGCTCTGGTCGAAAAAGTCTTCGTTGCCGACGAGCAGCGAGGGGTCGCTGTCAGATATTTCGTCTTGTATCTCGTCGGTGAAGCCTCGTTCAGGGTTGGGGAATATGGTGGTATTATCGGCGATATAGGTCACGGACTCCGCCATGACACTATTAATGCCGATTACAAGCATACATAGTATGATGTTCAACACCCTATTCATAAGCATTTTTATTTGGCTTCAGCCTTAGCCTTTTCGGCTTCCGCCTTAGCTTTAGCTTCTGCCGCTCTGGCGCGCATGATACCCATCACTTTGCCCTTGCCTTGGCGTATCCAGTCGAGCAGTGGACGATGTGACGGGCAAGTGAATGAGCATGAACCACATTCTATGCAGTCGTAGATACGTTCTTCTTCGGCTTCCGCCCACATCTGTTTCTGGCTATATTTGGATATGAATAGCGGGCTGAGTCCCATGGGGCATACGTCCACGCATTTGGCGCATCTAAGACATGGTTCGGCTTGTTTGCGTCGCGCTTCGGCATTGGGCATAATGAGAATTCCTGAGCACCCTTTGACCATATAGCTATTGACTTCTGGCATAGCCTTACCCATCATGGGGCCTCCGGAGATTACTTTTCCGGTGTCTTCGGGCAGTCCGCCGGCAGCCTCTATGAGGTTGGCTATGGGAATACCTATGCGAGCCAGGAAATTGCTGGGGTGAGCCAGAGATTTGCCGGTAACAGTTACTATGCGGTCAATAAGAGGTTTATTTTTTTGTACCGCCTGATATACCGCAAATGCCGTACCGACATTTTGCACCAGCGCTCCCGTGGCGATGGGTAGTCCACCACTGGGAACTTGTTTGCCTATGCATGCGTCAATGAGTTGTTTCTCACCACCTTGCGGATATTTGAGTTTTAGTGGTTGTATGGTAATGCCTTTGTATGCCGCGGCTTTCTGCGTCATCAAGGCTATAGCGTCGGGTTTGTTGGCTTCGATGCCTATGATGGCTTTCCGGACTTGCATGGCGCACATCAGAGCCGTTACTCCTACGAGTATCTCCTCGGCATGTTCGAGCATAAGGCTATGGTCGGACGTTAGATATGGTTCACACTCCACAGCATTGATTATCACCACTTCGCATTTCATTCCCGGAGGTGGTGCCAACTTAACCTGGGTGGGGAAAGTAGCGCCTCCCATACCTACAATACCGCTATGGAATATGCGGTCGGTAATGGCCTTGGGGTCTGTGATTTTGAGTTCGCGCACAAGGTCTTCGGAACGGTCTATGGTATCTTCCCATTCATCGCCCTCAACTTTGATGAATACCGCGGGAACCTTCTTACCAGTGGCGTCGGGTACCATGTCTATCTTATCCACGGTGCCGGAAACTGATGAGTGAATATACGACGAGAGGAAACCTCCCGGCTCGGCAATCACGGTTCCCACCTTTACTTTATCGCCTTTGACGACAACGGGTTTTGACGGTGCTCCGAGGTTCTGCGCCATAGGTATGGCTACGAGAGCCGGTATGTCGATCGGACGTATGGCTACTCCGGCAGACAGTTTGTTAGCGGCGGGATGCACACCGCCCATGCGAAAAGTTTTCATAAGTCCTAAATTATTCTTTGTTTTGAGGTTTTACATTATCATTATTATCTGCTTTGGGCATTTCCTGTGCCTCGGCTTTAGGTGCTACAGGTGCTGCGGCTTCCGCGGCTTTGGGAGCTGCGGCTTCAGGTGCTATAGGAGCTGTGGCTTCGGGAGCTTTGGGTGCTGCGGCTTTAGGTGCTACAGGAGCTGCGGCTTCGGGAGCCGGCTTGGGTTTTGGTTTGGGAACGTCAAACGAGGCGTGTATGGCACCCGTTGGACATTCGTTGAAGCACATACCGCAAGCCTTACACTTCTCGGGGTCGATATAAGCGAGGTTATTCTCTACTGTTATGGCATCGAACTTGCAGACTTTTTGGCATTTAGCACATCCTATGCATGCGTTTTTGCAGGCTTTGCGTGCCGGAGCCCCTTTGTCCTTATTGACGCATTGTACCCAGAGACGACGGTGTTGTTCTTTGACGAGGCGTCCTTTCTTACGGAGTTCTATGACGAGTTTTGGACATGCTTTTGCACACGCTCCACAAGCTACGCATTTATCCTCATCGACTTCCGGCAGGCCTGTCTCGGGATTGATATGTATGGCATCGAATTGGCATGCCGCCACGCAGTCGCCGAATCCAAGGCATCCGAAAGCGCAGCCCGTTTCTCCGGCGAAAGTGGCAGCCGCCACGGCACAACTCTTAGGACCGTCATAGGATGACGTTTTGGGTCGTACGTCGCACGAGCCGTTGCAACGCACTACGGCTATCTTGGGCTCTGAGGCCGCAGCCTCCATACCGAGGATTCCGGCAATTTTTTGCATAACATCCTGACCTCCAACAGGGCAAAGCAGCCCCTCGAGGCTCGAGGCTTTTACACAAGCCTCTGCCATACCGCGACAACCCGGAAAACCACAACCACCGCAGTTGGCGCCGGGAAGAGCAGCCTCAACATCATCAATGCGAGGATCTTCCTCGACCTTGAACTTCTGGGCTATGAAATAAAGCAATACGGCAGCTACACAGCCGATAACACCCAGAGTAAGAAGTGAATAGAAAATGACCATTAGAATATTTTTTGATTTATTTAGATTTTTTTCTTTATAGTTGTTCCAGATTGGCTAGATTTGCTAGGTTGGCTAGGTTTACTAGGTTGGCTAGGTTGGCTAGATTTGCTAGATTTGCTAAATTTTCATTTATTTTCTTCGGGCTGAAAAACGCAGTTGCCGAGCTATTGATTCACGTTTGCCTGCAAGGAAAAGATAATAGGGTATCAAGACCGATAAGGCACATAGCGCCGCGAGGCCCTCACTGCTGATTATTAGAGAAAAGCCAAACAAAGCGGCAATCATCAATATGAGCGGAATAACAAAAGCCATCAGCACGGCCTTAGCACCTATGCTCTGCTCGCCATATACCACCACGCTGTCGCCTACCGATAACTCTCCGTCGGCTGTTGCAGTGATTATTTTTTTCTGCATTTCGGATGTGGCGCATGCCATGCGAACATTGCACGACGCGCATGCGCTCGTCTGTTCGATAAGCACATCCACCTCCGCACCTCGCAGGTCAATGACAGTGCCAGTATGTTCGATAAGTTGGCTCAAGGGTATTAGCGCTAAAAGACGTAAAAAAGACTGATGTGAGTATTCTACTACAAAATTACGCCTTTTTTCTCAAATAAACAAAAAAGGGGCTAATTTAGACATTTTTTTATTCCCGCGCCATCCTTTTTACTTTGTAGTTATAGCTTTCCACCCCGAATTGATGGGCATCGTGATGATATCGCCGCAACACATCGCGGAATACTTCGTCATAGTCAGGTATAAGCAATGTACGTTGTTCTTTTGCCGCTTCAATGATTTGTCGCGCGAGTTCTGCCGTCATCTGCGGTTGCGTTTGTTGTCCGTTGAATGCCGTCCCCTTGATGCTACCTGGTGATACTTCGAGGATTCTGTTATCAGAGCCTCCCATTTCCAGTTCTATATTTACTGCTTCGATATATTTCGCCAGCGCAGCCTTGGTAGCGCTATATGCGCTGAAGAGCGGTGACACCAGTCTGCCGGCGATACTGACCATTACCGCGCACAGCATTGGCTTCCGATACATCAGTGGCAGAAAGTGGTGTAGTATCCTGACAGGTGCTAAGGCATTGACGCTGAAAATGTCCGTCAGATATTCGTCTGTCATATCTTTGGCAAGCATAAGATGCCCGAAACCTGCGGTGATGAATAGTCCGTCGGGCTGTTGCAAATCGTTGAGCCACGTCAGATCCGGATTGGTCAGGTCGTGGTGCTGAAAACTAATATCAGGAGTTGCATAATCGTCAGGAAAGGGATTTTTGTCAACCACCACGACTTTGCTCTCTTCCGCAAGCGCGAGAGTTATTGACAGTCCGATACCACTGCTGCCACCTATTACAAGATATGTTTTCATAATTGTTCCACAATTTTTTGCGCCACGTTAATTCCGTCCATAGCTGACGATGTTATTCCTCCGGCATATCCTGCCCCTTCTCCCGCTGGGTAGAGTCCTTTGCAGCCCAGATATTCCATACTTTGCGTATCGCGTGGAATTCTCACCGGTGAACTGCTGCGACTTTCCACCGCGAGCACTACTGCTTCGTTGGTCAGAAATCCGTGTCTTTTGTCATCGAAATCCCTGAAAGCCTGTTGCAAACGTTGTCCGACAGGTTGCGGAAGCCACTGGTGTATAGGGCTGCTGACGAGTCCGGGCACGAAGCTGCATGATGGTAGTGACGCCGATATTTTGCCATGGCAGAAGTCGGCGAGTCTCTGCGCCGGAGCCGCAAAAGTGTTGCCTTGTTCTGCGGCGCGGCGTGCCATGCGTTCCACATCGCGCTGGTAGTAGAGTCCGGCGAGGGCTCCGCGGGATGCGTAGTGCTGTGGAATGTCCTCAACACGAACCTCGACGACTATGCCTGAATTGGCGTATGGCGAGTTACGGTGCGAAGCCGACATACCATTCACCACACATAGCGAGGCATCTGTCGTAGCAGGCACTATATGACCTCCCGGGCACATGCAGAAGCTATATACCCCCCTACCCTGTACCTGCGTTACGAGTTGATATGCCGCTGCGGGTAGTATGCCACGCTGTTGGCGATACTGAATGTTATCGATAAGTTCTTGCGGGTGTTCCACACGCACTCCGAGGGCGAAACCTTTAGCCTCCAGAGGCATGTGGTGATTGATAAGCATCCGGTAGATGTCATGCGCCGAATGTCCTGTGGCAAGTACCACGGCATCAGCGATATATTCTCCACCTTGGGCTGTGACGCACCCCACGGCACGTTGTTCACGGATGATGATATCCGTGACCCGCGTCTTGCTATGGAATTCACCTCCGCAGTCTATAATCGTTTGCCGAATATGTTTGACTATCGCCGGCAGCTTGTCGGACCCGATATGCGGGTGCGCCTCATAGAGAATATTGTCAGCGGCGCCGTGGTGGTGAAAAATCTGCAGCACACGACTTATATCTCCGCGCTTATTGCTTCGTGTATAAAGTTTTCCGTCGGAAAATGTTCCCGCGCCACCTTCTCCAAAGCAGTAGTTGCTATCGCTATTGAGTTCTATATTACGGCATAGCGCTGCTATATCCCGTTTGCGCTCCGTGACATCGTTTCCGCGTTCGAGCACTATGGGTTTTACGCCGTTTTCGAGCAAGTGTAGCGCCGCGAAGAGTCCCGCGGGACCGCTACCGACGATTATCACACTATGCCTCACGCCGTGGACATCACGATATCGTGGAGCCTCATAAGCCACATCGGGCATAGGTTCGTTGACATAGACCTGCGCCTTGACGTTGACCTTGATATTGCGCTGCCTGGCATCCACAGAACGGCTCACGAGGCGTAGGCCCGTCACCGATGCCTCGTCGGCATGGGCGAGCTCTATCAGGCGACGGCGCAGACGCGAGGCATCGAAGGCGTCATGAGGGGAAAGAGTGGTTTGGATAAGCATGGCGATTACTTGACACGGATTTTTTTGCCAATACGCAGGGTGGTATTTACGGTGATATTATTAAGTTGGCATAGTCTGCTGACTGAAGTGCCATAGCGTCGCGCTATGGATGATAATGTATTGCCCTGCACTATGGTGTGATACTGCGCCGCGGCGTCAGAAGTTGATGACGTCGAGGTTTGTTGCGCAGGCTTCTTTTTATGAGTGAGCGATGGTATGATAACGCTGGAATGTTGCACGCTGCGCCAGTTATCACCTTGCAACACTATGTAAGTGGCGCTATCCGGTTCCAGAAGTTCGCCATCGGCGGTGACGTAGGTCCAATGGCCGGTGGTGTCCATCAGGATTATAGTATAAGCACTGTCAAGGGCGATACTTTGCACCTGAGGAACGTTTATCACCTTATCAATCATAGTATTGTGTATCGTATCCTTTGTTTCGGGACAATGCTGGCAAAAGTCAGGCAGGATACGTCGTGCGCCAAGGAAGCGGTCTTGATAGTAGCGTTCGTTGAGGTGCGAGATTTTCACTCCCCCGCCATTGGCGGCATGGATGAACGAGAATGACTTGCCATCGGGGTCCATTTCCATAAAGATACCTACATGACCTATCGCCCCCGCGCTTCTTCTGCCACCGAATATCACAAGGTCGCCTTTTTGCAGATGTGACAGCGGACCTTCGACAGCTCTGCCGTCAGTGGCTTGAAGGTTCGACGAACGACTGATGGTGATACCCAGTTGACGATAGACATAACTCGTGAACCCTGAGCAGTCGAAAGCTGTAGGTCCCTGAGCGCCATAGTGATAGCGCGTACCGATATATTCTTTGGCAACGGCTATCAAACTATCGGCAGCCTGACGCGGTGTGAGGTGATGATATACCGCGCTATCCTGCTGGGCGGCAGCAAGATGACAAAATGTTATGAACAATACTATAATAAACTTTCTAATCATTTGATACTGAATATATCTACACTATTACCACCTTTATCTCTTCTGCCCTGCGAAGTGACGATGAGCGTCTTGCCGTCGGAAGTGATATCCATTCCTACGGGATACGAGTCCGCTGCGATGCGTATGACCTCTTTCATGGTTCGTGCGTCAACCACCGATACGCAGTTGCTGAAATTGCAAGCCGCGAAGATAAACCTGCCATCGGGTGACGCGCATATTGTGCGTGCTCCGGCGCCTACCTTGGCACTTTGCCAACCATTCACCGGCACTACTTTTTTTCCATTGGCAAAATTGTCTATGGCAGCATACAGATTTGTGAGCGGCAGTCGCTGCACATAGCCTTTACTATTGATAGAGAGGTATATATAATCGCCACTAATAATCATATGCCGAAGATTTTGCATCATGCCCGTGAGTCTGCCGAGGTACTTATGCTGCTGCAAGTCTATTACCGCAATGCCCCCCGAGCCTCCCATACATCCAACCAGCAAGTAGCGGTCATCGGGAGTGAAGAGGGTGCCGCGCAGGGCATTGCCGCTACCCATATCGCGGTTGATGACAGAATCCTTGGGAGCATGAACAACAAATCGATAATCAACGACATACTCATTGGTATATCGCCAACGGGCAGGATTAGCGTCATGGCAGTCGATAGTGCATACCGTGTTGTCGCCCCAGTGTGTTACCGCTATGGTTTTTCCGTCGTGAGACGTGGCCACCATCTTTGGCAGAACGCTGGTATTGAAGACTCTCACGATGCATTGCCTCTTTGTGTCTATCACCGCCATTGCCGAAGGTTCTTGGGCATTGGTGTCATACGTTCGTCGGTAATATGGCACCCAGAAATAGCGCCCTGAATGCGAGAATGTTCCCTCGACGGGTTTGCCTCCGAACACGTGTGGCGACTCATGCTCATCGCTGAAAGTGAACGTCATGCCGTCATCGAACCACAAAGAACTGTCGGCGGCTGTGAAATGGTGACGTATGGTATAGAGTTTTTGCAGATCAGAGAGCCTATAGACAGGTGTGCGACATCCCTCGAGGGAGTTAATGAAGAAAACACTATCGCCAGGGGCGATATTAACCGACTTGGGGGACTTGATATCGCTGTCGCGCACGGGGTTGACGGCAAGATTTTGTATTTTCGCCACAAGGGTGACAGACAGGTCCTTGGTCATGGCGGTAGTTCCGACAACAGGGTGTACTACCACCGGTATGCTATCGTTGGCAGCCATAATAAAGGCATTCAACAAGAGCATAGTAAGCGCCAAGTTTTTTTTACTTATCATTCTGTCCATTGCAGTGTTTCTACTAGGTGACGGATATCTGCCCGCATATAGTCAGTAACGGGTTGCAGCGAATCTTGATTGGGTGTGGCGTAATAGTAAAGCGCGGCTCGGAAGAAGTGACGCGTGGAGTCCGTAAGAACAATCTGTAAAGGAGATGCTGTATTGCCTTTGAGGTCATAGAACACGCCATAGACGTTCCTTAAGGGGTCTTCGTAGCCTTGTTCGGGTATTGAATTGGCCATAACGGCATGTTTGTAGATAAAGCCGTTGGCATCGTCGGACAACTGTCTGAGATTACCCTTTATGGGGTGATATGTGCAGTAAATCTTGGCATTAAGGGTCGGATACACGATGTCTATCCACCCTGCGCTATCTTGTTTCTCAACATAAGCATTGGAGCTCAGGGCAAAACTGTATGGCAACGAGGCGTCGTGGTATATGGCGTATGCCGTATCCGGCACAGCTATGCGATAGTAGCCATACGGTTTGGGAGTGGGCGCCTTGCCGCACGAGAGCATTGCGACAAGTGTGAGCAAATATATTAAATGCTGAAATTTCATGGCTCAAAAAGTCACTTTTAACTGTTTTATACGGCGTTTGTCGGCATTAATAACCTCAAAGGTATAATGTCTGTAACTGATTTTCTCGCCGCGTTTTGGTATCTCGCCTTTGATTTCAAGCACCAGTCCGGCAAGTGTTTCAGCCTCTTCCGTGATGTCTTCAAGTTCTTGTTCGTCAATGTCTGTCCAGCGAAAGAAATCGGTGAGGAGCGTTTTTCCCTCAAAGATATAGGTATGATCGTCAATTTTCTGATAATTGGGTTGTTCATCATCATATTCATCACTAATGTCGCCCACTATTTCCTCGAGTATATCTTCCATGGTGACCAATCCCGCCGTACCACCATACTCGTCCACTACGACTGCGAGGTGCACCTTGTTTTCCTGAAATTCGCGCAACAGGTCATCGATTTTTTTCGATGTCGGCACGAAGTATGCCGGACGTATCAGTGCCTGCCAGCGAAAGTTTTCCGCGTCATCGATATGCGGCAATATATCCTTACTATAGAGCACGCCCTTGATATTATCGTTGGTGCCGGAATATACTGGTATTCGGCTATATCCTGACTCAACTATAGTGGCGAGCACCTCTTTATACGAAGCTTTGATATCAATATCCACAATATCTACCCTCGGGCACATAATATCCTCCACGGCAATGTTTCCGAAGCGTATAATCCCCTCGAGCATGTCTTTGTCCTGCTCCGGGGTGTCGGCAGTGAGTGATAGTGCTTCTCCGAGCTGCTCCATTGACAGGTCACTATGCTGATGATTTTTTGTCTGGCTTACTATCGCTGTTGATTTGACCAGTATCTTACTCAACGGGCTGAATACGGCATTGAGCACCGCCATGGGTGTTGCGGCTCGCAGCGCCATACGGCGGGCGTTCTGGTTGCTGTAAATCTTGGGCATGATTTCGCCGAACATGAGCAGCAGGAACGTTATCAGCACACTCTCGATGAGAAATGCCAAGAGCGGTGTCATCATGCTGCCCAGAGCGGTGTTCACGACATACGTGAGCAGAATTATGAGCGCGATATTGACGAAATTATTGGCGATGAGTATCGTTGCCAACAGGCGTTCAGGATTTTCAAGAAGTTCCAGCACTCGTTGCTCACGCTTGCCTTCCGAGGCACGAAAATCGTCAAGATCCGTGGGCGTAAGGGCGAAAAAAGCAACCTCGGAAGCCGACACAAAACCCGACACAGCAAGCAGCAAAACGCTTAAAACCAACGATATAATAACGTAAAATGACACTTTATAAAAAAAAAGATTTTTATTGGTTATTAATTTTTATAATACAACGGCAAAGGTAAACGATTTTCAGGAATTATGCAAGCCATATGTTTTTCATTTATACATAGTATTACTTTATGCTTATAAAATGTCCCAATGGTTCAATATGTGCCACTTGCGTATATTTTTTCTTATGTATGTGTATGTCAAGTTGTCGGTCGAACATAATAGGCTTTTGCGGTTCAAAACGTAACACAGCATAATACGGCGCATTTTCAGCACTAAAACCTAAATTCCTCAACGCTTCGGCAGTCCATATTTGAAAACCTTTCTTTATCAGCTTAAATAACTGTGGATTGTCACCGTTAGTGTGTAAGCAAATATAACCAAGACGCTCGAAACCCTCTTTGACTAATAAGGAACCTTTGCTGTCACCAGCGCGTGTATAGGTAATGCCGAATTGCATTGCTAATTCGCGGTCTTTTTCTCGCATGTGGTTCACTAAAACCGTTGCCTCTTGCCCATTCTCGCGTATTTTGTCATATAGTTTTTTACGAGCCAGTTCATCATCCAACGCTTGGCGACGATGCAAAGATAACTCTACGAACTGTGGTTCTTGCTCAATGCCGATATATTTGCGTCCTAACAAATTGGCAGCAATACCGGTTGTGCCAGAACCACTAAATGGGTCAAGGATAGTATCACCTTCGTTCGTTGAAGCAAGGATGATTCTATATAGCAGCCGGAGTGGTTTTTGCGTCGGGTGTTTGCCTTGCAGTTTCTCCCACGAACCAACTGCCGGAATACGCCACACATCTGTCATTTGAGTACCGCCATTCAGTTGTTTCATGGTCTCATAGTTAAACTTATGCGTTTTCTTTTCATGCTTTCGTGCCCATATAATAAGTTCGGTAGAGAAATTGAAATACTTGCACGACAAATTGGGTGGCGGGTCGGTTTTCTGCCAAGTAATCGTGTTGAGTACTTTGTAGCCGAGTTCTTGCAAGCAGCGCATAACAACATGTATGTTATGGTGTGTACCACTAATCCAAATTGTGCCGTTCTCTTTCAGTTTTGGTCGGCATAGTTCCAACCAACGGCGGTTAAACTCGTAGATATATTCGGGTGTGCCGCCTTTGTCCCAATCGCCTTTGTCCACGCACACTTGTTTTCCACTATGCACACTTATTCCACCGTTACTCAGGAAGTATGGCGGGTCGGCAAAAATAGCATCGATAGAGTTGTCCTCTATCTCTTTCAGCCGTTCCATACAATCACCTTGCATGATACGGAAGTCGGGATATGTTGGCGATAGGATCATTATAAGTCCTTTAATAATTTTTCATATTCAACCCAAGACTTATAACGTCCTTGTCCTGTAGGGTAATTGACATCTTCTTGTCCCCAAATCCATTTGTAAGCCTTAATCAATTCTTCTGGCTGCTCGCCCGATTCGAATGAAAGGGCATAGATTTCCTCAATAAAATCGTTAGGCTCTTCACCATTACAAGCGCGTTTTAATAGAGATATAAATTTTTTCGCTTCTTCTGGTTTTTCTTCACATTTAGCGGTTATATCCTCTAATATTTGTTTGTGAGAAATTTGCCAAAGTGAATTGTCCTCTGGATTATAAATAAACACCAATATATCTTCCTTATAGGGACGACCAAAGACTTTTTTCCCTCCAGGCTTAGTAATGACGATCTTTCTGCCATCCCTACATTGCTCTACCTCGTACCCGCGATACTCGATGTTTCTAACTTTCCCGGCGAATTCCTCGCGAGGTGCATTCTTGATGCTCAGCAGAGCTAAATCAATAGCGTGCGTATAGACATTTTTTACTGCCATACTATTTAATTTTAGATATAAACTCGTTTATTGTAGTTAGATTGTAAATGCTTGGTATAGCCGCAAACGCTTCTTCCAACTTATTGCGTGCACTATTCCAGCCTACACCATCGGTGACCCAAACGAATTCAAAGCCCTGTACACCATTCACTTTAGGTGCAACATCAGTATAGGAACGTGCCACCTCATTCAGTTTAGAGCCACCACCCGAATAGAAATTCACTTCTATTAAGTACGTTTTTATTGGTGTTTGGACAACGAAGTCAAATACTTTTTGGTCTGCACCAAGCACCACAGAAATAGTTGGAAACTCATGCGAGGAAACTTGCTCACGATAAGAAAGACCTGCTTTTGTAAAAATACGTGCAACAAGTTTTTCCATAATATCGCCGCTTCTATTCTTTCTGGCATTTGTATCAAGACCTGTTTCTACGCCAAATACATAGTCAACAAGATTCTTAATATCCTTGCTTTGAAGAACATTTGCAAGTCCTGTTTCTGCGAGGAATTTCATTATACCATCAACCGAACGGAATAGTCCATGAATAGGATATATCTGGTCGTCTATATCTACATATTTTTTATTATCTTTATTTCGCGTAGCGATCAATATATCCATCACATCAAAAACTCTTGGGTCTCTTTCCCACAATGCTTCTACTGCTCCTCTAAGATCTTCTTTTCCAATCAAATAATTTAGGGTAGTAAGACTAATTTCTATATCCCTTACATTTTTCTTAATTTTTGGGAAATCGCAATAAAAACTTAATGGGGCATTTGTCTCCCATAATTGAGTCATAAACAAATCAAATTGTTCTTTAGTATGTGCTGCCATATTATACCGCTAATTTAAGTTGTTTAGTATCTTGGTAGTTATGTACAAGAATCTCTGTAAGTTTGCCGCGTTTGCTTGCGTTGGCATTTACGCTTCTCGATGCCCACACACGGTCTATTACATATTGCAAGTATAAGTCATCAAAGAACATGTCTGCACAATCGGAGTTACTCAACATAAACTTGTAACCAGCAGCTTCTACTTTATCGCAAAACTCTTTCAAACGGCGTTGTGCCAGGTCGTTAAACGCTTCTTTGGTGTAGTCGTTGAAACTGCTAGTGTTGTTGAGGGGGCGATAAGGCGGGTCAAAATAAAAAAACGCTTGTCCTTTTGCTTTCTCTAATGTTTGTTGGTAATCACCCGTAAGAATCTCCACATTTTGCAACAATTCACTATCCGCATAAATGGTGTTCGGATCACAAATCAATGGTGTTTCATATCTACCAAACGGCACATTAAATAAACCCGCCTTATTTACTCTGTACAAGCCGTTGAAGCAAGTGCGATTTAGAAAGAAGAATAATGTAGTGTTACGAATTGGATTTAATGATTTAGTGTTAAACTCATCACGCATAGCCATGAAGAAGGCTTTACGCTCTTCCTCGGTTTTGAGTGCATAGTACCCTTTTTGAACCTCTTGTAAAGAGTTGACTAAATCCGAAGGATTATCACGCACAACTTTATAGCACGTGGTAAGGTCGGGGTTAATGTCGTTAATGATAGCTGACTTGATGTTGGAGTGTGTCTGCAACATATAAAAGAGCATAGCTCCTCCGCCGACAAACGGTTCAATGTAAGTGACATTCTCCCATTTGTCAAAGTCAGCAGGAAGCAGTGCTTCGAGTTGGTCAATGAGTTGTGTTTTGCCGCCAACCCATTTGATAAATGGTTTCGCTTTCATTTTATATCATAATTCATGGCGATTTCGACAGTACCAAAATTTCATTCAAACGTATTTCCCTACAGCAACAAAAAACTTGCGTTTTTTGTTAGTTTTTATCTCCAAATGTCATCAGCAAAAAATGATTTTTTGCTGAGTTGGCAGGCGTAAGTTAATTACCCATTACTTTCCGGTATTGTTCGGTTACGAATTGCAGCGCTGCATCGTGTTCGTTGGGTATTATACCATCGAGTATGGCATCTTTTTGTGCTGTTTTGAGTTCTCCGACAAGCGCACATGGTGGCAGATTAAAGAGCTTCATTATCTCGTTGCCGTCAACTGGAGGTTGGA
This sequence comes from Bacteroidales bacterium UBA4353, assembly GCA_002394025.1. GTDB lineage: Bacteria > Bacteroidota > Bacteroidia > Bacteroidales > Paludibacteraceae > UBA3747. Next base: position 21,765 of record DGSV01000049.1, read on the forward strand.
AATTGCGTATGCGGTCTTTTTCTTCAATATCAACGAGTTTCTGCTTTATTATCACGTAGTTATTGCGGTAACGCTTTACCTTTTCAGGGTTTTTGCTCGTTATGTCAGCGTTGCAGAGTATCATCAGGTCGTCTATGTCATCTCCGGCGTCGAAGAGCAGCCTGCGTATTGCGGAGTCTGTGACACCTTCATCGGCGAGGTTTATGGGTCTCATGTGTAGTCCGACGAGTTTGGCTACATAGTCCATTTTCTCGTTTTGAGGCATTTTCATGCGTCGGAATAGCTGACGGACCATTTTTTGTCCCGTAAAGTCGTGGTTATGAAATGTCCATCCTTGTTTGGCATCGTAGCGTTTCACCTTTGCTTTACCGATATCATGCAGCAGTGCCGCCCATCGAAGCCACAGGTTATCAGACTCTTTGGCAACGTTATCAACAACCATCAGCGTGTGCTGCAGGTTGTCTTTATGTCCGTGCCCTTCTTGTGTTTCAACTCCCGCCAGAGCCGCCACTTCGGGCAATATGAGTGGCATGAGTCCCGTCTTATGGAGCAGGTTAAGTCCCACCGATGGGCGCGGCGAGAGTAATATCTTATTCAGCTCGTCATCAATGCGTTCCACGGTAATAATTTTTATTCGCTCACGGTTTTTTTCTATGGCATTGAATGTTTCAGTATTGAGGAAGAATCCCAGTTGTGAGGCGAATCTGACTGCTCTCATCATTCGTAGCGGGTCGTCAGAGAATGTGATGTCGGGGTCTGTGGGTGTTTTGATTACTAAGTCCTCAAGGTCATAGAGTCCGTCAAAAGGGTCAAGAAGTTCTCCATAGCGGTCTTTATTGAGGCATATCGCCATGGCATTGATAGTGAAATCGCGTCTGAGTTGGTCATCTCGTAGTGTTCCCGGTACGACATCGGGGTTTCGGCTCTCGGCATGGTAGCTCTCCTTGCGTGCTCCGACGAATTCGAGTTCCGTACCGCGATACTTGACCTGTGCTGTACCATAGTGTTTGAAAACGCTCAAGTGCGCGCCTTTGCCCAAACGCCGCGCAACATGAGCTGCAAGGTCTATTCCATCGCCTACGCATACGAAATCAATATCCGGCGACTCTTTACGGCGATGAAGAAACAGGTCGCGAACCCATCCGCCTATCACATAACACTCCAAACCCATCTCATCGGCAACATCACCAACAAGATGGAACAATCCGGTATCTATGTCTTTAGACAAAATCATCTGTTAATGTGCTCATGGTTTGGGGTGTCACTCACCATCCTCAGACTGCAGTGGAACGTCATTAAGAGCATTTCTAATGGATTTTACGATTTCAGGTCGCTCCACATTTATGCCTCTTGTTTGAGTCGCTGGCGTTTGCGTTCCGTTTCGTCAAGTATTATTTTTCTTATGCGCAGATGTGTTGGTGTGAGTTCAACATATTCGTCTTCTTTGATATATTCCAGTGCTTCCTCGAGGCTGAAGATAATAGGCGGTGGCAGTACCGCTTTATCGTCGGCTGACTTAGAGCGCATATTGGTGAGTTTTTTGGCTTTAGTGACATTGACGGGTATGTCGCCTTCTTTGTTATTCTCGCCAACCACCTGTCCGGCATAAACTTCGTCCTGGGGGTTGATGAAGAAACGTCCGCGGTCTTGCAGTTTGTCGAGGGCGTAGGCGTATGCCGTACCGGACTCCATGGCTACCAGCGAGCCGTTATTGCGTTTTTGTATGTCACCCTTATAAGGCTGATAGTTCTTGAAGCGGTGCGCGATAATAGCTTCACCGGCTGACACAGTGAGTACGAAGTTATTAAGTCCCATGATGCCTCGTGAAGGTATCTCGAACTCGAGTTGTATGCGGTCGCCGACTTTTTCCATGCTGAGCATCTCACCTTTGCGTTGCGTTATGGTTTCAATGATTTTTCCGCTGCATTCTTCAGGTGTATTAACTGTCAGTTCTTCAATAGGTTCACATTTTTGTCCGTCTATTGTTTTATATATGACTTGAGGCTGCCCCACTTGCAGTTCATAGCCTTCACGGCGCATGGTTTCGATGAGTACTGACAGGTGCATAACGCCTCTGCCATACACATGCCAGATATCCTGTTCGGGATTTTTCTCAACACGCAATGCAAGGTTTTTGTCAAGTTCTCGCATAAGGCGCTCGTGGATATGCCGGCTTGTGACGAACTTACCTTCTTGTCCGAAGAACGGGGAGTCGTTGATAGTGAACACCATAGACATTGTTGGTTCATCAACCGTGATTGGCGTGAGCTGTTCCGGTTCAAGAGCGTCGGAGATGGTATCTCCTATCTCGAAGTCATCGATTCCAACCAGCGCGCAGATGTCGCCTGAAGACACTTCGGCTGTTCTTGTGCGTCCCAGACCTGTAAAGGTATGCAGCTCTTTGATACGGCGTTTGAGTTTCGTGCCGTCGCGTTTGACGAGCGTTACGTCCATGCCCTCGCGCAGTGTGCCGCGGTGTACTCGACCTACGGCGATACGTCCTACGTAGCTTGAATAGTCGAGACTGGTGATGAGCATCTGTGGTGTTCCTTCGAGGTATTCGGGAGCAGGTATATATTTGATAATGGCATCAAGCAGAGCCGTGATATCTGTTGTGGGTTTGCGCCAGTCGGTACTCATCCATCCGTTTTTGGCACTGCCGTAGAGGGTTTGGAAGTCGAGCTGGTCTTCGGTAGCGTTGAGGTTAAACATCAGGTCGAAGACCATCTCCTGCACTTCGTCGGGGCGGCAGTTGAGTTTATCAACTTTATTGATGACCACTATCGGTTTGAGGTTCATCTGCAGCGCTTTCTGCAAGACGAAACGTGTCTGTGGCATAGGTCCTTCGAAAGCATCTACCAACAGCAGCACGCCGTCAGCCATATTAAGGACTCTCTCCACCTCGCCGCCGAAGTCAGCGTGCCCCGGAGTGTCGATGATGTTTATCTTGGTGCCCTTATAGGTTATTGACACGTTCTTGGCAAGTATGGTAATGCCGCGTTCGCGTTCCAGTTCATTATTATCCATGATGAGTTCGCCTGTCGCCTCATTATCGCGGAAGAGGTGACCTGCCATGAGCATTTTATCAACTAGTGTCGTCTTGCCGTGGTCAACGTGAGCTATAATAGCTATGTTACGGATGTCTTGCATAAATAAATGGTTTACTAACTTAATATCAAACTGCAAAGTTACGCATTTTTTCGCAGACGGCAAAAATGAGGCTACCGGCGGCACCTAAGGCAACTCTGCGTAGAGCAGGAGTTCATGAAAGCTCCATGACCACAAGTAAAAATCAGGGCTGCGGAATGATCCGCGACCCTGATTGGTAAACATCCTGTAGGCTTTGTCAAGCCTAATAATTATTTCTTTGCGCATCACTTCACGTCTTGCACAAGGCGTACCGATTGGCCATAGCCGCAACCGCTGCAATGGTTGCTGCCGGCTTTGTTTTCGGAGAAACTTATGTCGTGCGCGCCTTCCTCACTATGTTGCGATGCTGACCAGTAATGGCATACATGACCAACGCTGAGCACTCTTGAGCCGCTGCGACCGCCCGCGCACGGCAAGAACACGGCTCCGGCAAGCTCCATGGCCTGCCACTGCTGCTCAGTATAGACGTTCGTAGTCCAGTTGTTTGGTTTCCCGACAAAATCATCAAGCCCTTCAGGCGTGCTCCAACCTTCCGGCAGCAGCACATAGCCGTGAACGCCGTTCACTGTAGCCTGCCCTCGAACGTGGTGCTTGAACAGATATTGCCACTCTACACCCGTGAGAGTCCTCCATATGCCAGACTTGTTGCCGCCGTTGCTTATTTGATTATAAACACCCCAGTCGGCGTTGGCGTACGCGCCGGTGAGGTTGTTGGTGTAGTCGCCTCCCGGATAGTAGTCAGCATGCTTGTTGTTTGCTTCCCACGGCTGATAGGCTTTTGCACCGCTGTCCCAACCACTTGTGCCCCAACCGAAAAGGTCTATCCAACCATTGTATGAAGAAGATATTTTGCCGTTATCAGATTTCACACCATTTTCATATACTAAACCATCTGTGGCATCGCCAACATAATACCATTGCTGTTCAGCGAAGCGCCATGTGTTTGTCGAAGCCTGATACTGGAGGTTGCCTTGCGAGAAATGGATGTACCTACCTTCAGCTATCGCAAACTTACCCGGAAGCACGCCGTCCTTGCCATAACAGCACAATGACAGCAATGTGAAAAGGATAAAAAACACCGAGAGCTTTTTCATAATAGTTTTATTTGGTAAATTGTTTTCCATTGAAATGCTTTTTCTATCACACAAAAACATGCGGGCACATACACCGCAAAGTTAATAAATGTTTATGAAACAGCAAACTTTTGCTGATATTCGTTTAACCCGTGCCCCCCAAAAAAACAATCTACGTTTTGGGGCACACAAGTAACATTTATCGCCTATTTTTGGCGGACAGGGCACCGTGTGTGCCCGCTTGTCGGCATTGCCGCGTATATATAACGAAAGAGGGCGGGCCTCACGGTCCGCCCTTCTCAATAGTTAAGGTTTAGTGCTAAAGATACTATTTTAATTTGTTAAGGGTTTAGTACGGGTTGGGCGCACGGTTATCGAACCACGATTTTGCGGCTCATGCGCTGTCCGTTGATATGGCATACCATCATCAGAACACCTTGGTGCGCTGCGATGTTGATGGTGATCGTGTTATGACCTTCGCCGCCGGCTATGAGTTGTCCGTTAGCGGCAAAGAGTTGTACCTTGGTGAGTTTGTCGGCACTTACGGTAACGCTATTGTCGCGTACGAGTACCATGGCGTCGGCGTTGAGTTCTTCAAGGGCGTCGGCGAGAGCTATGGTGGCATAGCGTATTTCCTGCGGCGCCTCTTCATATTGCTCGTTACCGGATTGCGAAGCGTAGATTTCCAGTTCGCCGACGGCGAGAACGGTTAGCGTATTACCATCGATGGTGGCAAGTGTTTCGTCATTGACGCTATACTCTACATCAAGACCTGAAGTTGCGGTAGCTGTAAGTTCTACCACATCACCAACATGGAGAATGTCGAAGTCTTGTTCCCAAACGATAGACTGGTTTTCTTTGTCGGGTTGGGCGCTGATAACGACGAATTTCACGAAGTTTTCGGCTGCGTTGTAGGTGTCATCACCTGCCTGCATGGCATATATCATCACCGTTCCTTCAGCATCGGCGACGAGTTCTGTTCCATCAAGGTGAGCTATGTTCTCGTCAGCGAGCTGATATTCAACAGCAAGTCCTGATGACGCTTCGGCGGTGAGGCTTACCCTGTCACCAACTTTCAGATTGTCGAGGTCCTGATTCCAAGTGATTGTCTGGTCTTGTTTTAGGACGACGGGTTCTTCAACCGTGAGGTACACGACGATGGTCTGAGCAGGCATATACTGGTCGTTGCCGACTTGTGACACTGTGATTTCCAATTCGCCGGTCGCCAGAGCGGTAAGCACATTGTTTTCTATGGAAGCAAGCGCCGGGTCATTAACGCTGTATGTAACGTCAAGTCCTGACGTGGCTGCCGCAGCAAGGGTGAGCTGCTCACCGACATAAATAATATCTTGGTTAAAATCCCATTGAATTTCCTGAGCTTTTTTGGTTACTGTTACGTAAAGTTCCACGTTTTGTACGGGATATGCCGCGTTGTCGGGCACGAAGATTGCCGCGAAGGCTTGCATCTCTCCCACCTCTGGTACGATTGTGCCATCAACCCATTCAAAATGACCGGCTGTGGATACCACGCCGCCTTCGAATGTTGCCTGACTGAGTGATTGTCCGATCTCAAGGTTAGACACTGTTGGCAGTGAGGCTATGGTGTAAGGCACAGGAACTGTGTAGTTAACCGGTATCACGAGGCTGTAGTTACCGGCCTGCAGGGTAACAGTTTCATTGTATGTTCCGGCAGCCGAAGCGTTAACGGTGATAACCAGCTGATATGAAGCCTGATAGTCGCCGCAGCCGGAGCCTATGCTCGTCTCAGACACTGTGATGGCATCGCTGGAAGACGTTACCTGAATGGCTTCGGGGAGGTTGCTGTACTTGAACTCATAGTTGATGTCCTGTTCTTCGCCATAGTTGATTTCAAACGCTTGAGGGTTAGCGCTGATGGCGGTCAGGAAGGTCTTTTGAGTAATCTTGATGTTGGTGACGCGCTTATTGAGCGTTGCCCACTGGCTCTTGAGAGTGTAGAAAACGATATTTGTTACGTTTTCAGGCAGTTGAATGTCACTCAGCAAAGAATAATCTTCGCTCAAGGCATCTGTCTGGAAAATTTTTTCATAACTTTCGCCGTTATTGGTTGACACGCCTACATTGATTATTTTACCTATCGAACTATTGGACGTGGCGCCTTCAAAGCTAAGTTTGTCAGCAGGCTTGCCGCCGAGGTTTATTTCTATGAATTCGCGTGAACTGATTCCGCTTTGACCAAAGGCTGCTTGTCCGGGGTCTTCGATGCCCGGTATCTCGTATGACGAAAGGTTTACGACGGAAAACGAGTGCTCTGTCTCGTCATTGAAGAGCAGGGTGTTGCATTGCGCCTGCAGGAGCAATGTGGTGATTAGTGTAATAATGGTGGTAAAGAGTTTTTTCATATCTACTGATGTTTTATTTTACTATCTTGGTATTACTATGCGTCTTAATATGAGCGCACATATAGCGTACACCCTTGGTTTACATCTGCTATTGCCTTGTATATCAGCATAGTTAAGCGACATTATCGCCGCACTATTGCGGACATAACAATAGGCAACCGCCTGGACGCACCAAGGGCTGTCATGAAAACGATACTAGTCTGAGGAGAATCTGAGTCTTGCGCGGTGTTTCTCGGGCAAATCGGTGATTTGGTGCATCAACCGGCGCAGTTCTTTTAATAGGTAATCGATAAATCCGTTCTCTCCGCTGACGCGAGTGTTGTCATAGAAAGAGATGGTGTTATACAAGGTCAGTCCGCTATCTGAGGTCTGGGGAACATAAGTCATTTCGAGAGCCTCGTTTACCGCCAAAAGATTATCGCGGTAGTCGGAACTCGAATCCATCATGCTGTCGTTGAGAGTGATACGAGCGGCATTAACGAAAAGATATATGACAAAACGATATAACCAGTTCACTTTTATGACCTATTAATAACGCTTTTGCTTGTTTTCCGACTGCAAAGTTATGAAAAAATTTTCAAATGCAACATTTTTTTTGATTTTTTTTGTTTTTTTTCTCTCTAGAACAACTAGAAATGCTAGATTAACTAGAAATGCTAGAAATGCTAGAAATGCCAGAAATGCTAGAAATGCTAGAAATGCTAGAAATGCTAGAAATACTAGAAAAAAGGGCACGCTGCTGCGTGCCCTGAAAATCAATGCTCTAGCTAACGGCTTGATAGCCGTTCTGTTAGACGGTCATGCGGTTTTTACTGTTTTACACGTTCCACATAGCTGCCGTCACGAGTATCAACGCGAACTATTTCGCCCTCGTTGATAAACAGCGGCACGCGTATTTCCGCGCCTGTCTCCAGTTTAGCCGGTTTTAGGGTATTAGTGGCCGTATCGCCTTTCAGTCCGGGTTCTGTGTAAGTTACCTGCAGCTCGACCTTGGTGGGAAGTTCGGCGTATAGTATCGTCTCGCTTGTGGCATCGGATACCACGTCAACCACAAAACCTTCTTTGAGATAATCAACACCGGTAATCAGGTCGTGGGCGATATTGACTTGCTCAAAGGTTTCCTGATTCATGAATACATATTCGTCACCTTCTTGATAGAGGTATTGGTATGGGCGATGTTCCACTCTCACGTCCTCGAGTTTTTCACCTATATTGAAACGGCGTTCGAGAACACGACCGTCAACGACATTTTTCAGCTTGGTGCGCATGAAAGTATTGCCCTTGCCGGGTTTTACGTGCAGGAAGTCGATTACGAAATACAGGGCATTGTCCATCTTAATGCAAGTGCCCATCTTAATGTCTTGTGCGTTAATCATAAGAATATCTATTAAAAAAAATTATTAAAAAGCTTTTTTTATTACTGCATCATCACATGCAGGTTGGTGGCGAAGAGTTTGACGGATATCGCCATGAGTATCACTCCGAAGAATTTCCGCATTATATATATACCTCCTTCGCCGAGAAACTTCTGTATGGGTTTCGTGGCAGCCAGTACGCAGAACACCCACAGCATATTGATTGCCAGCGCCAGCAGCACGTTTATCATGTCATACTCGGCATGCAGTGATATGAGCGCCACGAATGTTCCGGGACCGGCAACAAGCGGGAATGCTATAGGCACTATGCTCGACACACTTTCAGGACCGTTATTTTTGAAAATCTCAACGTCGCATACCATTTCTATCGCCATAATCATCAGCACCAAACTGCCGGCTACAGCAAAGGCTTCTACACTGACATGAAACAAGCGGAGCACCAACTCTCCGCCAAACAGAAATAGCAACATAAAGATTAGTGAGACAGTCGTAATCTTTGTCGGACTGATATTCACGCCTTTTGCCTGATAGTTGAGAATGATAGGCACTGAACCTAAAATATCAATGATAGCGAATAACACTATCGTTGCAGAAAAAATCTGCATTCCGTTGATACGGGATATGAAATCTTGAAATTCAAACATGATTTTTACAATTTTCATTCGTGCCATTCGGGAGGAAAATTCTCTTCGATGGCCCTGCGGTTGAAGGCTTTACGTTCACGGTCCGTTAGGGTATTCCAACCCCATTTATTGAAATAACATGCCATGTTAACGAAATGAATCCAAGCCATACGCCATGAGTGATATGATTCCTGCCGATGGTCGTGAACGACACTGATATCGGGATAAAACACCGTTTTATAGTAGCGATGAATACGCCTTGTGAGGTCCACATCTTCGGGATAGAGGAAATAGTGCTCGTCGAAGAGTCCCACCTTACGCAGAGCATCACATCGCAACATCATGAAGCATCCTGAAAGATAAGGCACGTCCATGATTTTATCATAGCCTGTCGGGCGCATCTCGAACTTCTCCAAACGTTTTGTTATCAGTTTATGAGGCAAGAAACGCCGTCCGAAGAGGTCGAGGGGCGAAGGGAGCAGTTTGCAGAGATACTGCACTGTGCCGTCGGGATAAAAGACCTTGGGCATAAGCTGTCCGTAGTCGGGGTTTTGCTCCATAACGTTGATGCAGCGACTGATGGTTTCAGCGGTGAAATGCACGTCGGCATTGAGCACAAGGTGCAGCGGGATATCTGATGCCAAGGTCTGCTTGATGGCTATGTTGTGAGCGCGACCATAACCGAGATTGCGGCGGTTATGGATATAATGCACATTATTGAGCATATATGCCTCGCCGCGCGGGCTGTTATCAATAAGATATATTTCTTTGATATCCGGGCATTGGCGCAAATTATCCACCGCCTCGCTGACTAACTGCTGAGGTGTGTTATAGAGTACTATGGAGGCGTTTGCGGTCAATTATTTACTGCGTATTGGATACTGCGTTCTTGTTTTGCTTATATACGGCATAAGAGGCTATATATCTTTCTTTTTTCTCGGGGAATATATCGTCAATGGTTATCATTATTCCCGTGTCGTATATATTTCCGAATTCGTCATTAATTCCCGTGCCGAAAGTTCGCATGGTATCACTCAGACCGACATAGGCGTTGAACAGCGGTGGTGTGAGTGTTCCCATTTGGCGCACCTCATATTTGAGGCGTGAGTAGTTGGCTTGCTTATCATCGCCGACGAATGTTTTTTGCGCTATATCCCATGTGCTTTGAGGTATGTCAAGAGGCTTGCGCTGTTTGAGCAGGTGCTCATCATCATGAAAATACTTTTCAAGAAAAGCGTAAATGAGGTTACGGGCTTCAGCATTATACTCCGGATATATAGTCACCTTACCTATCATGTATTTAAGGTTCGGGGTGTTATACACCAAAGCTCCTATTCCGTCCCATAGGTTGTCAAGGCTTACTATACTTTTTATGCCCATTGCGGGGTCGTGATACATAGGTTGTACGAAAGCCCTACCCAGTTCAGCGCATTGCGGCATATAGTCTTTGAGAAATTTGTCGCTATAGGCGAACATGTGTGTTGATACAATATCGGGCTCTCCGCTTGGCAGAATATGCGCGTTGGCGAGCAGTATATATCGGTACCCGCCCACTATCTGCTCATGTTCGGGGTCCCAGACTATGAGTTGTCTGTATGGTTCTTCGATGTCAAAGCGGTCAATATCAAGAGCTTCACCTGTTCCACCGCCTCCGCCGCGAAACGCCAACTCACGCAAACGACCTATCTCACGCATGGCATTGGGAGCCTGCGAGGCATGAAAATCATATATCAAATTTCCGCCCTTGTTAGAAGGGCGTACTAGCAACTCTTCGGAGAGCTCGCTCCGAAGTATGGCTCTGTCAACAGGAGGTATTATCGGCTTCATGAATAATTTTTCATTGCAAAGGTATAAAAAAAATCAGAAATATTTTGCTATTTCAGAAATTTGATGTAATTTTGCAGTGCTTTTCCGCCACAAGGCGGATATCAATAATCGTAAATGTTGTGTTTTTAATAGTGTATATCGTTTGTGTATCAAACAGACCGCATTCTCTTTGTGAAAAGGGAATGCGGTTATTTTTTAGAGGTTTATGAATAGTGTTTTTGGCATTTTTGAAGCATGAGATACGTAAAAAAAACGTGATATGCGTGATATTTGGTAAATTCTTCGTACTTTTGTAGTAAATAATAAGAGGTAATAAAAAGAGGTAATAAATAACATGTCATCTAACAAAGATACTTTTGACCAATCGCCGCTGCTGGCATCCTCTTTGTCATCGGGCAGTTCTACCCGCGCCGTTATTGTCGGTCTTGTCACCCAACGTCAGAGTGAATCCCAGACCAAGGAATACCTCGATGAGTTATGTTTTCTTGCCGACACATTGGACATAGATGTTGCCCGTCGGTTCGTTCAGCGTGTTGACAGTGCCAATACCGGCACCTACGTCGGCGAGGGCAAGTTGCATGAGATAGCGTCTTACGTCAAGGACAATGACATCAATGCCGTGATATTCGATGATGAGTTGTCGCCCAGGCAGTTGCGTAATATAGAGCGCATTGTTGGTGTACGTGTCATGGACCGCACTATTGTCATTCTTGAGATTTTTGAGCGTCGCGCCCAGACTTCTTATGCCAAGACCCAAGTTGAGATGGCTCACCTGCAGTATATGCTGCCGCGTTTGAGTCGTATGTGGAGTCACCTTGACCGTCAGCGCGGTGGTGGAGCCACGAGCCGCGGCATGGGCGAGACACAGATAGAAGCCGACAAACGCCTCATCCGCAATAGGATAAGTCTGCTGCGCAGTCAACTCAAAGACATCGACAGGCAGATGTCAACACAGCGCCAGAACCGCGGCAAGATGGTACGCGTGGCGCTGGTGGGATATACCAACGTTGGCAAATCGACGCTGATGAACCTTCTTGCCAAGACAGAAGTATTCGCGGAAAACAAACTTTTCGCCACACTTGACACCACAGTACGCAAAGTAACCATCGACAACCTGCCTTTCTTGCTCTCCGACACCGTGGGGTTCATACGCAAACTGCCCACAACACTCATCGAGTCATTCAAGTCAACACTGGATGAGGTGCGCGAGGCAGACCTGCTACTGCACGTGGTAGATATCTCGCACCCTAACTTCGAAGAACAGTATAACGTGGTGTGCGAGACACTGCGCGACATTATGCACGACGATAAACCGTCAATCGTGGTTTTCAACAAGATTGATGACTTCACTTTTGTCAAGAAAGATGATGACGACCTGACAGAGGCCCAGGCATGCAACAGAAGTCTGGAGGAACTGCAAACGACGTGGATGAGTCACCTCGAAGACCGCTGCGTATTCATCTCTGCCAAGAAGAAAGAGAATATAGAACGCCTAAAAGCCATGATGTACGAGAATATCAAGGCCATACATATCGAGCGCTATCCTTATAACGATTTCCTCTTTGAACGCTATGACGTTGAGTAAAACGAGATATATACCGTCATGGTGTATCGTGGTGCTTGTCGCGATACTGAGCCTTGCGCCTATCGGGATTCCCGAACCGCTACGCGTGATTTCGCTCGCCGACAAGTGGTCGCACATGCTGATGTATGGCATGACGACTCTGCTGCTCTTTGCGGACCAGTACATCAATAAGCGCCGTATCGCGTGGACGGCAACCATCATAGCAATGATAATCTATGGCACTATCCTTGAGTGGTTGCAGTACTTCATCCCCTACCGCAGCTACGACCCCCTTGACATCGCGGCCAACGCAATAGGCGTAGTACTCGCGGCGGCAATGGCGGCAACAATACAGTTAATATGCAAAAAAAAACCACATAAAATATGAAAATCATCAACTTATCCGACACCAACTCTGTCGTTAATCATTTCTTGAGTGAACTGCGCGACGTCAATGTCCAGAACGACCGCATGCGTTTTCGCCGCAACATCGAACGCATCGGCAACATGATGGCATACGAGATGAGTAAACATTTCCACTACGTAGCCCGGGATGTCACTACCCCTCTGGGTCATGCCACAGTCAACATCAGTGACGAGGAACTTGTTCTGGCAACGATCTTCCGCGCCGGACTGCCTCTGCACCAAGGTTTTCTTGAGGTTTTCGACAAGGCGGATAATGCCTTCGTATCAGCCTATCGCGACGAACAGACCGAAGGAGAGTTGAAAATAGTAGTGCAGTATAGCGCATCGCCCGAGCTGACCGGCAAGACGCTGATTATCGTTGACCCCATGCTCGCCACGGGAGGCTCCATGGAATTGGCGTACCGCGCCCTGCAACGCTACGGAAAACCCGATAAGGTACATTTTGCGGCTGTGATAGCAAGCCAACAGGCTCTTGACAACCTCGAGAAATTGTTTCCCGAAGACAATTTCACGCTGTGGGTAGCAACAGTGGACCCGAAACTCAACGAGCACAAATATATCGTACCCGGATTGGGAGACGCCGGAGACCTTGCTTTCGGCACCAAAATTTCCATACCAGAATACGGTAAGAAAGAGTGATTTGTAATTTACTATTTGACAATTTACTATTAGACAATTTACTATTAGACAATTTATTTTGTTATTTGGTAATTGAGTAAATTGCAAGTACGGACACGCAGCTGTGTGTCCACAACAACACCAACTAACCAACAGGGACACGCAGCTGTGTGTCCACAACAACACGAAGTAACTAACAGTGACACGCCATGGCGTGTCAGTACATAACACGAAGTAACCATGTCATTACAATGCGGCATAGTGGGTTTGCCGAACGTAGGCAAATCCACATTATTCAACTGTTTATCAAACGCGAAAGCCCAATCCGCCAACTTTCCGTTTTGTACCATAGAACCCAACGTTGGCGTCATCACCGTTCCCGACGAACGTCTGAACCGCCTTGCCGAGCTCTGCCATCCTGAGCGCGTGATACCCACCACGGTAGAGATCGTCGATATCGCCGGACTCGTCAAAGGCGCCAGCAAGGGCGAAGGACTGGGCAATAAATTCCTCGCCAATATCCGTGAGACGGACGCCATAATTCATGTTCTGCGGTGTTTCGACGACCCCAACGTTGTTCATGTCGATGGCAGCGTGGACCCGGTGCGTGACCGTGAGATAATAGACACCGAATTGCAGCTCAAGGACTTGGAAACGGTTGAGAGCCGTATAGCCAAGGTTGAGAAACAAGCCAAGACCGGTGGTGACAAACTTGCCAAGATCCAACTTGGTGTTCTTGAGCGTTATCACGAAGCCCTTGTTTCGGGTCGTTCAGCACGTACGGTGACCTTCGAGAGCGCCGACGAGCGCCAAGCGGCTCACGACCTGTTTCTGCTTACCGCAAAACCCGTGATGTATGTCTGCAACGTTGATGAGTCATCCGCGGTGAACGGCAATGCCTATGTTGACGCTGTTCGCGCCGCCGTCAAGGACGAGGACGCCGAGGTGCTGGTGCTCGCAGCGCAGACAGAGGCTGAAATAGCCGAATTGGACACCTATGAAGAGCGTCAGATGTTCCTCGAAGAACTTGGTCTCAAAGAGTCGGGCGTGAGCCGTCTTATCAAGGCCGCCTACGCGCTTCTCAACTTGCGCACCTTCCTCACCGCCGGCAGCGACGAGGTACGCGCATGGACATTCCGCGAAGGGATGAAAGCACCACAATGCGCCGGAGTAATACACACAGACTTTGAACGAGGCTTTATACGCGCTGAAGTCATCAAATATCAGGACTATATAGACCTCAAGACAGAAGCCGCGGTGCGCGCTGCCGGCAAGATGAGCATCGAAGGGAAAGACTATCAGGTGCAAGATGGTGACATAATGCATTTCCTCTTTAACGTATAAGTCATGAGTATAGGCATTAACATTTTATTTCTCATAGTGGGTTTCACCCTGCTTGTGTTGGGCGCCGACGGACTTGTTGACGGCGCTTCAAATCTCGCCAAGCGCTTTCACGTCTCCGACTTCGTGATAGGCTTGACAATAGTGGCTTTCGGCACTTCGGCTCCGGAACTGGTCGTAAACATCATATCTGCCATCGAATGCAGCACCGACATTGCCATCACTAATGTGTTGGGGTCCAATATCATGAATGTATTCATCATCCTCGGTATCACATCCATGGTCTATCCCATTACCTCCACGGCTGACGCCCGCCGCTTCGACATTCCTGTGGCGGCACTTGCCGGCTTGGCAGTGTTGCTGATGGTGCTGATGGGCAACAGTTCACTGATGTGGTATAACGGTGCCATACTGCTCTCGATATTCTGCATATACATGATTATCACGTACTTCAACGGCAAGAAGCTTCACGATAGTACCCCGAGCGATAAGCACACGATTTCCGTGTGGCGCTCCGTAGTGTACGTCATCGCAGGCCTCGGCGCCCTTGTCGGCGGCGGTGAACTGATTGTCAATGGCGCAGTAAACCTCGCTCGGGCATTCGGAGTGTCGGAAGCCGTGATAGGCGTTACGATAGTGGCTCTGGGCACCTCGCTGCCCGAACTGGCGACATCAGTGGTGGCGGCGATGAAACATAACTCTGACATCGCGCTGGGCAACGTGATAGGCAGCAATATCTTCAACGTATTCCTCATACTGGGTTTGAGCGCATGCATCCATCCCCTGCCGCCATACGCGGGCATACGCACCGACGCCGTGATGACACTGCTTGCCGGAGTGTTGGTGTGGCTGTGCGTGATGAGCAATAAGGAGCACCAAATCAAGCGCTGGCACGGGGCTCTGCTGCTCGCCGCGTATGCCGCATACTTCACCGTCAGAATAGTATTGGCATGATTGTTGAGGAAAAAAAATAAGATAGTACAACATCATATTAACCTCTAAATATTTACAGAAATGAAAAATCCATTGAAAGCTTTATTAGCGTTTGTAGGCGGAGCCGTAGCAGGCGCATTGGCGGGCGTACTCTTCGCACCCAAATCAGGTAAAGAAACACGCGAGGATATCGCAAAAAAATTCGACGAGGTTAAAGCCCAAGTAGTCGCTATCCTCGACGAAAAAGGCATCAAACTCAGCAAGGAAGAGTTTGAAAAATTTGTAAAATCAGTAATGGAGAAGCTCAAAGCCAATTTCAGCAAGGAAGACATCGCCGATGCGGTGGAAGAAGTTGTTGAAGATGCCGAGATAGAAGCTCCAAAAGCCGAATAATGGACTCAAAAATACAACAGTTAATAGACGACGTAAAGAATTACGCCAGTACCCGTTATGACATACTTCGCCTTGAGTTATTGGAAAAGTTGTCACTCATCATCGGGCTGCTGATACTGATTTTGATATGCGTCTTTTTGGTGCTGATAGCTTTCGCTTACTTCACCATAAGTTTGGCTATGTGGCTGTCGAACTTCATCAGCCTTGCTTGGGCATTCTGCATCATAGGAGCAGTATTTCTTGTCGTTACGGGTGTTATTGTTGCTATGCGCGAGCGCATACTGATTAACCCTCTTGTCAAAGTTCTGAGCGGTATCTTGTTTGCGGAACAGCCGGCGCAAGCCACCGCTGACACACATCAACAACAGCCGTCAACAACGGCTGTGGCAACAACATCCGGTGGTCAGGCAACAACATCTAATGAGGAGGTAGAACCATGAGCGACGCCAAGTTCAACAACATACAGAACATTGCTGACCTTCGGCGGCATATAGCACGCCTCGAAAGGCGCTCATCACGTGAGCAGAGGGCTCTGAATAGGCATTTCAACGAGTTTTGGAAACCATGGCAAAGCGTGTCGGGCACGATATCCAGCATCTGGGCAATGACATCTTCGGTACGGGGAAGCATAATGTGGTGGCTCGCAAAACCATTATTGGGCAAAGTAATGAAATTCTTCGGAAAAAAATAGTCAGCGCATACCACCTGACATAATGTCATGCTTATCACTAATCAGCTGAACCGCATAGGTCAGCTGATTTTTTTTGCGCCATAACCCATAACTTACACTTTTATCACGATAAAAATGTATTTAATTCACACTTTTATCATAGAAAAACTTGTCAGTTTATACCGTAGCAGCAATCATGCAGATACGACTTTTCCGCCAAATGTGCAAGAAAAAGTGTAGATTTGGTAAAGAAGTTGGCGGTTTTGAGGGGTTTTGTTACCAAATGTGGGTTAAAAAAGGTAGATTTGGTAAAAAAGTCCCTCTCTCGCACAACCATTCCGCAATGTAGGATAATGCGTATAGCAACACATGTTTGCGCTGTTGAAAGCTATAGAGCTGAATGCTTTTCAGTCCGTATTGTTCATAATTACAGATAATTGAAGTATCGCTAGCGTCCATGTCAACACTTTAGCTTTGTAAAAATCAATTAAATAGCACACCACCACTAACACTAAATAGTAAATGAGTAAATAGTAAATTGTGATACCCCTCCGCCCTGCGGGCACCTGACTAAGGTGTTCTGAAAAGCACACTGTGCTTTTCATCGAAAAATTTGCGGAAATATTGCAAATTTTTCTTCACCCCTTTCTTCGACAGGGGAGGAGTGTTTGACACGGCAGTTCTTCGATAGGGGTTATGTGCGTCAGCCACTCCTCCACTCGATAAGGGGAGGTGGCACGCAGTGCCGGAGGGGTAGAAATCCTTGCTCTTTGCTCCATACTTGACTCAGCAGCAGGACACGCCTGATTAAGGTGTTCTTTTGCGCTTCGCTTAAAAGCGTCTGCTGCGCAGCCGAGCGCTGAAAAGCACAGTGTGCTTTTCAGCGAAAAATTTGCGGAGATATGCAAATTTTTCTTCTCGACGTGTCCGTACTTTTAAAATTACTCAATTGCTAAATCAATTGTAAAATAGTAAATGATTAAATAGTAAATGGTTGTTACTCCTTAGCCTTGCATACCCAACTAACCCTTATAACACCTAGCATTTTGTCAGTACAACATTCCAAACAAGTACAATGGTATGCGGTTTTGGTAACCGATGTCGGTATTGTCAACGGCAAGGAAATGGGGTAAAAAAGTACTTCAAAGTACTAAAATCGGAGCATTTTTAGTACTTGCAGGTACTAAAACGACTATTTTGGGGTGGAAAAAGCAGCAAAAAGTACTTCCAAGTACTAAAATAGGGGTAAATTTAGTACTTGCAGATACTAAATTGGGTGTAAGGTTTAATTGAAAATTTGGTTATTAACATAAAATACAAGATATGATGAGATATAGTTGTTAATTATCTTTCTCATGCAGTCTCTTAAAATTTTGACTGATTTTTTTTGCAGTTTCGGAAAAAAGTGTTACCTTTGCAGTCGCAAAATTTACATGGTGGCTATAGTTCAGTTGGTTAGAGCGTCAGATTGTGGTTCTGAATGTCGTGGGTTCGAGTCCCACTAG